>NZ_JBEOYO010000017.1:0-179136 GCF_040297125.1 Streptomyces sp. NPDC001868 | reverse complement strand
AAAAAACAAACCTCCCCCCCCCAGCCCCCCCCGGGGGGCCGCGGACTAAAAATCTGCACAACCCCGCGCATGGGCTCCGCCCCCCCGCGCCGCGCCCCGGCCCCCACACCCATGTCCGGTGGATGACGGCCGGTCAGGAGAAGCCCTTCACCAGCTTGAACGTGGCGTCCGCGAAGAAGTAGCCGCTGTGGTCGTAGCGGTCGAGGCGGAGCTGGAAGCTGCGGTGACGGACGAAGTAGCCGGGATAGTTCACCGACTCCAGCATGACCGAGTCCGAGGAGTACGCCGAGCGCGGGCAGAACGTGGCGTCCTGCTCGAAGAGACGGGAACCGTCGTTCCTCGCGGCGCGCAGCACGAAGCTCTGGTGGCGCACATAACGGCCGTCCTGCATACGGAAGGAGTAGCAGGAGGAGTTCGCGAGGCCGGAGACGACCTTGAAGGAGGAGTCCTCCCTGGTCTCGCTTCCGCTGCGGGAGCTCACCTGGTCCAGCTGGATCACACCGTTGCGCAGATGCCAGTACCGGTCCGGGTAGTTGACCGCCTGGACGGACTTCCGGGTCGTGGTCGAGGACGGCGGCTTCTTGGGCGGCGATGTCGTCTTCGACGGCTCGGCGGTCGGCTTCGAGCCGCCCTGCTGCTTGTCGTCGGACGAGCCGGAGCCCTTGGAGCCGGCGGAGTCCTCGTCCTTGCTCCCGCTCCCGTCGTTCTTCGAGTCCCCCTCGGAGCCCTGCGGCTCCGACAGACCGCTCTTGCCGTCCGGCGCCGAGCTCGCGGGCGGCGACGTGGGCGGGAGCGAGAGGGAGGGGAGGATCCGCTCGTCGGCGGCGGTGGTACGGCCGTTCTTCTCCGACGAGTCGTCAGATTCCGAGCCCTGCAGGGCGATCCAGGTCACACAGGACGAGATCACGGCGAGGGCGAGGGCACCGGCCACCCAGAGGCGGCGCGTGCCCGGTATTCGGGTGTCGTCCGGGGCGACACCCGTCTCCCACACCTTCGCGGATCTGAGCACCGGAAGGTTGGGCGTGGTCTGGTCCGGATCAGGTCCGGGCTTTTGTGGCGGCATGCGCGGTTCCTTCGGCGTCGCCAAATGCGGACGCGAATCGTCATGGGTCGACAGGGAGGAGCCAGACGCGACCCGGTGTGCGAGATCCTCAAGATCATCACATCTGGGAGCTTGACCGTTGAAACAGTAGTGGACCAAGTGGTGCCCGGGGAGCCCTTTGAGTGAGCGCTTCCATAACGGAACGGCCCCGAAAGAAAGGCCTTTTGGCGGCGGGTGACGCTCAATTCCGCCCATAAGTACGCCGGTACACGCGATGTGCGCATCCGTTGTACGCGCGACGTACACACCCGTTGTGGGAGCCGTGTGCGGGAGCCGTGCGCACACGCGCCGTGCGGGCGATGTGTACACCCGTACGCATGGTGTGTACGATCGTACACATGGGATATCTGTTGCTCGTCGGCGCCATAGCCGCCGAAGTGGCCGCCACCACCGCCATGAAGTACAGCGAGGGCTTCAGCAAGTTGTGGCCGTCGCTGGTCACCGGTGTGGGGTACCTCGTCTCCTTCGTCCTGCTCGCCCAGGCCCTGAAGTCCATGTCGATCGGCACGGCGTACGCGATCTGGTCCGGCGTCGGCACCGCGAGCGTCGCCGTGCTCGGGCTGGTGCTCTTCGGGGAGGGGCTGAGCGTCCCCAAGGTCGCCGGGATCGTGCTGATCATCGCGGGAGTCGTGGTGCTGAACCTGGGAGGCGCCCACTGATGGCCCGGCGTTACGACCCCGAGCGGCGGCAGCGGATCATCGACGCCGCGATCCGGGTCGTGGGAGACAGAGGCATCGCCGGGCTGAGCCACCGGGCCGTGGCCGCCGAGGCGGACGTACCGCTCGGCTCGACGACCTACCACTTCAAGACCCTCGACGATCTGATGGTCGCCGCCCTGCGGCAGGCCAACGAGGGCTTCGCCAAGACCGTCGCCGCGCGCGATGCCCTGCGCGACCCCGGCACCGACCTCGCCGCCGAACTGGCCGCGCTGGGCGGCGTGTGGTTCGCCGGCGACCGGACGGGCCTGGAGGTGGAGTACGAGCTCTACCTCGCCGCGCTGCGCAGGCCCGCCCTCCGGCCCGTCGCCGACGAGTGGGCCCGCGCCTTCGCCGACTGCCTCGCCCAGCGCACCGACCCGGTGACCGCGCGGGCGCTGGTCGCGATGGTCGACGGCATCTGTCTGCAGGTACTGCTGACGGGGGCGCCGTACGACGAGGAGTACGCGCGGGAGGTGCTGGCCCGGGTGATTCCCTGAGGGAGACCCTCCGCCGGACGGCTTCGCGCGCACCGTGAACCTTCTGCGGGCCATCGGGGAACAGGGGGTGACAGCGGAACGGCGAAACGGCGAAACGGCGGAGGGGGCGGTTGTGACGAGCGGGGGGAGAACCCGGTGAGCGGACCATCGCCACAGGCACGCGTGGAGGACGACGCGGAGATCGTCGCCCAGTCGCTGGAACAGCCCGAGCTGTTCGCACGGCTCTACGACCGCTACGCCCCGGACATCCACCGGTACGTGGCCCGGCGACTCGGCGACTCCATGGCCGACGACCTCACCGCCGACACCTTCCTCACGGCGTTCCGCATCCGGGGCCGCTACGACCGGACCCGCACCAACGCCCGCCCCTGGCTGTACGGCATCGCGGGCAACCTCATCGGCAAGCACCGCCGTACGGAGGTCCGGGCGCTCAAGGCGCTGGCCCGCACCGGACACGACCCGGTCGCCGCGTCCTGGAGCGAGACCTGGGTCGAACGGACCGACACCCGAGTGGCGGCGCAGGGCCCGCTCGCCGGGGCACTGGCGGCGCTGCCGGCGGGGGACCGGCACGTCCTGCTGCTCGTCGCATGGGCCGACCTCGGCTACCAGGAGGTCGCCCAGGCCCTGGACATCCCCGTGGGAACGGTCCGCTCACGGCTCAACCGTGCGCGGCGCAAGGTGCGTACGGCGCTGGGAGCCGATCCGGCGTTCGTCGGTGACGCGGCGGAGGTGGTCTGACGTGGACGAGCTGACCGAGGTACGGGAGCTGCGCGCCGAGGCACCGGCCCCCGACCGGGCCCGTCTCGCGCCCGGGCGGGCGCGGCTGCTGGACGCGGCGCGGGCCGGGGAGCGGCGGCGGGTGTGGGCGCGGCCGAGATTCGTGATCATCGGGGTCGCGGCGGCCGTCACGGCGGTGGCGGTGACCGCGTCGCTGCTGGTGGGCCGGGACGAGGCACGCGAGCTGACGACACCGGCGGCGCTGACGAACGCGGACCTGAAGGGGATGAGCGCGGCCGAGCTGCTGGAACGGGCGGCGGAGGTGGTGGAGGGACAGCCGACGGTTCCGAGACCGAGGGCCCGGCAGTGGATCTACACCCTGACGACGGACGAGGCGGCTGCCGCCGAACTGGACGAGAAGACCCTGGCGGAGTACGGGGACTGGTCCGCCTACGCGGAGGACTGGATCCGTTTCGACGGCGCCGAGCACGCCTTCCAGCAGCGCGACCCCTACGGCAAGCCGATCAGGGTGCACGTCCGTGAGATGCAGGCCGAGAAGGGCGCGGACCGCACCCCGAGCGACATGTACCGCACCCTGTCCGCCTTGCCGGCCGACGGCGAGGGCGCCCTCCGGGCCATCCGGAAGGAGGACGCCCTCACCGACCAGAAGGGCACCACACGAGCGGAGAACGACTACATCGAGATCAACCATCTGCTCGGCGCCGAGGTCAAGCCGCCGAAGGGGCTGGCGGGCCTGTACCGGGCGCTGGCCACCCTGCCCGGTCTCTCCGTCGTCGACCACCTGGTCGAGGACGCGTCCGGGAGACGGCTCGTGGCCCTGGACACCGGCCGACCCTCCGGTGAGCGGTGGCTGTTCGACCCCGTGACGTATCAGGTGGTCGGCACCCAGGACGTTCAGGACGGCAGAACGACCGGCGGCAGCACCGTCGTCGAGACCGCCGTCGTCGACAAACCGGGCGAACGAGGCTGACGCCGCGCGCGACACGGCCCGCCCCACGGGGGTGGGCGGGCCGCCCGGCGCCGGGCGGGCGTGCCGTATGTCCGTATCGTGCCCGGCACCTGAGACGCCCGCCGCGCGGGTTGGCCCGTACCGGCCCCGGCCGGTTAGGTTGCCCTCATGACCGACACGACTGCTCCTCGTACCACCGGCGCCGTGGCCGCCGGCCTCGCCACGATCGCCGCCGACGGCACCGTTCTCGACACCTGGTTCCCCGCGCCCGAACTCTCCGCCGAGCCGGGCCCCTCCGGCACCGAGCGGCTGACCGCCGAGCGGGCCGCGGAGCTGCTGGGCGGCGGTGCGACGGCCGCGATCGGTCAGGACACGCGCCGGGGCGTCGAGGTCGTCGCGGTCCGCACGGTCATCTCCTCGCTCGACGAGAAGCCGATCGACACGCACGACGCCTATCTGCGCCTCCACCTGCTCTCCCACCGTCTGGTCAAGCCGCACGGCCAGAGCCTGGAGGGCGTCTTCGGCCTCCTCGCCAACGTGGCCTGGACCTCGCTCGGCCCGGTCGCCGTCGACGACCTGGAGAAGGTGCGGCTCAACGCCCGCGCCGAAGGCCTGCACCTCCAGGTCACGTCCGTCGACAAGTTCCCCCGCATGACGGACTACGTGGCCCCCAAGGGCGTCCGGATCGCCGACGCCGACCGGGTCCGCCTCGGCGCGCACCTCGCCGAGGGCACCACGGTCATGCACGAGGGCTTCGTCAACTTCAACGCGGGCACCCTCGGCACGTCGATGGTCGAGGGCCGGATCTCCGCCGGTGTCGTCGTCGGCGACGGCTCGGACATCGGCGGCGGCGCCTCCACCATGGGCACGCTCTCCGGCGGCGGCAACGTCATCATCTCCATCGGCGAGCGCTGCCTGATCGGCGCCGAGGCGGGCGTCGGCATCGCGCTGGGCGACGAGTGCGTCGTCGAGGCCGGCCTCTACGTCACCGCCGGCACCCGCGTCACCATGCCCGACGGCCAGGTCGTCAAGGCCCGCGAGCTCTCCGGCGCCTCCAACATCCTCTTCCGCCGCAACTCGGTCACCGGCACGGTCGAGGCCCGCCCCAACAACGCGGTCTGGGGCGGCCTGAACGAGATCCTGCACAGCCACAACTGAGCCCCCACGGCCCCACGTACGAGGTACTCGGCGTGACCTTTGTGCGGTCCAGGCAGATGAACGGGTGGACAGAGGGTCCGATCAGAAGCCGAGACGACGAGATGAGGGGCCGAGGGATGAGGAACGACCGGGCTGGGACCGTGGCGCGAGTGGTCACGGGGGTGCTGGCCGGGGCGGCGCTGTGCTGGGTGCCGGCCGGGGCCGCGCACGCGGACGAGACCAACAAGTCCTCGCACAACGGCCCCCGGATCGGGCTCGTCAACGTCGGTCAGGTCGACGACCCGATGGAGGATGTGCTGGAGCACACCCTGCTGTTCGGTGACGGGTACCGCTGGGGCTGATCTCCGCAGGGAAACGGTTCGGGGCCCGTACGCGCGTGAGCGTGTGCGGGCCCCGAAGCGTTTCCCCGAAGCGGGTCCCGAAGGGTTTCCCGGACCGTTTCCGGACCGACTTTCGCCGTGCCGGCATAGCCGTGGGAGGGTCCGCGCGTCACAAGGGGCACAGGGGCGGGACACGGGGCCCGCCGGAGAAGAGAAGGTGACGATGGATGCCGAGGGGCAGGAGAGTTTCCGGGAGTTCGTGGCCGGGCGGTCGTCGGCACTGCTGAAGACGGCCGTGCTGCTGAGCGGCGGGGACCGGCACGCCGCCGAGGACCTGCTGCAGAACGCGCTGATCAAGGCCGCCGGGCGCTGGCAGCGGATCGACGAACCGGAGGCGTACGTACGGCAGATCCTCTACCGGCAGCAGGTCAGCCGGTGGCGGCTGAAATGGCGGCGGCGCGAGCTGACCGTCGCCGAGCCGCCCGAGAGCGGCGGTGCCGTGGACGGGGCGGCCGGTGTGGAGCTGCGGCTCGTGATGCGCGGGGCACTGGCCCGGCTCACCGCCCGGCAGCGGACCGTCCTCGTGCTCCGCTACTTCGAGGATCTGCCCGAGGGCGATGTGGCCCGCATCCTCGGGTGCTCCGTCGGGACCGTCCGGTCCACGACCCACCGCTCGCTCGCCCGGCTGCGCGAACTCGCGCCCGAGCTGGCCGCGCTCGGCCCCGCCGCGGCCGAACAGCGGCCGTCCCGTGACTTCTCGCCCGTGGAGGTGCGTCCGTGAACGTCGACGAACTGGTGCGCGACTCCCTGCGCGAGCAGGCCGCCGAACAGCCGCCCCTGGCAGCGGACTTCGCCGCGCGGGTGCTGACCGTCCGGCGCCGCCGCCGGACCCGCAGGCTCGCGACCGTCGCCGCGGCCACCGCCGCCGTGGTCGCCGTCGCGGTGGCCGTGCCGCTGCTGGACTCCGGCAAGGACGAGGTGCGGCTCGCCACCGAGATGAACCGGAGCGACATCATCGCCCACGCCGACCAGTCGCCGCCGCGCGACCTGATCGCGGCCGGGGACGTGGCGCTGGCCGCCTGGTACACCTTGGAGACCGTCGTCTCCAAGGACGAGGACACGGCGGTCAGGCAGCGCTCCTACCGGATCCTCGACCAGAAGACCGGCAAGTACGTCGCGGACTCCCGCTGGTCCTGGGTGGCGGTCGCCCCAGGCATGCGGACTGCCGCAGTCCTGGAGAAGGATCTGCCCGCCGACCGGATCGGGATCCTCGACCTGCTCACCGGCGAGGTCGAGCGCTGGATCCTGGCCGACCGGGGTGTGGCGGGCGTCGAGTTCTCGGCCGACGGCACCGAGCTCGTCGCCACCACCTACAGCAAGAATCCCGATGTGCTGACCAAGGCGGGCAACGACGTCGACGGGGACGGCAAGAAGAACGACTTCATCCCGATCTGGTCGGAGTCGTACCGAACCGGCTTCTACGTCGTCGACGTCGACTCCGGCAGGACCGAGTGGAGCGAGACCGCGCCGGAGAAGGAGGAGGAGCTGCGATCCGTCAACTCCCGCCAGGACTTCTCCTTCAGCGGCGACGGCAAGCTGGTCCGCTCCGGGCTGAGCGCAGAACCGTACGATCAGTACTACGACCTGAAGGGCAACAAGGTCGACAAGCCGGCCGCCGAGAAGCACCTGACCTGGTCGGTGGAGGCGCGGCTCTCCCCGAACGGCAAGCTCGCGGCCGGCGGCTTCGCGGGCGGTGCCAGGACCACCGCCTCCGAGATCCTCGACCCCGCCACCGGCAAGCGGCTCCACAAGGTGCGCGGACAGCAACTGCTCGCCTGGGCCGATGACAAGCGGCTCATCGCCTGGGACATCGCGCCCGGCGACAACGAGTTCCGCAACTCCCTGGTGCTCGTCACCATCGGCAGCGACAGGACGATCCCGCTCAGCGGCGCCCGCAAGGGCAACGACGGCGCGCCCGGGCGCTGGAACCCGGTCTTCGCCACCCGCTGACCGCTCGTCTCAGGCGGCCACGAGCCGCTCGTACGCCCTCAGCAGCCCGTCGGTCACCTCGTGGCCGGCGGGCCGCAGCGGTGCGCGGACCGGGCCGGACGGGAGGCCGAGGCGGCCGAGGAGCGCCTTCGCCGTGACGGCGCCGGGCAGGCCGGAGGACATCATCAGTTCGGTGAGCGGGACGGTCCGCCGCTGGAGCCGGGCCGCCTCGGCGGTGTCGCCGGCGTCGAACGCGTCGACGATCGCCCGGAAGGCGCGGGGTGCCGCGTTCGCGACCGTGCCGATGTAGCCCGACCCGCCGATCGCGTACAGGGCCAGGACGTACTCGTCGCAGCCCGTGTAGTACGCGAGGTCCGTCTCCGCCAGCACCTTCTGGGTGCCCAGGAGGTCGTACGCGCAGTCCTTCACCGCCACGATCCGGGGGTGGGCCGCCAGCCGGATCATGGTCTCCGGTTCGATCCGGGTGCCGGTGCGGCCGGGGATGTCGTACAGGGCGACGGGCAGCCCCGAGGCGTCGGCCAGCTCGCGGAAGTGGGCCTCGACGGCGTCCTGCGGGGGCCTGCTGTAGTACGGCGTGACCGCCAGCAGGCCGTCCGCGCCCGCCTTCTCGGCGGACAGTGCCAGTTCCACCGTGTGCCGGGTGTCGGCGGTGCCCACCCCGGCCACGATCACCGCCCGGTCGCCGACCGCCGCGCGTACCGCGCGGATCAGCTCCGCCTTCTCCGTGTCCGTCGTCGTCGGCGACTCACCCGTCGTCCCGGACAGCACCAGCCCGTCGCACCCCCCGGCCACCAGCCGGTCGGCCAGCCGCTGCGCCCCGTCCAGGTCGAGCGCGCCGGACGCGGTGAAGGGCGTGACCATCGCGCAGAGGGCGCGGCCGAAGGGAGTGGGGCGGTGGGTGCGGTGGGTGAGGGTCATGGGGGTAGTGTCGGGCGCGGTCATTGTGAAGCTCCACTTAATTCTTCTACGAAGTATGCGGGAGCTTTGCTACGAGGACTGGGGGCCGCCGTCACAGGGGTAGCACGGGCCCGACCGGGTACTCGGGGCGTCCCGATGTGTGAGGAGGCGACACCGTGACCGGGACCACCGAGACCAGGCCCAAGCGATTCGTGCGCTCTGTGCGATCCGAGCGTCCGGGGCCGGGCGAACACGACCACCACTCCGTGGGCGAGCTGGTCGGCCAGGCCACCGAACAGCTCTCCCTGCTCGTACGACAGGAGGTCGCCCTCGCGAAGGAGGAGCTGGCCGAGAAGGGGCGGCGCGCGGGGCGCGGCGGGGGGCTCCTCGGCGCGGCCGGTGCCGTCGCCTATGTGGGGTTCATGACCCTCGCCGCGGCCGGGGTCGCGGCGCTCTCCCTGGTGCTGGACGTATGGGCCGCCGCGCTCATCGTCATGGCCGTGCTCTTCGTGATCGCCGCCGTACTGGCCGCGGTCGGGCGCGCCCAGCTGCGGCGGGCCACCCCGCCGAAACCGGAGCTGGCGCTCGACAGCGTCAAGGCGGACATGGACGAGATCAAGGGGAGGGCTCGGCGATGACGCACGCATCCGGCAGGACCAACGGTGCCGTGGGCGCCAAGGGGCCCGACGAACTCCGACGGCAGATCGAGCAGACCCGGGCCCAGCTCGGCGACACGGTCGAGGAACTGGCCGCCAAGGCCGATGTGAAGGCCCGGATGCACTCGGCGTGGGAGCGGGTGCCTCGGGAAGCGGTGATCGTGGGCGGTGCGGGGGTCGCCGTGGCGGCCACGGCTGGGGTGCTGGTCTGGCGGCACTACCACTAGCCGCCGGGCGCGACCCTTTTTCCTACCCACCCACCCGACTCGCTTTTCTGACAAGTCCAGCTCGAACGGCCTGTGCGGGGCCCGCCCCCGAGAGTGCCCCAAGAGCTCGGTGCTCGAAGGGGTCGGCCGAGCGTGGCATCTCCACCCGATCGCCGGCGATCACGGCGGTCGGGTGCGGAGCATGCGCGCGCACGGACAGTGATCGAGTCATCGGCTGGTCCGCGCGGGCGTGCGGCGGTTGGCCGTGGGCTGATCGCTGTCCGGCGGTGGTCGCGGAGCGTCGATCATCAGGGCGATGGCGATGGCGATGGCGGCAGGGCGATGGTGGTGGCGGGTGTCGAGCGGCGGGAGCGCGAGGGGCGTCGGCGCGGCGGTCGCTGCCTCGCGGGTGTCGACGGCGGCTGGTTCCGGGTGCGTCGGTGGGTGGGCTGGGTGGCTGTGCCGGGTGGTGGACGGCGGTGGGTCGCTCTCGCGGGAGGGCGGCGGGTTGTGGACGGGTGGGTCGGTTCGGGGGCGGAGGCCACGGACTCCGCCCCCGAACCGGGCGGAGTCCGTGGCCGCGCGCCGGCTCACCCCTCACCCCTTGGGCGTCGCGTCCGGTTCGACCGTGGTGCGGGTGCGGGCCTCTCGTAGGGCGCGGAGGCGGGGCGGCCACTTGCGGGTGTCGCGGGGCTCGACGTAGGGCTCGTCGGTGGGGGAGCCGCCGTCGGTGATGGCGCGTTCGCGGGAGAGCTCGGCGTCGAATTCGAGGCCGAGGAGGATCGCGAGGTTGGTGAGCCAGAGCCAGATGAGGAAGACGACGGCGCCGGCCAGGGCGCCGTACGTCTTGTTGTAGGAGCCGAAGTTGGCGGCGTAGAGGGCGAAACCGGCGGACGCGGCGAGCCAGATGAGGGTGGCGAGGACACCACCGGGGCTGACCCAACGGAAGCCCCGGCCACGGACGTTGGGCGCGGCCCAGTACAGCAGCGCGATCATCAGGGTCACCAGCACCAGCAGCACCGGCCACTTGGCGATGTCCCACAGCGCGATGGCCGCGTCGCCGAGCCCGATCGTCGTGCCCGCGCGCTCGGCCAGCGGACCCGTGAACACCACGATCAGCGCGCTCACCGCCAGCATCACCATCAGCACCAGGGTCAGGACGATCCGCAGCGGCGTCAGCTTCCACACCGGGCGGCCCTCCGGCAGGTCGTACACCGCGTTGGACGTACGGATGAACGCGGCCACGTACCCCGACGCCGACCACACCGCCGCCAGCAGACCGACGATCGCCAGCACTCCGCCCGTACCGCCGCTGTCGCCCAGCTGGACCACCGCGTCCCGCAGGATGTCCCGCGCGGGGCCGGGCGCCAGGTCGCCGATGTTGTCCAGGATCTTGTCGGTCGCCCGTTGTCCGACGACCCCGAGCATCGACACCAGCACCAGCAGCGCGGGGAAGAGGGACAGGACGCCGTAGTACGTCAACGCCGCCGCCCGGTCGGACAGTTCGTCGTCCTGGAACTCCTTGACCGTGCGCCGCACCACCGCCCACCACGAACGCCTCGGCAGTCCGGTGGGACCGTCCGCGCCGGTCTCCGTTTCCTTCCCCACCCGCTCGGCCTCCGGCCGCTTCTCGTCCATGACCGGGCGGGTCTCCCCAATTCCGGCCCCGAATCGCCCACTTGACCTGAATCTTGGTTGAGGTTGAAGGGTGGTCGGTGCACGCGCATCGCCCATCGCCCATCGCGCATCGCACATCGCGTGCCTCATGCCGAGTGCCGGCCATCGATCAGGGGAGATCCTCATGACCCGTCGTACGCACCTCCATCCCGTCCTCGACCGCCCTGACGTCGGGGCGCCCTTCTTCAGTACCTGGGAGGTGGGGACGCCCGAGCGGCAGCGGCGGACCGTCGAGGCCATCGCCGACACCTGGGAGCGGCGGCCGTGGCCGGCGGACGGGCTGTTGGGGTACTTCGTCTACACGGCCGAGGACGGCTCCGGCCTGCTGCACTACTCGCAGTGGGCCGACGAGCAGGCGTACGAGGCCTTCGTGAAGACGCACAGGCAGGAGCGCAACGACGCCGTCGACACCGCCGTACCCGGGATCGAGCGGGTACGGCTCGGGCGTTACCGGCGGCATCGCAGCCTCACCGGGGGCGACGGTCGTGCCGCACGGGTGCCGGGGTGTGTCGTGATCGTCGACATCGTGTTCGACGGGCCCGATCCGGCCCGGCAGCGCGCCTGGGTGGCCGCCGTCGAGGAGGCGCTCGCCGCCGAGCCGAACGCGCACCCCGGCGGTATCTCCGCCCACTTCCACCTCGGTACCGACGGCACCCGCGTCCTCAACTACGCCGAGTGGGAGTCCGCCCAGGCCCATATCGACGCCATGGCGGCACCCGGCGACGGCATCGGCTCACCCTCGCCGCTCTGGGAGCGGGTCCAGACCTGGCCCGGACTACTGGAGACCGGCTCGGTCAAGCGCTACGAGTACGCACTCGGCCTCGTCCCCGATTGACCCACCCACCTTCGACTCACCGAACACTCCAACCGTCTGGACAAGAAAAGTTTTCGGTGAGAGCGTGGAGTCATGTTGGACGTCACCGTGATCGAGGACCCCGAGGCAGCGGCGGTCTCGCTGGACCCCATACGGGCCCGGCTGCTCGCCGAGCTGGCGGCCGGGCCCGCGTCGGCCGCCATGCTGGCCGGGAGGGTCGGGCTGCCGCGCCAGAAGGTGAACTACCACCTCAAGGCGCTGGAGCGGCACGGCCTAGTCGAGCTGGCGGGGGAGCGCCGCAAGGGCAATGTCACCGAGCGGCTGATGCGGGCGACCGCCGCGTCGTACGTGATCTCGCCGCTCGCGCTCGCCGCCGTACAGCCCGACCCGGACCGCTTCCGGGACCAGCTCTCCGCGCGCTGGCTGCTGGCGCTCGGCGCCCGGCTGGTCCGGGACGTGGGGTCGCTGATCACGGGCGCGGCCAAGGCCCGCAAGCGGCTCGCGACCTACGCGCTCGACGGCGAGGTCACCTTCGCCTCGGCCGCCGACCGGGCCGCGTTCGTCCAGGAGCTGACGGCCGGAGTGAGCGCGCTGCTCCGGAAGTACGACGCGCCCGACGCGGAGAACGGCCGGGGCCACCGGATCGTCGTCGCCCTGCACCCCACGCTCAAGCCGCAGCCCGCCGAAGAAGCGCAAGCTGAGCCGGATCGGCCCGAACTGTCAGATCAGTAAGACCCGTTGAGGAGCACGTCATGTCCAAGGAATTCGAGATCGCCCGGGAGTTCGAGGTCGACGCCACCCCCGAGGAGGTGTGGGAGGCCGTCACCGCCGGAACCGACGGGTGGCTGTGGCCGATGGAGGCGCCGGAGCCGAGGGTCGGCGGCAAGGGGCCGTTCGGCTCCGAGGTCATCGCCTGGGAGCCGCCCCACCGGTACACCAACCGGGTCGAGGACGTCGAGGGGATCTCCGAGCAGACCCTCAACCAGCTCGACTACACGATCGAGCCGCGCGACGACGGCCGGCGCGCCTGGGTGCGGTACGTGCACAGCGGCGTCTTCGTCGACGACTGGGACAACCAGTACGACGGCGCGGCCAAGCACACCGGGTTCTATCTGCACACCCTGCGCCAGTACCTGACGCGCTTCGCGGGCCGGAGGGTCACCGCATTCGCCACCTTCGACGCACCCGAGACGGCCGGCGGCGCCGACGCGCTCACCGTCGTCGGACGGGCGCTCGGCCTCACGGACGACACCGCCGAAGGGGCGCGCGTCCAGGCCAAGGGCCCCGACGGGCAGGTCCTCGACGCCGTGGTGGACTACCGCGACCCGTACTTCATCGGCCTGCGCACCGACGACGCCCTCATCCGCTTCTTCGGCCGCAACCACTGGGGTTACCGCGTCGGTATGAGCGTCCACGACTTCGCGCCGGGCGCCGACGCCGAGGCCGACGAGACCGCGTGGAAGGGCTGGCTGAACGGCGTGTTCAGCCAGCCCTGAGAACCCGCTGCCCAGGGTGTTACGGCCTGAACCGCAGCACCTGCGGGTCGTGGTCGCTGATCTGGTCGTTGAACTCCGAGTTCACGTGCACGCTGTCGTACGTGAACTCGCAGGAGCGCCGGATCGAGGGGCTGATCAGGATCTGGTCGAGGACCTGCGCGTTGCCCTGGAAGACGTACGAGTAACGCTCGCTCTTCGGCAGCGACTTGAACGCCGACCACAGGGCGCCGTCGTCCTCCAGCAGCTCGGCGGTCCGGGAGAACTCGAAGTCGTTGATGTCACCGAGGGCGATGACGTCCGCGTTCTTCTCCTTCGCCAGGATCTCCTTGACGAAGGTGTTCACGGCCGTCGCCTGGAGGTGCCGCTGGGTCTCCGAGGAGCGCTTCGGCGGCTGGAACTCCGAGTGCAGCGACTGGTCGCCGCCCTTGGACGCGAAGTGGTTCGCGATCACGAACACGGACTTGCCGCGGAAGGAGAACTCGCCGACGAGCGGCTTACGGCTGTTCGTCCAGGCGGTGTTCGCCGGGTCGATACGGCCGGGGGAGACCGTCAGCCGCGCCTTGCCGTACGCCTTCGTCACGCCGACGGCGGTCGTGGCGTCGCCGCCCGCGCGGTCGGTGAAGGAGACCCGCTCGGGGTTGAACAGGAAGACCTGGCGGATGTTGCCGCCGGGCTCACCGCCGTCCGAGAGGTTCACCGGGTCGATGGACCGCCACTCGTACGCCGGGCCGCCCGCCGCCGTGATCGCGTCGACCAGCTTCTTCACCGTCTGGTCGGCGGCGACCGTACCGTCGTTGGTGGCGCCGTTGTTGTCCTGGATCTCCTCCAGGGCCACGATGTCGGGCGACTGGAGGTTGTGCACGATCGCGGCCGCGTGGTCCGCGAAGGAGGCGTCCGAGGGGTCCAGGTTCTCGACGTTGTACGTCGCCACCGCCAGCTCGCCGCGCCCCTGCTTACGGGTCGTCTCGCGCTCCAGGCCGCCCTGCTCCAGGGTGCCTATCTCGTTGGCGACGAGCGTGTAGCCGCCGAACTGGTTGTAGTCCAGCGGGCCGGCCGTGGTGCCCTTCAGAACGTCACCGACGTTCGCCTTCGGGAAGTCGGCGACCGCGCCGAGGGACTGGATCTGGATCCGGCCGGTGTTCTGCGAGGTGTAGGAGCCGTACACCGTGCCGCCGCGACGGTTGTCGTTCTCCCCGGGCTTGACCGTCACCCACAGCTCGGTGAACGGGTCGGTGGCGCCGACCACACGGGTGTCGGCGACCTTGACGTTCATGCCCTCCAGGGACTCGTAGAAGTCCAGGGCGTACTTGGCCGGGGCGAGCGTGAGGCCGTTGACCGAGCCACCGGCGGCGGTGTCGCCGGCCGGGGCGTAGCGGCTCGGTACGGACCTGGCGTCGACGACGGTCGCGGCCGGGACGGCGTTGCCCGTGGAGACCACCGTGATCGTGGGGCGGGTGATCTGCGTCACGGACTGGTTTCCGGACGAAGTGCCGCCCGGCACGAACTCACCGACCGTGCCCGCGACCGTCACCGCGTCGCCCACCGAGACCGTCGGCCGGGAGCTGGTGAAGACGAAGACACCCTCGCTCGTGGCCGGGTCGGCGTCGGCCCGCGTGTCCTGGATCCAGAAGCCGCGCGAACCGTAGGTGCGTACGCCCGTGACGATGCCCTCCACGCCGGTCACCTGCTGGCCGGCGAGCGGGGACGTCCGGGTGGTGCCCTGGATGTCGTGGATGCGTACGGAGTCGGCCTCGGCGGGCGAGGTCAGGACCACGGCGGACACCGTGGAGCAGATGGTGGCGACAGTCAGCGCGCCGATGCGCGCGGTTCTCTTGCTCGGCAAGGGGATCCCTCCGGGGGCGTACGTGGGCGCCGGGACGAGAGTGGACGGGGGGTGGACGGGCGGGGGTGGCCTGCGACCGGTGGGGCGGTGTGACGCGCGTAGAACCCTGACGGACTCCGGTGAACTTTCGGCGGACGTCGATGAACGCCGGGCAACGCCGAGGGCCGTGTCTGTGGGCGGCCCCGGAATCGGCCCAGAGCTACCCGTGAGTTTCTACGCGCGTCAATCTCCTGCCTGGTCAGGCCAGTTGTCAAGGTTTCAGCCACGACCGACTCCTGGCAGGTACATGAACCGGGCGGCATGGGTCCAAATCCGTCTAGGCTGAGCGGCTGCGTACTCGTACGCGTACCGCTCATGGGCACCCCTTGCGGGGGCCACCCGCCACCATCTGTCCCACTGTCCCGCTGTTCCGCTGTCCCGAGGAGACCCCCACCGATGTCAGACAGCTCGCCACTGCCGCCGGTGCGGCTCCTCCCCGAAGCGGAGTTGGCGCGCGAGGCGCTCGCCACCCCCCTGCTCTCGCGCGCCGCGCGGCTCGCCCGCTGGGCCGGCCCGGACACGCGGGTGGGCGCCGGGGGCGAACTCGTCGACGAGCAGCTGCCCGCCGCCGCCGAGGCGCTCGGGCTCACCGGCGAGGGCGTCGACGGCGACGACGCGGCGGCCTCGGCCAGTGAGGCCTGGCGGGTGGCCGTGGACACCGGGCTCGTCGAGCTCGTGAACCCCGGCGAAGGGGAGAGCGAAGGGGCGGAGGGGACGGTCACCGTGGGCGAGGACCTCGCGCTCCTCACCTCCGGCGGCCCGCAGGACGTCCTCGGCATCTGGCTCACGGCCCTGGAGACCGCCCTCGCCGACGCGAGCGTGCCCGACCTCGACGGCCTCGTCGACGCCATGGACGCCGGCGGCGAGATCGACTTCTCCGAACTGGACTGGGACCCCGAGGCCGAGGCGGAGTTCCTCGACGGCGTGCTCGGCAACCTCTACCTCCTCACCGTCAGCGAGGACGGCCCCGACGGGCCGGTGCCGCTGCCCGCCCTCGCCGCGTCGATGATCGTCCCCGACGACATGGGGGAGCCCACCAACGACGTACTGGAACAGGTCTCGGACGCGATGATGCGGCTCGACGACCAGTTCCGGGTGCTGGAGCCGGTCGGGCTGGTGGAGTACCAGCCCGTGGACGAGGCGCTGATGACGGACGCGGAGGAGGCTGTCGCCGCCGCCGAGGGGCCGGGCGGGCCGGGTTCGCCGGGTTCGCCGGGGGCGCCGGTGGTCGACGACACCGATGTCACGCGGTACGGCATGGTCCGGCTCACCCCGCTCGGGCTGTACGGGATCCGGGCCCGGCTGCAGGAGGCGGGCGTGACCGCGCCCGCGGTCGGGGACATCGTCGACAAGGGCGCGGACGCGCTGCTGGACGGCACCGCCGGGTTCCCGCCGGCGGCGGCCCAGGCCGAGACCGAGCAGTGGCTCGCGCGGCGGGAGCCGCTGGACGCGGCGCGCGAGCTGCTCGCGGCGGCGCGCGGGTCCGACGGGGGCGCGCCGCTACGGCGGCTGCGCTGTCAGCAGGCGCTGTCGCTGGTGGGGACGGTCGCCGAGCCGGCCCTGCGCGAGGTGCTGGACGATCCCGAGCTGGGCGGGCTCGCCCGGGTGTGGCTCACCGAGCGGGGTGCGCTCGATGTGCCCGCGCCGTCCGAGGCGATGGTCTTCTGGCTGACCATCGACACGGTTGCCGCGCAGCTGGCGGCCGAGGGGAACTCGGCGGAGTTGCGGGGGCTGGTGGAGGGGTTGGCCGCGCAGCACGGGGCGTTCTTCGCCGCGGCGTGGCGGGTGGATCACCCTGCCACGCCCGATGTTCTCGAGGCGATGGGGAGGATCCACCCCGACAAGAGGGTGGCGAAGGAGGCCCGCAAGGCGGCGTTCAAGGCGCGGTCGCAGATGGGGCCGGGCGCCTAGTAGCTCGGGGGTGCGAATTCGTCGGCGGGTGCGGGTGCGTCGTGGTTGCTCGCGCAGTTCCCCGCGCCCCTGAAAGCAGGGGCTGCGCCCCGTGCTTTCACCCCGCGGCCCCGCCGCTTTTCAGGCCCGCAGCCTCGCCGTCTCTCAGGCCGGCGGGGCCGTGGTCTTTCAGGCCCGCAGGGGCCTGAAGCTTTTAGGGGCGCGGGGAACTGCGCGAGAAGCCCCACGCACCCGCACCCGCCGACGAACCGAACCCTCCGAGCTGTCAGGTGGGTTCACTGAAGGCGGGAGGCTCCCTTCTCCCCCCGTTCAACCGGCGTTCAAGCGCGAGCGCAACCGTGTCGGCGACACCCGGGTCCGCCCCCCACGGTCAGCCCACCGCACGCAGGAGACAGCATGCCGCTCACCCGCAGGGACTTCGCCAGACGATCCGCGGTCACCGGAGCCGGTGTCGCGCTGGCCGGCAGCGTAGGCGCACTCGCCACCGCGCCGAACGCCCTCGCGTCGACGGACACGGACGCGGACACGGACTCCGACGCACAGACCGACGCGGCCCACGACGCCGCCGGCACCGAGCGCGGGGCGGACCGCCACGGTGGCGTCGGATACGGCCCCCTCGTGCCCGACCCCAAGGGCATTCTGGCCCTGCCCGCCGGGTTCAAGTACCGGATCATCACCTACAGCGGGAAGACCAAGCTGGAGTCGGGCGAGTTCACGCCGGGCAAACACGACGGCACCGCCGCCTTCCCCGGCCCTCGCGGCACCACCCTCCTCGTCAACAACCACGAGCTGAAGGGCCCCCGGGCCAACTGGGAGTTCCCGGTGCCGCTCACCGAGGGACTCGTCTACGACCCGGCGGCGGCCGGCGGCTGCACCGTGGTCGAGGTCCGGCCCGACGGACGCGTCGCCGAGTGGGTCGGCATCGCGGGCACCTCCACCAACTGCGCGGGCGGCAGCACCCCGTGGAACACCTGGCTCACCTGCGAGGAGAACTCCGACCGGGCCGGCGTCAACGGCATGACCAAGGACCACGGCTACGTCTTCGAGGTCGACCCCTGCGACCGCCGCGCCAACCGCGCCCCGAAGCCGCTGAAGTTCTTCGGCCGCTACGACCACGAGGCCGTCGTCATCGACCCCAAGCGTGGCCACGCCTACCTCACCGAGGACGCGGCGGCCCCCAACGGCCTCTTCTTCCGCTGGACCCCGCCCAAGGGATTCGCGTACGGCCCCGGCAAGTTCCGCAAGCTCGCCGACGACGCGGGCGTCCTCCAGGCCCCCCGCTGCTACGACTCCGGCGGCCGGTTCGTCGACGACCTCTCCCGCGCCACGAAGATCGGCACGGTGTACGGGGTCGACTGGATCGACGTCCCCGACCGCGACGCGAAGACCGTCGCCGTGCGCAAGCAGTTCGCGGACACCGAGATCACCCGCGCCCGCAAGCTGGAGGGCATGTGGTGGGGCGACGGCGGCGCGTACATCGTCTCCTCGTACGCCCGTGCGGAGAGCCCCGGCGCCGCGCACGACGGCCAGGTCTGGTTCTACGACCCCAAGCGCCGCACCCTGACCCTGAAGGTCCTGCTCGGCGTCAACCCGGACCCGTCCGTCGACGGCGCCCTCGACGGCCCCGACAACATCACGGTCTCCCCGTACGGCGGCATCGTCCTCGCCGAGGACGGCGAGGGCGTCTCGCACCTGTTCGGCGCCACCGACAGCGGCCGTACGTACCCGATCGCCCGCAACGACCTGAACATCGGCACCGAGGAGGAGCCGGAATACAGCGAGTTCGCCGGCGTCACCTTCTCACCCGACGGAAAGACCCTGTACGCCAACATTCAGACCCCGGGAATCCTGCTTGCGATCACGGGCCCGTGGAAGCGGCACAAGCGCTGACAACCCCCACGGCCACCCCCTGAATTCATTCGTTCGCCCGGCCCGCGGTACGCCTCCTAGAGTGATGCCTGTCCAGGTGCGAAGGCAGGACCTACTTCCACTCATAATGGGGCGGCCGCGGGTTCGAGTCCCGCCACCGGTACCAACACGCCGGTGTAGCTCAGGGGTTAGAGCACCTACGTCGGTTCCGCCGACTTCGATCTCTGGACACCCAAAGCTTCACGCACCTCCCGGTGCGCTCAGTCGATCTCGGGAGGCGCGGCAGATGGTGGGTGCCCGGTGCGCAGGCAGCGGATACTTCGGGAACTGGTGGGGAGAAATCCTCATGCGGGTTCGAATCCCGTCATCGACTCAGGGTCGATGTGGCGGAACGGCAGACGCGCCAGTTATAAGCACCGCAGCCGAATTCGACCTCGGGCACCTTCCTTTTGCCGCGCCTCCCCCTGAACCGAACATTCGACGCACGAAGTGCCGAGGAATTCGGGGGAATTCATCATGGCGCGATTCAACACCAAGGCAACCAGGACGGCCAAGGCACAGCCCACCTCGCGGGTCACCTCGACGGGGCGTGTGCTCCGTACGTACGAGGGCGGCAGGGGCCGCGAGCGGGACGAGCGCTCCGAGCTGTTCCTGCTGTCGATCGCCAACTTCGTCGCGCAGAAGACGTTCTACGAGAGCGGCGAGGACCGGGACGACCGGTTCGCCGCGCTCGTGCGCCGCCTCGCCGTCACCGACCCGGCGTGGACGGCCGGCCTGCTCGGCTGGCTGCGCGGCGAGGGCAACCTCCGTACGGCCTCGATCGTGGGCGCCGCCGAGTACGTGAAGGCCCGGCTCGACGCGGGCGTCACCGACGGCCCGAGCAACCGCCAGGTCGTCGCCTCGGTGCTGCGGCGCCCGGACGAGCCCGGTGAGCTGCTGGCCTACTGGACCTCGCGGTACGGCCGTACGCTCCCCAAGCCCGTGAAGCGGGGCGTCGCCGACGCCGTACGACGGCTCTACAGCCCCAAGTCGCTGCTGAAGTACGACACCGCGTCCAAGGGCTACCGCTTCGGCGACATCCTGAACCTGGTGCACGCGGCGCCGGACCCGGACAAGCCCTGGCAGGGAGACCTCTTCCAGTACGCCCTCGACCGGCGCCACAACCCGGACACGGCGGTCGTGCCCAGGTCGCTGCCCATGCTCGCCGCGCACCGTGACCTGATGGAGCTGCGGCCCGCGAAGCGGCGCAAGGTCGTCACCGGCGCGGGCGGCGCCCGGCGTCTCGCCGACGCGGGCATCACCTGGGAGGCGCTGGCGGGCTGGCTGCAGGGGCCGATGGACAAGGCGGCCTGGGAGGCCGTCATCCCGTCCATGGGCGCCATGGCCCTCGTCCGCAACCTGCGGAACTTCGACCAGGCGGGCGTCTCCGACGAGGTCGCGGCCCAGGTGGCGGCACGGATCAGCGACCCGGCGGAGGTCGCGCGGTCGCGGCAGTTCCCGTTCCGCTACCTCTCGGCGTACCGCCACGCGCCCTCGCTGCGCTGGGCGTACCCGCTGGAGCGGGCGCTCGGCCACTCGCTGGCCAACGTGCCCGCGCTGCCCGGCCGGACCCTGGTCCTGGTCGACCGCTCGGGCTCGATGTTCGGCTCGCGCCTGACCGACCGCTCGTCGCTCAGCTACGCCGACGCGGCGGCGATCTTCGGCACGGCGCTCGCGCTGCGGGCGGCGGACGCGGATCTCGTCGAGTTCGGGAGCACGAGCCGGGTGGTGAGGTTCGACGCGGGCGAGTCCGTGCTGAAGATCATCGGCCGGTTCGGCGACCTGGGCGGCACCGACACCACCGGGGCCGTCCGCCGCCACTACCGCGAGCACGACCGGGTGCTGATCGTCACCGACGAGCAGGCGACCTACAGCCACTACGGCGACCCGACCAGCCAGATTCCGGCCGCCGTACCCGTCTACACCTGGAACCTCGCCGGCTACCGGGCGGGCCACGGCCCCTCCGGCAAGGCGAACCGCCACACCTTCGGCGGCCTCTCCGACGCGGCCTTCCGGATGGTCCCGCTGCTGGAGGCGGCCCGGGACGCCGACTGGCCGTGGGCCGGCTGAGAGGCGGCGGCCCGGTGTCGGCCGCGGCTGACGAACGGGGGTGAGTGTGGCCCGTATCCCAGTGAGGGTACGGGCCACACTCTTGTTCGCGTCCCGTACTGACATCTAACATTTCAGTCCATGGAGGCCATACGACCGGTGAGCCGCACCCTGCTGAGGGACCGTGCTTACCAAGCCATCCGGGACGCCATCGTGGCCGGGGAGATCGAGCCCGGTGCGGTGGTGCGGGACGCCGAGTTCGCCGAGTTGCTGGGGCTGTCGCGGGCGCCGGTGCGGGAGGCGTTCTCGCGGCTGGTGGACGAGGGGCTCCTGGAGAGCAAGCCGCAGAGCTACACCCGGGTCACGCCCGTCGTGGCCGCCGATGTGCGCGACGCCGCCGCCGTGGTCGGCGCCATGCACGAGCTGGCCACCCGGACCGCCGTGCCCCGGCTGTTCGCGGCGGACGTCGAGACGATGCGCTCGGCCAACGAGCGGTTCGCGGCGGCCGTCCGCACGGGCGACGTCGACGCCGCCCTGGTCGCCGACGACGAACTGCACGACGTCCTCGTCCGGGTCAGCGGCAACCGCGCCGCCGCCGCCACGATCGCCCGCTACACCCCGCTCATCCGCCGGCTGGAGCGACGGCGCTTCGGCGAGGGCGGCAACTGCCGCTCGGCCGGACTGCACGACCAGCTGATCGAGGCCTGCGCGACCGGCGACACGGACGAGGCGGTCCGCGTCACGGCGGAGATCTGGCACGGCCTGGCCGCCCTCGTCGACGAACCGGCGGGCGAACCGGCGGACCAGTCGAACGACGGGCGTTCCGGGGCTCCTGGCGACGAGCCCGCCCACGACTACGCCGACGCGCCCGCCCCCGCGCCCGTGCCTGCCCCCGCGCCCGCGCTCGACGCGGACCGCTGATCCGCCCCTCGCCCCGCCGCATCCCGCCCCACTCCACCCCGGGAGGACCCGTGTCCCTTTCTTCCTTCGAGCGCTACCCGCTCCTCTTCGGCCCCTCGCCGGTCCACCCGCTGGAGCGGCTGACGGCGCACCTCGGCGGCGCCTCCGTCTGGGCCAAGCGCGAGGACTGCAACTCCGGTATCGCGTACGGCGGCAACAAGACTCGCAAGCTGGAATACCTGGTCGCCGACGCGCTCGCCCAGGGCTGCGACACGCTGGTCTCCATCGGTGGTGTGCAGTCCAACCACACCCGCCAGGTCGCCGCCGTCGCCGCCCGTGCAGGGCTCAAGTGTGTGCTCGTGCAGGAGAGTTGGGTCGACTGGCCGGACGCGGTGTACGACAAGGTCGGCAACATCCTGATCAGCCGGCTGGCCGGCGCCGACGTACGGCTCGTCCGGGCCGGCTTCGGTATCGGCTTCAAGGAGAGCTGGGAACTGGCGCTCAGGGAGGTCGAGGAGGGCGGCGGCAAGCCGTACGCCATCCCGGCCGGCGCCTCCGACCACCCCCTCGGCGGCCTGGGCTTCGCGGGCTGGGCGTACGAAGTCGCCGAGCAGGAGCGGGAGTTGGGCGTCTTCTTCGACACGGTGATCGTGTGCTCGGTGACGGGGTCGACCCAGGCCGGTATGGTCGCCGGTTTCGCCGCGCTGGAGGAGGCGGGCGGACGGCCGCGCCGGGTGATCGGCATCGACGCCTCGGCCAAGCCGACCGTGACCCGTGAGCAGGTCGCCCGCATCGCCCGGAACACCGGCGAACTCATCGGGCTCAAGCGGGAGTTGACCGTGGCGGACGTCGAGCTGGACGAGCGCTACCACGCCGGGATCTACGGTGTCCCGGACGACGCCACCCTCGTCGCCATGCAACTCGCCGCACGCACCGAGGGCATGATCACCGACCCCGTGTACGAGGGCAAGTCCATGGCCGGGATGATCGACCTGATCGAGCGCGGCGAGATCGGCCCGGAGTCCACCGTTCTGTACGCCCACCTCGGCGGCCAGCCCGCGCTGAACGCGTACAGCGGGGTGATCCAGTGACGCCGGGCGCGATGAAGAGGTGACCGGGGACGACCACAGGCGGATGCGGACGCCCGCACCCGCCTGTCAGGTCACAGCGCCTGGGCCGCCGGCTTCACCATGCCCCTGACCGTGCGGGACTTCACGAAGTCGCCCATCGCGGTCATGTCCCACTCGCCGGAGAACTGCTTGATCAGCTTGGCCATCATCACGCCGGTCTGGGACTCGGCGTTGGTGAGGTCGAAGCGGACGAGCTCCTCGCCGGTGGCGGCGTCGATGAGGCGGCAGTAGGCCTTGGCGACCTCGGTGAACTTCTGACCGGAGAAGGAGTTGACCGTGAAGACCAGGCCGGTGACCTCCTGGGGGAGCCTTCCGAGGTCGACCACGATCACCTCGTCGTCGCCTCCGCCCTCACCCGTGAGGTTGTCGCCGGAGTGCTTGATCGCGCCGTTCACGATCGAGAGCTTGCCGAAGTAGCAGCTGTCGATGTGGTTGCGCTGCGGGCCGTACGCGATGACCGACGCGTCCAGGTCGATGTCCTTGCCCCGGTACGCCGGCTCCCAGCCCAGGCCCATCTTGACCTGCGAGAGCAGCGGGCGGCCGCCCTTGACCAGGGAGACCGTCTGGTTCTTCTGGAGGCTGACGCGGCCCTTGTCCAGGTTGATCTTGCCGGCACCGGGGGCGGGGGCCGCGGGCGGTGCCGGAGGGGCGGGGGGCGCCGGGGGTGCCGAGATACGCGGGTCCATCGCGGGTGCGGGTGGGGCGGCAGGGGCGACGGGCGCGGCGGTCTGTGCCGGAGCCGGGGCCGGGGTGGCGGGCTCCTCCACGCTGACGCCGAAGTCCGTGGCGATGCCCGCCAGGCCGTTCGCATATCCCTGGCCGACCGCGCGGGCCTTCCACGCGCCGTTGCGCAGATAGATCTCCACGATCACCAGGGCCGTCTCCGTGCCCAGCTGCGGCGGGGTGAACGTGGAGATCACGGAGCTGTCGGCCGCGTTGCGGATCGTGGCCGTCGGTTCGATGCCCTGGAACGTCTGGCCCGCCGCGTCCGGGCTGGCCGTGATGACGATCTTCTCGATGCCCGGGGGGACGGCCGTCGTGTCCACCGTGATCGAGTCGGGGGTCGTGCCGCCGCCGGAGCGGTAGGTCACGCCCGGTCCGGTCGGCTGGTTGAAGAAGATGAAGTCGTCGTCCGAGCGCACCTTGCCGTCGGCGGTGAGCAGCAGGCCCGATACGTCGAGCCGCACGGGGGCGGCGACGTCCACCGCGACGCGGGTGACGGGCAGCGGGATGTTCGAGCCGGGGGTCATAGCGGTCATGCCGGGTGAACGATTCAGGCCGCTTTACCGTTCCCTTACCGAGCGCGGGGGAGGGCCGTTCGGGGCTGTCGTGTTCCTTGGGGGTGGTGACTGAGGTCACCTCATGCCTCATGCCTCATGTCTCCAGGCGGCTCAGCGCCCGCATGGCCTCGCGTTCGATGCGGGAAAGCTCGCCGAGGAGGGCGCCGGCGCGGTGGAGGCACTCTTCCTCGCCGGACGTACCGGCCTTCTCGATCAGCGCCGCCACTTCCGTCCACAGGAGGGCCGCCTCGGTGTACAGCGTGTGGCCGGTGCGCAGGTGGCCGCTGTCGAGGAGGTCGGCGCATTCGGCGAGGAAGTCGCGGTAGAGGTTGCGGAACAGGGCCCCGCCGGTGCCGGCCCTCTCCATCAGCATCGCGGCCTGCGGCAGGTCCCGCTCCGGGGTGTCGGTGCGCTGGAGCCAGGTGCGCACCAGCTTGCCGGCCTTCTCGATGCCCCGGTGGCCCAGGTTGGCGATGGGCGGGTGGAGGAAGGCGTCGGCGCAGGCGGTGATGGCGGGAACGATCCGGCTCCGCGGGGTGGGCGGGTTCTCCGGAACGGTGAGGGTGAAGGAGCGGTGCCGGGCGCTCATCGGGCCCCGTGCGGCCCTGGCCAGGGCGAGGCCGGTGAGGCTGGTGGACACCGCTCCGCCTTGCTGGTCGGTGTCCACGAGATGGGCGTGGTGGTCGTCGTAGCCGTACATGGCGACGACATGGCCGCCGAAGTGCACCTTCGATCCGAAGTAGTCCAGGTGGTAGCTGTCGAGCTGGAGTCCGACCGGGTGGCCGGCGTCGATGGGGCCCTTCACGTTCTCCCAGGCCCTGCGGGGCGAGCCGGTCTCCCTGACCAGGAGGTCCAGGCCGAGCCCGGCGGCCAGATTCCTGGTGAGTTCGAAGGGTTTGACCCGTCCTCCGAGGAAGGGGAAGTCCATGCTCTTGCTGTCCCAGTAGATGAAGGACAGGCCGGAGCCGAGGCCGAAGAGCATGGGCTCGGACAGGTCGAGGCCCTGGTGCCGCAGCAGCACTCCCAGCGCCGTGGTCTCGCAGTGTCGCGTGGCGCGAGTGTCGATGCCCTTCACTTCGGTCATGCCGTGTCCTCCTCGGTCGGCGGTGGTCAGACCCGGGTGACCTGGGGGCCCCGCAGGGAGTAGCGGTGGGCCTCCGAGGCCGGGAGCAAGGTGCTGGTGACGATCGCGTCCAGGTCGCCGACCTCGGCGAACCGGCAGAAGCTGACCGCGCCGAACTTGGTGTGGACGCCCGCGAAGACCGTACGCCGGGAGGCGCGGATCGCCTGGGCCTTGACCTCGCCGACGGCCGGGTCGGGGGTGGTGAGGCCGTGGTCGCGGGTGATGCCGTTGGCGCCGATGTACGCCAGGTCGATGACGAAGCCGGCCAGCATCCTCGTCGTCCAGTGGTCGACGGTCGCGAGGGTGCCGGGGCGCACCCGGCCGCCGAGCAGCAGCACGGTGGTGTTGCCGGCCTCCGCGAGCGCGCCCGCGGTGGCGAGGGAGGCGGTGACCACGGTCAGCGGGCGGTCCCGGGGCAGTGCCTCGGCGATGAGCTGAGGGGTGAAGCCCTCGTCGACGAAGACCGTCTCCGCGTCCCCGAGCAGCTCGGCCGCCGCGGCGGCGATCCGGCGTTTCTCGGGCACCTGGCTGGTGGCGCGGAAGGCGAGCGTCGTCTCGAACCCGGCGCTCTCCACGGGATACGCCCCGCCGTGCGTGCGGCGGACCAGCCCATGGTCCTCCAGGGCGCGCAGATCACGCCGTACGGTCTCCTTGGCGACGCCCAGTTCGGCGGCGAGTTCGGCGACGTCGACCGCGCCCGTGCGGCGGGCGGCCCGGACGATCTCGCGTTGCCTTTCCTCCGCGTTCATGGCCGACACCTGCTCTCCCTCGCCGTGGTGCTGCCCGTTCGGGCCCTGTGGGGCCCCGATGGCAGTTCTACAGCGAGCGTGCCCGCATACGGGAGCGGACGGGCCCGTTCGGTGCCCGCCCGCTCCTTCTCGTACGCCGCTACGGCCCTCGTTTCCCGTGCGGCGCACGAGCCCTTGGTGTCTGCCAGTACGGCTGGTGTCTGTCAGTACGGCCAGATCGGCGGGTCGCTCACGAAGTGGCCGCCGAGGTTGGCGTGGGCCACGTTCCCGGGGTCCAGCTCGCCCTGTTCGGCGATGAGTTTCTCGGCGTACGGCTCGGAGTCGTCCTGCGGGTCGTAGCCGAGGGCGCGGGCGGTGGAGAGGTCCCACCACAGGCGGGTGTTGGCGGAGGAGCCGTAGACGATCGTGTGGCCGACGTGCTCGGCGGTCAGGGCCGCGTGGAAGAGGCGGGCGCCGTCGGCCGGGCTCATCCAGAGGGAGAGCATGCGGACGCTGGTGGGCTCGGGGAAGCAGGAGCCGATGCGCACGGAGACCGTCTCCAGGCCGTGCTTGTCCCAGTAGAGCTGGGCCAGGTCCTCGCCGAAGGACTTGGACAGGCCGTAGAAGGTGTCGGGGCGGTGCGGGGCGTCGATCGGGATCAGCGGATCGTCGCCCTGTGGGCGGGGTGTGTAACCCACCGCGTGGTTGGAGGAGGCGAAGACGATCCGCGGGACGCCCTCGGCGCGGGCGGCCTCGTACAGGTTGTACGTGCCCTCGATGTTCGCCTTGAGGATCTTCTCGAAGGAGGCTTCCAGGGAGATGCCCGCGAGGTGGATGATCGCGTCGACGCCCCGTACGGCCTCGCGCAGGGCTTCCTTGTCGGCGAGGTCGGCCGTGATCGCGTCCGGCGCGCCCTCGACGGGCAGCAGGTCCAGGAGGCGTAGCTCGTAGCCGTGGGCCGGGAGCAGGTCCCGCATCAGGGTGCCGAGTCCACCGGCGGCGCCGGTGAGCAGAACGGTGCGGGGAGCGGGCATCCGTGGATCTCCTTGCATCGCCATCGCCAGCCGTGCACATGGGCGTCCGACATTCACATTCATGGACACGCTAGGGAGTGTGGGTCCCGTGCGTCAAGTGTGACGCCGAGGTGTGAAATTGCTGGTGCGGCGCGGGTTGTCCGGCTTGACCGGCCGCCAGGAGGCGCCTTAGCGTGCTCTTGTTCAGAAATGTAAACACTGATCAGTGACATGGACTAGGGAGAGCCCGTGGACTTGGGAGAGCCCGTGACGTCAGCCCCTCTCACCGCCCGGCTCCGGATCCCCAGCGGACCGCTGTTCTTCCCCGTCACGGCGTACGGCCCGGACGGCGCGGTCGATCTCGACGCCTATCGCGCGCATGTCCGCCAGGGCGTCGAAGCCGGGGCCGCCGCCGTCTTCGCCTGCTGCGGCACCGGCGAGTTCCACGCGCTCACGCCCGAGGAGTTCCAGGAGTGCGTACGGGCCGCCGTCGCGGAGACGGCCGGCCGGGTGCCGGTGGTGGCCGGCGCGGGCTACGGCACCGCCCTCGCCGTGCGCTACGCCCGCCTCGCCGAGGAGGCCGGCGCCGACGGCCTGCTCGCCATGCCGCCGTATCTGGTCGTGGCCGCCCAGGAAGGGCTGCTGCGCCACTACCGGGAACTCGCCGCGGCGACCTCCCTCCCGGTCGTCGTCTACCAGCGCGACAACGCGGTCTTCACCCCGGAGACCGTCGTCGAACTGGCCCGCACGGAAGGGATCGTCGGCCTCAAGGACGGCGTCGGCGACCTCGACCTGATGACCCGGATCGTCAGCGCGGTACGCGGCGAGGCGTGCGGGGCCGGGGACTTCCTCTACTTCAACGGCCTGCCGACCGCCGAACTGACCCAGCCCGCCTACCGGGCCGTCGGGGTCCCCCTGTACTCGTCGGCCGTCTTCTGCTTCGTCCCGGAGATCGCCCTCGCGTTCCACCGGGCGCTCGGCGCGGGCGACGACGCCACCGTGGATCGGCTGCTCGACGGGTTCTACCGTCCCTTCGTCGAACTCCGGGCCCTCGGACGCGGCTATGCCGTGTCGTTGGTCAAAGCCGGGGTACGGCTACGGGGGCTGGACGTGGGAGAGGTACGGCCGCCGCTGCACGAGCCGGCCGAGGAACACGTCAAGCGGCTGGGCCAGTTGATCGAGCGCGGCCACGCGCTGCTGGAAGAGTGCCGGGAGGGCAAGTGAAGGCGTCGACGTTCGTCTACCCGTGGGACGTCAACGGGGATCCGGCCGCCGCGGAGCGCATCGCGGGGCTCGGCGTCGGGCAGGTGACGCTCGCCTCCGCGTACCACTCCACGCGCGCGCTCACCCCCCGCCACCCCCGCCGGCGCATCGTCACCGCCGAGCACGCGGCCGTGCTGTACCCGCCGGGCGAGCGCTGGGCGGGCCGTACGCTGCGCCCGTACCCGGCGGGGGAGTGGGCGCCGGGCGACGCGTACGGCGAGGCGGCGACCGCGCTCGCGCACGCCGGGCTCGACGTGCACACTTGGGTCGTCCTCGCCCACAACTCCCGCCTGGGCACCGAGCACCCCTCGACCTCCGTGGTCAACGCGTACGGGGACCGCTACCCGTGGGCGCCGTGCGTCGCGCAGCCCGCGACCCGCGCGTACCTGGTCGACCTGGCCGTGGAGGCGGCGGTCCGCCCGGGCGCGCTCGGCACGGAACTGGAGTCGCTCGGCTGGTACGGCATCTCCCATCTGCACGCCCACGACAAGACGGGCGGGGTCGGGCTCGGGGACGCCGGGCAGTACCTGATGTCGCTGTGCTTCTGCGGGACCTGCCGCGACGGGTACGCCGAGGCCGGGCAGGCTCCGGACGCGCTGGCGGCGGCCGTGCGGGAGGCGCTGGAGCCGCTGTGGCGGGGCGAAGGCGTCGACGAGGGCTGGCCGGCCGTCGAGAAGCTCCTCGGCCCGGAGCGGGCGGCGGCCACCCGGGTGTGGCGCGACGGGATCGCGCGCTCGCTCCAGGAGGAGGCCGTGGGAGCGGTCCGCGCCGCCGCGCCGGAGGGCTTCCAGGTGCTCCTGCACGCGGACCCGGTCACGTACCACTGCGGGGCGAACCCCGGCGTCGACCCCGCGCACATCCTCGGCGTCGCGGACGGGGTCGTCGTACCGTGCGCGGGCGGACCGGGCCTGCTGCCCGCCTTCGCCGGGGCCGGGGCGGAGGGCGCCGTGCTCGCCGCCAACTTCGGCATCGTGTCCGGCATGGGCGGCAGTCCGGTGACCCTGGCCGAGGACGCGGGGCGGGCCGAGGCGCTGGGCGCCACCGAACTGCGGCTGTACCACGCGGGGTTGGCGTCGGACCAGGACCTGGCGGCGGTGCGGGAGGCGTTGACGGCGGTGGGGTGAACCGTCGGGTTCGTCCCACCGCCGTCAACGGCCAGCCGGGCCGGGCTGTCGGCTCAGCAGGCGATGACGTACCAGACCGGGGTCCAGAACACGTCGTTCCTCTCGGGAGCGACGCTGGAGAACATCCAGGCACCGTTCACGTCGTAGAAGTTCGCCCTGGTGCCCGGTGTCTGGTTGTTGTGGAGCGAGCCCCAGCCCACGAGGTTGGGCAGGGTGTACGTGACGCCGCAGGTGGTGTAGTCGAATCTGTTGCCGTTCCCGCCCTTCCCGCACACGTAGTAGTACGCGCAGTTCAGCGAGGCGGCGGCCAACGAGCCGGACCCGGCCGCTTCCGGTACGACGGCGTTCTTCATCTGGGCCGCCGTCAGCGACGGCTGCCGGGCCTCCTCGGACGTGAGGATGCCGGAGCCCACGCCGGCGCTGTCGGTGTGGGCGGCGGCCGTACCGTTGAGCCCGACCGTCGAGGCCGCGATCGCCGCCGCGGCGAACAGTGCCGCGGCCACCTTGCGTAGTGCCATGAGAAGTCCCCTCCCTGTTCCCGCCAACTCACGCTCCAGGTACGGCGGTTGGCTGGTTCTTCACCATCGGACATCGGCGCGGGACAAACAACCCCCGAACGCGTGACCTGGTTGCCGAACGTGAACTGGAGGAACCGGCGGAACAGGGGGCGACGGGGACGGCGGGCGGCTCAGGGCAGCACGCGGTAGGTCACGTGCGTGACCAGGCTCGCCGGCCGTGACTCCACCTGCTCCAGTCCCAGCGCCGGGACGCCCTCGAACAGGCGGGTGCCGGCGCCGAGGGTGAGCGGCGCGATGTGCAGCCGCAGTTCGTCGATCAGGCCGGCGGCGAGGTACTGGTTGACGGTGGTCGCGCCGCCCTGGATCGCGACATCGCCGTCACCGGCCGCCGCGCGGGCCTGCGCCAGCGCCGAGGCGATGCCGTCCGTGACGAAGTGGAACGTGGTGCCTCCGGCCATCGGCTGCGGCTCGCGCGCGTGGTGGGTGAGCACGAACACCGGTGCGTGGAACGGCGGATCGTCGCCCCACCAGCCGTTCCACGGCCGGTCCCACGCGCCGCGCACCGGGCCGAACATGTTGCGCCCCATGACGAACGCCCTGGCGGCGGCCATCCGGTCGAGCTCCGCCCGGTTCTCGTCGGGGGTGTCGAACATCCAGGCGTGCAGCTTGCCGCCCGTCCCGTCGCCGCCGTCGTCGCCGAACGGGCGTTCCTCCGACTGGTTGAGTCCGGCCGAGTAGCCGTCGACCGAGATCGTGATGTCGCAGATCACTTTGCCCATGCGCCCAGGGTCTCCTACCGGTCAGCGACGCCGCAGCAGACCTGCCGCCGTCAGCAGACACATCGTCCCCACCGTCGGCAGCAGCACCCGGAGGCCGACCAGGTCCACCAGGCCCGCGCCGATCGCCAGCCCCACCGCCGTCGGGGCGAACAGCAGGGTGTGGGCGGTGGCCGTCGCGCGGCCCAGCAGACCGGGCGGGGTTTCGCGTTGGACCGAGGTGAGCGCGGCCGTCAGGACGCACGGGAGGCCTACGCCGATCGCCGTGCCGCACAGGAGGGCCACCGTGTCGTCGGGTACGGCGCGCAGTGCCACCGCCACCCCCGTCAGGGCGATGCCGTACGCCGCGAAGGGCAGTTCGCCCAGGCGGCGCAGGAGGGGGCCCGTGGCCAGGCCGACGGCGATCGAGCCGATGCCCTGGGCGACGTACAGGAGGCCCGTGTAGGCGGGGGAGTGGCCCAGGGACTCGACCACGGCGTAGATCAGGGCGGCGTTCACGCCGGAGAGCAGCATGGTCGTGCCGCCGGCCAGGAGCAGGGGGCGCAGGCGCTCGTGGGTGAGGAGGTGCCGGGCGCCTTCGAGTGTGCGGGCGTGGGGGCCCGGCACGGGGCGTTCGGGGGAGCGGGGCCGCGCCTCCCGGACCTGTTCACGCCCCCGTTCACGCCCTCGCTCCCGCTCCCGCCCTCGTTCACGTGCCCGCTCCCGCTCCGGCCCCCGCCCCCGTTCACGCCCCCGCTCCCGCACCAACCCGTACAACCCCGCCGCCGCGACGAACGTGGCCGCGTCCAGCAGGGCCACCGTCGCTCCGCCGTACGCCGCGTACAGGCCCGCCCCCGCCAGCGGAGCAACCAGCTTCATGCTCTCGTTCGCCGTCATGCGCAAGCCGTTGAAGTCGCCGAGGAGGGACTTGTCGACGGCTACGGCGACGAGGGCCGACTCGGCCGCGTCGGTGACGACGCCTGCCGCCCCGTAGAGGAGGAGGACCGTGTAGAGGAGCCACAGGTCGCCGGGGGTGTCGACGGTGAAGAGGGTGAGGAGGAGGGCTGCCAGGCCCAGGTTGGTGGTGACGAGGAGGGCGCGGCGGCGGGGGCGGTCCGCGAGGGCGCCCAGGAGGGGGCCGGCGAGGAGCGGGGCCCACAGGGCGAACGCGCACAGCGCCGCCAGCGTGTCCGAGCCGGTGAGGTCCTTGACCCAGACGCCCGCGACCAGCCACATCGCCGACGAACCGAGGCCCGAGACCACCACCCCGGCCAGATACAGCCCCGCGTTCCGGTCTCCGAGGACCCGCCTCGTCGCCCGGCGCGGAGTCGGAGTGGAAGCCGGTGTCGTGGATGTCATGGCTGCTGATCGTGGTGCTGAGGAGCCGCTGTGCGGATCCGGCGGATGCCCTAGGAATCGTCGCCGGGAGGGGCGGTTTCGCCGCGAGCGATGAGTTCCCGGGCCGTCGAGGGTCTACCGGACAAGGGCGACCCCATCGCCCTCCGACGCCCCTCCAAGGAGCACCGCATGACCGAGCAAGGCTCGCCCCTCCTCGATCTCGCCCCTCAGACCAGGATCATCGCCCGCCTCGTCCGGGCCGTCCGCGACGACCAGCTCCCGGACCCCACCGCGTGCCCGGAGTACGCCGTGCGCCATCTCCTCGGGCATCTGCTCGGCCTGGCCGTCGCCTTCCGGGACGCGGGCCGGAAGGACCTGGGGCCCACGACGGACACCAGCCCGCAGTCGGCGCTGCCCGACATCGGGCCGGGGTGGCGCGAGGCCCTGCCGCAGGTGCTCGACGAGCTGGCCGGGGCCTGGCAGGACCCGGCCGCCTGGACGGGCGGCACCCGGGCCGGCGGGGTGTCGTTGCCGGGGGACGTCGCAGGGGCCGTGGCGACGGACGAGCTGGTCGTGCACGGCTGGGACCTCGCGCGGGCGACCGGGCAGGTATACGAACCGGATCCGGCGGCTCTCGCGGCGGCGCACTCCCTGCTCGCCGCCTCCGTCGACGATCCCTCGCGCGGGGAGATCTTCGGCCCCGTGGTGCCCGTCCCGGACGACGCGCCGCTGCTCGACCGTGTGATCGGGTTGAGCGGACGTGATCCGAAGTGGAAGCCGTAGGACTCACCCCACGGTCATCCCACGGCCATACCGAGGCCCTCCACGGACAAGCCCACGAAAGAAGGCTCAAACGCGGCGCACGCCCCCGCCCGCCTCCGTACGCTCCCGAACATGCCCCTGAGCCTCACCGCCCTCGGCACCGCCTCTCCGTACCCCCGCCCGGGCCGGCCCGCCTCCGGGTATCTGCTGCGCGGCGGGGGCGCCGAGATATGGGTGGACGCCGGGTTCGGTACGTTCGCCGAGTTGCAGCGGCACACGGATCCCACGCGGCTCACCGCGATCTGGATCTCCCATCTGCACGCGGACCACAGCGCGGATCTGGTGGCCGCGACGTACGGGTTCGCGTACGGCGGCCTCACCCTCCCCGCCCCGCTGCCCGTCTACGCGCCCGGCGACTGCGCGGAGCGCCTCGCCGGGTTCTTCGGACGGCCCGACACCACCTTCCTGAACGGCGTCTTCGACTTCCGACCCCTGTATGACGGCCACTCGGTCCAGCACTGGAACCTCACCCTCACCGCCCGCGCCGTCGTCCACGACGTCGAGTCGTACGGGCTGCGCGCCGAGTGCCAGGGGCGGGTCTTCGCGTACTCGGGGGACAGCGGTCCGTGCGACGCGCTGAGCCAACTGGCCGGCAGCGCCGACCTGTTCCTGTGCGAGGCGGACGTCGACACACATCGCGAAGGCGAACCCCGGGTGCATCTGACGCCGGAGGAGGCCGGGACGTACGCCAAGGGCGCCAGCCGACTGCTGATCACCCATGTGGGGCCCACGCTCACCCCGGAGGGGGCGACCGGGCGGGCGGCCGTCGTCTTCGGCGGGCCGACCGAGAGCGCACGCGAGGGCGACACCAAGATCGTGTGACATCGAGATCGTGTGGCAGCAAGATCATGTGACGGCGGGCACATCTTCTTTTGTCGGAAGCATTGACGAAACACAGGGCCACTCCTACCTTCAACGCGTCGTACTTCGTACGTCATATATGAGACGCGATATGTGAGATCCGAGAGCGAGAGGCGCGCATGACCTCTGTGCCCACGCCGATCCCGTCCCGCACGCAGTTCGTGCTGGAGGGGATCAAGCACCGCATCCTCACCGGGCAGTTGACGCCCGGTCAGGCCCTGGTGGAGACCGAGCTGGCCGCGCAGTTCGGGGTGTCCAAGACGCCCGTCCGCGAGGCGCTCAAGACGCTCGCCGGGACCGGGCTCGTCGTGATGAACCAGTACAAGGGCGTCACGGTGCGCATGGTGGACGCGGACATGGCGCGCGAGGTCTACGACGTACGGCTGCTCCTGGAGCCGGAGGCCCTGCGGCGCTCGGTGCGGCGCGGTGCCTCGTGGGACGCGGCGAGCGACGCGCTGACCAGGGCCGACGGGGCCTCGGACACCGCCGAACGGTCGCTGGCCAACCGGGAGTTCCACCGCGCGCTGTATGTGCCGTGCGGCAATCCGCTGCTCGGCCGGATGCTCGACGAGGTGCGCGACCAGGCCGCCCTGGTGTCGGCCGTCGCCTGGGCCGCCGATCCCTCCTGGGAACGGGAGGCCGCCGAGCACCGGGAGATCCTGCGGCTCGCCCTCGACGGTGACGCCGACGGCGCCGCCGCCGCCCTGCACGCGCACATCGCCTCGTTCGTCGAACGGGCCTTCCCCGGGGCCCGCGAGGAACAGCGGGCCACGCAAGCACCGCAGGCCCAGCAAGCCCAGTAAGCCCCCGAGTTCACGAGGCACGGTGAGCCCGCATCGCACGGCGGGCGCGCCGGACCTCCGCAGTCCTCCAAGAAGTCCTTGCAGAGGAAGGTCATCCATGAGCAGCGTGACGTTCGAGACCCAACGGGCGGCCCTGGCCGACGTGGTGGCCATCCCGGTGACGCCGTTCGCCGAGGACGGCACCGTCGACCAGGACGCCCACCGGGCCCTGCTGCGTCGGCTGCTCGACGGAGGGATCACCACCCTCACCCCGAACGGCAACACCGGCGAGTTCTACGCCCTCACCCCCGAGGAGCGCCGCCTCGTCACCGAGCTGACCATGGACGAGGTGGGCGACCGGGCCGTGATCCTGGTCGGGGTCGGGCACGACGTACCGACCGCGATCGCCTCCGCCCGGCAGGCCCGCGAGGCCGGGGCGCAGATGGTGATGGTCCATCAGCCGGTGCACCCCTACGTCTCGCAGGACGGCTGGGTCGACTACCACCGGGCGATCGCACAGGCCGTGCCCGAGCTGGGCGTCGTGCCGTACATCCGCAACGCGCAGCTCACCGGTGTCCGGCTCGCCGAACTCGCCGACACCTGCCCGAACGTGATCGGGGTCAAGTACGCCGTTCCGGACGCCGCCCGCTTCGCCGCCTTCGCCCGCGACGCCGGCCTGGAGCGCTTCGTCTGGGTGGCCGGGCTCGCCGAGCCGTACGCGCCCTCCTACTTCTCGGCCGGCGCCACCGGCTTCACCTCGGGGCTGGTGAACGTCGCCCCGGCCGTTTCGCTGAACATGATCGAAGCGCTTCGATCGGGTGACTTCCCGGCCGCCATGAAGGTCTGGGAGCAGATCCGCCGCTTCGAGGAGCTGCGCGCCGCCAACGGCTCCGCCAACAACGTCACCGTCGTCAAGGAGGCTCTCGCCTCCCTCGGCCTCTGCCGCCGCGACGTCCGGGCCCCCAGTAGGCACCTGCCGGAGACCGAACGCGCCGAGGTCGCCGCCATCGTCGCCGGGTGGTCGATATGACGAAGCCGGTCGAGGAGAAGAAACTGGTCGAGAAGAAGAAGCCGGAAGACCTCCGCAGCCACCAGTGGTACGGCACCGACGGACTGCGCTCCTTCAGCCACCGGGCCCGCACCCGTCAGCTCGGCTACCTCCCCGAGGAGCACCTCGGCAAGCCGGTCATCGCGATCCTCAACACCTGGTCCGACATCAATCCCTGTCATGTGCACCTCCGGGATCGGGCCCAGGCGGTCAAGCGGGGCGTGTGGCAGGCGGGCGGCTTCCCGCTGGAGTTCCCGGTCTCGACCCTCTCCGAGACCTTCCAGAAGCCGACCCCCATGCTCTACCGCAACATGCTCGCGATGGAGACCGAGGAACTGCTCCGCTCGTACCCGGTCGACGGGGCCGTCCTGATGGGCGGCTGCGACAAGTCGACGCCCGCGCTGCTGATGGGGGCGGCGAGCGTCGATCTCCCCACCGTCTTCGTGCCCGCCGGGCCCATGCTGCCGGGCCACTGGCGCAACGAGGTCCTCGGCTCCGGCACCGACATGTGGAAGTACTGGGACGACAAGCGCGCCGGGCTCATCGGCGACTGCGAGATGACCGAGTTGGAGTCCGGTCTCGCGCGCTCGCCGGGCCACTGCATGACGATGGGTACGGCGTCCACGCTCACCGCCGCCGCCGAGGCCCTCGGCGTCACGGTCCCGGGCGCGTCCAGCATCCCGGCCGTCGACTCCGGGCACGACCGTATGGCGGCCGCCGCAGGCCTCCGTATCGTCGAACTGGTCCACAAGGACCGGAAGTTGAACGACATTCTCACCGCCGACGCGTTCGAGGACGCCGTCACCACCGTCCTCGGACTCGGCGGCTCCACCAACGCGGTCATCCACCTCATCGCCATGGCCGGCCGCGCGGGCGTCAGGCTCACCCTCGACGACTTCGACCGCGTCGCCCGTACGGTCCCGGTGCTGGCCAATGTCCGGCCCGGCGGCCAGAAGTACCTGATGGAGGACTTCCACTTCGCGGGCGGCCTGCCCGGCTTCCTCTCCCGGATCACCGACCTGCTCCACCTGGACCGGCCGACCGTCTCGTACGACACGATGCGCGAGCAGCTCGACGGCGCGCTCGTCCACAACGACGACGTGATCCGGACCCGCGACAACCCGGTCGCCGCCGAGGGCGGGGTCGCCGTCCTGCGCGGCAACCTCTGCCCGGACGGCGCGGTCATCAAGCACATCTCGGCCGAACCGCACCTGCTGAAGCACACCGGCCCGGCGGTCGTCTTCGACGACTACCGGACCATGCAACGCACCATCAACGACCCGTCCCTCGGGATCACCGCCGACACCGTGCTGGTGCTGCGCAACTCCGGCCCCAAGGGCGGCCCGGGCATGCCCGAGTACGGCATGCTGCCCATCCCCGACCATCTGCTGAAGCAGGGCGTCCGGGACATGGTGCGGATCTCCGACGCCCGGATGAGCGGCACGAGTTACGGCGCCTGCGCCCTGCACGTGGCGCCCGAGTCGTACGTCGGCGGCCCCCTCGCCCTGGTCCGCACCGGCGACTCGATCACCCTCGACGTCGAGGCCCGCAGCCTCCAACTCAACGTGGAAGACGAGGAGTTGGCACGCCGCCGAGCGGACTGGACCCCACCGCCCACCCGCTACGAACGCGGCTACGGAGCCCTCTACAACGACCAGATCACCCAGGCGGACACCGGCTGCGACTTCGAGTTCCTGGCCAGACCGGGCAAGGTCCCGGACCCCTACGCAGGCTGACCGACGAAACCCCGTCCGCTCAAGGGGCGCGGGGAACTGCGCGACAAGCCCACACCGCATCCGCAGACGCCACACGACCGCAAGAGGCACCCCGTACCGCGAAATCAGACACACCCCTGCACAACGAGAAAGCGCTTCCTGCACCACGCGCGAGCCGCACGACGCCGCACGACGACGACGTACCCAGAAACGGAGCCCCAGTCATGGCCCAAGCCGCAGCCGTGGCGAAACCGCCCGCGCCACCCCGGCGGAGCCGTGCGCGGAGCCGTGCGCGCCGTGCCTCGGCGACCCCGCGCAGGCTGCCGTACCTGCTGATCGCCCCGGCCGCCCTGCTCATGCTGGGCTTCATCGCCTACCCGGTCATCAGCGTCTTCTACTACAGCCTGCAGCACTACAACCCCACGAAACCCTGGCGGAACGGCTTCGCCGGCTTCGACAACTTCGTGCACGCCTTCACCGAGGACCCCCTGTTCTGGGACACCCTCGTGTTCAGCGCCAAGTGGGTGCTCGTCGAGGTCTCGCTGCAGCTGCTGTTCGGTCTGGCGCTCGCGCTGATCGTCAACCAGACGTTCGTCGGGCGGGCCGTCGGCCGGGCCCTGGTCTTCTCCCCCTGGGCCGTCTCCGGCGTACTGACCTCCGCGATCTGGGTGCTCCTCTACAACTCCCAGACGGGCATCACCCGTTACCTCGCGGACATGGGCATCGGCGAGTACGGCACCAGCTGGCTCTCCGACACCTCCACCGTCTTCTCGGCGGCGATCGTCGCCGACCTGTGGCGCGGTGTCCCCTTCTTCGCGATCCTCATCCTCGCGGACCTCCAGTCCATCTCGAAGGACCTGTACGAGGCCGCCGAGGTCGACGGCGCCAGCCGCGTCCGGCAGTTCCTGCACATCACGCTGCCGCACCTGAAGGACGCGATCATCCTCTCCACGCTGCTGCGCGCTGTGTGGGAGTTCAACAACGTCGACCTCCTCTACACCCTGACCGGCGGCGGACCGGCGGGCGAGACCACGACTCTCCCCCTCTACATCGCCAACACCTCCGTCGACGCCCACAACTTCGGCTACGCGTCCGCCCTGACCACGGTCGCGTTCGTGATCCTGCTCTTCTGCTCGATGGTCTATCTGCGGCTGAGCAAGTTCGGAGGCGAGTCCAAGTGATCACCAAGGACGCCGAGAAGGTCGCCCCCGTGCGGCCCGCGCCCGCGGCCGAGGAGCCCCCGCAGCGCCCGGGCAAGGTCCGCCGCGCCTGGGACGAGGTGCCGCGCTGGCAGATCTACCTCCCGCTGTCGATCTACCTGGTCTTCACCCTCGTCCCCTTCTACTGGATCCTGCTCTTCGCGCTCCGCAAGCCCGGCTCGACCTCGCTCGCGCCGTGGCCGGTCACCTTCGAGCACTTCGAGAAGGTGTGGAACGAGCGCAGCTTCGGGGTCTACTTCCAGAACAGCGTGCTCGTCGGTGTCGTCACCCTGCTGATGACCACGCTCGTCGCCCTGGCCGGCGGCTACGCCCTCGCCCGCTTCGACTTCAGGATCAAACGCGGGTTCATGCTGGCGCTGCTGTGCTCCCAGTTCGTGCCGGGCGCGCTGCTCCTCGTCCCGCTGTTCCAGATCTTCGCCGAGCTGCGGATGATCAACTCGCTCGGCAGTGTCATCCTCGCCGAGACGGTCTTCCAGCTGCCGCTGTCGATCATCCTGATCAGCAACTTCATCAAGAACGTGCCGTACTCCCTTGAGGAAGCGGCCTGGGTGGACGGCTGCAATCGCTTCACCGCGTTCCGGGTGGTCGTGCTGCCGCTGCTGCGGCCCGGACTGATCGCCGTCGGCTCCTTCGCCTTCGTGCACTCCTGGAACCACTTCCTGTTCGCCCTGATGTTCCTCAGCAACCAGGACAAGCAGACCATCCCGGTCGGCCTCAACACCCTGCTCAGCGCCGACAGCGTCGACCTGGGCGCACTGGCCGCCGGCGGCATCATCGCCGCCGTACCGGTGGTCATCGTCTTCGCCTTCATCCAGAAGTGGCTGATCACGGGCTTCAGCGCCGGGGCGGTGAAGGGATGACCATACGGCGGAAGGCAGTACAACTCGTCGCCCTCGCGGGGGTGTTGGGCGCCACGCTGACCACCCCGGCCGGGGCCGAGTCCCGGGACATCAGCCGGGACACGCTCGCGGCGGACGACGGCTGGGCCGCGGCCGACGGTGGTACCACGGGGGGTTCCACCGCCGACGACGCCCATGTCTTCACCGTACGCACCCGGAGCGAGCTGGTCCGCGCGCTCGACGGCGGCAGCGCCACCCCGAAGATCATCCGGATCGCGGGGACCGTCGACGCCAACACCGCCGACGACGGCGACCGCCTCGACTGCGCCGACTACGCGACCGACGGCTACGACCTGAGGAAGTACCTGGCCGCGTACGACCCGCGCACCTGGGGATCCGCCAAGCCCAGCGGCCCCCAGGAGGAGGCCCGGCAGGCGTCGGCGGCGAAGCAGGCCGAGCGGGTCGAGCTGGCCGTCGGCTCCAACACCACCATCGTCGGCCTCGGCGGCAGGGCGGTCCTCAAAGGTGCCAGCCTCCAGCTCAAGGGCGCGGACAACGTCATCGTCCGCGACCTCGAACTCCGGGACGCCTACGACTGCTTCCCCGTCTGGCAGCCCAACACCGGCGGCCTCGGCGACTGGAAGACGGCGTACGACAACATCTGGGTACGCGGATCCAGCCATGTCTGGATCGACCACGTCACCATTTCCGACAAGGGTCACTCCGACGCGGACGAGCCGACGTACTACGGCCGCAACTACCTCCGCCACGACGGCCTGCTCGACATCACCAACGCCTCCGACCTGGTCACCGTCTCGTGGAGCCGCTTCGTCGACCACGACAAGGGCATCCTGATCGGCAACGGCGACACGGCCACCGGCGACCGGGGCAGGCTCCGGGTGACGCTGCACCACAACCAGTTCGAGAACGTCGTACAGCGCGCGCCGCGCGTCCGCTTCGGGCAGGTGCACCTCTACAACAACCGATACGTCGTCTCCGCCCCGGCCGGCGCCCACGACTACCGCTACTCCCTGGGCGTCTCCACCGAGTCCGCCGTGTACGCCGAGAACAACGCCTTCACCACGCCGGGCCACATCGAGGTCGCCGACCTGGTCAAGAGCTGGAACGGCACCGCCCTGCACCAGACGGGCACCCTCTTCAACGGCTATCCGGTGGACCTGCTCGCCATTCACAACGCCTACAACTCCGGCAGCGAGCGTGATCTCACGGCCGACGTGGGCTGGACGCCTACCCTGCACCAAAAGATCGACAGCGCCGGGAAGGCCGACCGAGAGGTGGCACGCGGCGCGGGCGCAGGGAGGATCCGATGACCACCGCCAAGCACGAGACCGACGCCACGCACGGCAGCCCGCTCGCTCCCCCGCTTCCGCTCGTCCTCGCGGGCGCCCGGGGCCACGGCCGCTGGCACCTGGAGAACATCCGCCGGCTGGCGGACAAGGGCATCGTCCGGCTCGCCGGTATCTGCGAGCTGACCCCGCTGGGCGCGGACGAGATCCCGGACGGCCTCGGCACGCCCGAGCAGTCCGCCGACTTCGGCGCGCTCCTCGACTCCACGGGTGCCGCGATCGCGGTGATCTGCACCCCGATCCCGACCCACACCGACCTGGCGCTGACGGCGGCCCGGCGGGGCGTGCACGTGCTGCTGGAGAAGCCGCCGGCCCCGTCGTACGCCGAGTTCCGCCGGATGGCCGACGGGGTCGCGCAGGCCGGCACGGTCTGCCAGATCGGCTTCCAGTCGCTGGGCTCGCACGCCGTGCCCGCGATCCGGAGGATGGTCGCCGAGGGTCTCATCGGAGAGGTGACCGGTATCGGCGGCGCCGGGGCCTGGGCCCGCGCAGAGGCGTACTACCGGCGGGCGCCCTGGGCCGGCAAGCGGCGCCTGAACGGCGTGGACGTGATCGACGGGGCGCTCACCAACCCCCTCGCGCACGCCGTCGCCACCGGGCTCGCGCTCGCCGGCGCGGGCCGCGCCGAGGACGTCACCGGCATCGAGACCGAGCTGCTGCGCGCCAACGACATCGAGTCCGACGACACCTCGTGCGTGCGCGTCACCACCGCCGACGGCGCCCGGATCACCGTCGCCGTCACCCTCTGCGCCGAGAACCCCGGCGAGCCGTACAACGTCGTCCACGGCACCAGCGGCCGGATCACCTACTGGTACAAGCAGGACCGTGTGCTCGTCCAGCGGGCCGGACACGGCCCCGAGGAGATCGAGTACGGCCGCACGGACCTGCTGGAGAACCTCGTCGACCACCTCGTCGACGGCACCGACCTGCTGGTCCCGCCGGAGGTGACCGGCGCGTTCATGAAGGTCGTCGAGGCCATCCGGACCGCCCCCGACCCGGTCGCGCTCCCGGCCGACGCCTGGCACCGGCTGTCCGACGAGGACCGCCGGGTCGTCGACGGCATCGACGGCCTGGTCACGGCCGCCGCCGACCGTCTCGCCCTCTACTCCGAGCTGGGCGCCCCCTGGGCGCTCCCCGCAGCCCCAGCGAAAGAGGTGAGCACATGACGATCACCGACAACTCCCTCGTCCTGCGCGTGGCGGGCCGTCCGGTGGGCCGCTACCTCACCCGGCCCGACCTGCCGGACCGGCTCTCACCGCGCCCCTGTCTCCACCCCGTCACCACCCTGTCCGGTACGGCGGTCACCGAACTGAGCCCCGCCGACCACCTCCACCACCTCGGCGTCGGTGTCGCCGTTCCCGACGTCGAGGGGCACAACTTCTGGGGCGGACGGACCTACGTCCGCGACCAGGGCCCGACCGAGCTCGACAACCACGGCTCCCAGCGCCACACCGCCTTCCAGCTGCGCGACCCCGACGGCTTCGTCGAGGAACTGCGCTGGGTGGCGTCCGGCACCGAGTTACTGCGTGAGCGCCGTACGGTCGCGGCCACCGAACTCACCGACTCCGCCTGGGCGTTGGACTTCACCTTCTCCCTCACCAACATCACCGGCGCACCCGTGTCGATCGGCAGCCCCGCCACCAACGGCCGCCCCGGCGCCGCGTACGGCGGCTTCTTCTGGCGGGCCCGGAAGGAGGCCGAGCCGCCTCGTGTCTTCACCGCCGACGCCGAGGGCGAGTCGGCGGTCCACGGCACCCGCGCCGACTGGCTCGCCATGGCCGGCGGCGGCTGGACGCTCGTCTTCGCGGGGGCCACGGAGACCACCCGCCGCGACCCGTGGTTCGTCCGCGCCGACGAGTACCCGGGCGTCGGCTCCTCCCTCGCCCACACCGAGCGCCTCCCGATCGACCCGGGCGAGACGGCCGTACGCCGGGTCGTCACCGTCGTCGCCGACGGCACCCTCGACCGGGACGAGACGGCGGCCCTCGTACGGAAGGCGGTGAGCCCGTGAGCGAGATATCCGCAGCGGCCCCCGCCACGACCGGGGCGTCCGCCACCGCCATGACCGGGGCGTCCACCACAGCCACAGCCACAGCCACGGCCTCCGCCACCGCCTCCGCGCCCTCCTTCTCCGCCGACCAGGGTGACGGCACCTACCGCAACCCGATCCTCGACGCCGACTGGTCCGACCCCGATGTCCTGCGCGTGGGCGACGACTTCTATATGACCGCCTCCAGCTTCGGCCGGGTCCCGGGGCTTCCCCTGCTCCACTCCCGGGACCTGGTCAACTGGACGCTCGTCGGCCACGCGCTCCAACTCCTGGAGCCAGCCGCCGAGTTCAGGGTCCCGCGGCACGACTGCGGGGTGTGGGCGCCTTCGCTCCGGCACTTCGACGACCGGTTCTGGATCTTCTGGGGCGACCCCGACCACGGTATCTACCAGGTCAACGCCCCCGGAATCAGAGGCCCTTGGACCCGCCCGCACCTGGTCAAGGAGGGCAAGGGGCTCATCGACCCCTGCCCGCTGTGGGACGAGGAGACCGGCGAGGCCTATCTCGTGCACGCCTGGGCCAAGTCCCGCTCCGGGATCAAGAACCGGCTCACCGGGCACCGGATGCGGCCCGACGGCACCGGCCTGCTCGACGAGGGCAAGGTGATCGTCGACGCGGACCGGCTCCCCGGCTGGTTCACCCTGGAGGGCCCCAAGCTCTACCGCCACGACGGCTGGTTCTGGATCTTCGCCCCCGCCGGGGGAGTGGAGACCGGCTGGCAGGGCGTCTTCCGCTCCCGCGAGTTCTTCGGCCCGTACGAGGAGCGGATCGCCCTGGAGCAGAAGGACACCGAGGTCAACGGGCCGCACCAGGGCGGCTGGGTGCGTACGGCGGCCGGCGAGGACTGGTTCGCGCACTTCCAGCAGCGGGGCGCGTACGGCAGGGTCGTCCACCTCCAGCCGATGACCTGGGACCCGGAGGGGTGGCCCGTGCTCGGCGACGAGGGCGCCCCCGTCGCCGTCCATCGCAAGCCGGAGCTGCCGCCGCAGCCGCCGGCCGCGCCCGCCACCGACGACGACTTCCCCGGTGGCCGCTTCGGACGCCAGTGGCAGTGGACCGCCAACCCGCAGGACGGCTGGGCCACCCAGCACTCCGGCGACGGGCTGCGGCTCACCTGTGTGCGCTCCGTGCACGCGCACGACCTGCGGAAACTGGCGCATGTGCTCACCCAGCGGCTGCCGGGGATCCCGGCGGTCGTCGAGGTGGAGCTGAGTCTCGGCAGCGAGGAGCCGGGGGCGCGGGCGGGGCTCGCCGTGCTCGGGGACGCGTTCCGCTGGATCGGCCTTCAGCGAGAGGCCGACGGAAGCGTGCGCCTCGTCCACCGGTTCGCCGAGACCGTGGCCGAGCGCGAGCGGGACGCCGACCGTCCGCGCCCGGCGCCCGGGGGACGGGCCCGGCTGCGGATCGAGACCTCGGCCGGGGCGCGCTGCCGCTTCTCCTACGACGTGGGGGAGGGATGGGAGTCCTCGGGACAGGTCTTCGCCGCCACCCCCTGGCGCTGGGTCGGCGCCCTGCTCGGCCTCTTCGCGGTCGCGCCCAACGGCGCGGGACACGCCGGGGCCGCCACGTTCACGCACTTCCGCATCACCCGCTCGCAGCCCGACCTGTAGCTCGACCCGTAGCTCGACGCACGTCATCCGTACGCCTGTTGGGAGCCGCAATGACGCACCTCCGTAGCAAGCGCTTGCCGCATCGAGGGAGAACGCTCGCCGCCGTCACCGCCCTGATCGCCTCGTTCGTCGTCGGCGCGTTGAGCCCTGCGGAGGCCGCACAGCCCGGAGGGTCCGCGCCCGGGTCCACCGCGTCCACCGGGTCCGTCGAGGCCGCCAAGGCGTCGGCGGCACCCCGCTGGACCGACCGGCCGCACGGCTTCGCCTCCCTCGACGGCGGGACCACCGGTGGCGCGGGCGGGAAGGTGGTCACCGTCACCGACCAGGCCTCGCTCGCCAGATACGCGTCCGCCGACGAGCCGTACGTCATCCGCGTCGCCGGGGCGATCGATGTCGAGCCCTTCGGCTCGGACATCGTCGTGAAGTCCGACAAGACGATCATCGGCGTCGGTGACACCGGTGAGATCGTCCACGGCGAACTGCATCTCAACCCCGGCACCAGCAACGTCATCATCCGCAATCTGACGATCCGCGACTCCTATGTCGAGGGCGACTGGGACGGCAAGACGACCGACTTCGACGCGATCCAGATGGACACCGTCGACCACGTCTGGATCGACCACAACCGCTTCGAGCACATGGGCGACGGCCTCCTCGACATCCGCAAGGACAGCCGGTACGTCACCGTCTCCTACAACCAGTTCAGGAACCACAACAAGGCCCTCGGCATCGGCTGGACCACCAACGTCAAGACCGAGGTCACCATCGACCACAACTGGTTCACCGGTACGAAGCAGCGCAACCCCTCCGCGGACAACTGCGCCTACGCCCACCTCTACAACAACTACCTCTCGGCGCAGGTGGCCGACGGCGACCCCGTGTGGACGTACGGCAACTGGTCGCGCGGCAGGACCAGGATGGTCATCGAGAACAGCTACTACGACGGGGTGCAGCACCCCTACCAGGCCTACGCCACCGCCGAGTTGGTGCAGCGCGGGTCGATCCTGAAGAACGTCGCCGGACGGCGGGACGCCTGGGGCACGGCTTTCGACCCGAGGGACTTCTACGCCTACCGCCTCGACCCGGCCGCCGCCGTGCCCGCGCTGGTCACCCGCTTCTCGGGCCCGCAGAAGGGCCTCGGCACGAACACCGTGCTGAACGTCCCCGGTGACCACCCGACCGTGCAGGCCGCCGTCGACGCCGTGCCCGACGGCAACGACGGCACGGTCACCATCAGCATCGCCCCCGGCACGTACCGCGCGAAGGTCCTCGTCCCCGCGACCAAGCCGAACCTGGTGCTGCGGGGGACCGGACGGCACCGCTCGGACACCGTCATCGTCCACGACACTCCCGCCGCGTACGGTGGCTCCAACGGCAGCGCCACCGTGCGGATCCTCGCCAGTGACGTGACCGCCCGCAACCTCACCTTCAGCAACGACTTCGACGAGGCCGCGCACGAGCTGAACGGCGAGCAGGCACTGGCGGTGAAGACGACCGGCGACCGGATCGTCTTCGAGAACACGGCCTTCCTGGGCAACCAGGACACGCTGATGACCGACAGCCCCCGGCTCGACGTCATCAGCCGGGTCTACATCCGCGACTCGTACATCGAGGGCGATGTGGACTTCGTCTACGGCCGGGCCACGACCGTCATCGAGCGCTCCCTGATCAAGGCGCTCAGCCGGGGCTCGGACAGCAACAACGGCTACATCACGGCCGCCTCGACCTGGAAGAACAACCCGTACGGCTTCCTGATCACCAGGTCGAAGGTGATCAGCGACGCACCCGCCGGGACCTACCACCTGGGCCGGCCCTGGCACCCGGGCGGCGAACCGAACGCCGTCGCCCAGGTGCTGTTCCGGGAGACCGAGCTGCCCGCCGCGGTCAAGGCGTCGCCGTGGACGGACATGGGTGGGTTCTCGTGGAAGGACGCGCGGTTCACGGAGTACCGGACGTACGGGCCGGGGGCCGCTGCGACCGCCGACCGGCCGCAGCTCGCCGGCTCGGACGCCTCGACCTACACGGTCACCAAGTACCTCGCGGGGACGGACGGCTGGGCACCGCATCGCGCACGCGCCGGCGCCGGCCACTGAGTTCGCCGAGTCCGGCGGGTTCGCCGAGTCCGGCGACTCCGTTCCCGGGGACAGCACAGACCCCCCACAACTTCATAACCCTCGTATCCAGAAGAAGAGAGCCGTTCAATGAAGATCAGCAATCGCAGAAGCAGGCGCGCCGCCGCGGCCGTCGCCCTGGGATCCGTACTCGCGCTGACGGCCACCGCCTGCGGTGACGACGGCAGCGGCGCGGGCGGCGACAAGGGCTCGGAGGGCAGCGGCAAGGGCAAGGTCCTCTTCTGGGACAACAACGGCGGTGTCCGCACCGACATCTGGAAGGAGATCATCGCCGACTTCCACAAGGCCAACCCGGACATCAAGGTCGAGTACGTCGGGATCGCCTCCACCGAGTACCAGTCCAAGGTCGACACCGCCATCCAGGGCGGCGGTCTGCCGGACGTCGGCGGTGTCGGCGCGGCCATGGCCGCCGGGTTCGCCGCGCAGGGCACGCTGGAGCCGCTGGACGACCGGCTCTCCAAGTCCTCCCTGAACGGCAAGCTGAACGAGGCGATGGTCGAGTCGCTGAAGTCCGCCGGCGGCGGCGACGCCCTCTACTCGATCCCCACCTCCGCCAACAACGGTGTCCTCTACTACCGCACCGACCTGTTCAAGGCGGCGGGCCTGCCGGAGCCCACCGACTGGGACAAGTTCTACGCGGCGGCCGAGAAGCTCACCGACAAGGACAAGAACAAGTTCGGCTACACCATCCGCGGTGGCGCCGGTTCCATCGCCCAGGGCCTGGACGCGATGTACGGGCAGTCCGGCATCACCTCGTTCTGGGACGCGAGCGGTGAGAAGACCACGGTCAACGACCCGAAGAACGTCGAGGCCCTGGAGAAGTACGTCGGCCTCTACAAGAAGGTCACCCCGGCCGCCGACCTCAACAACGACTTCACCAAGATGGTCGCCCAGTGGGACTCCGGCACCATCGGCATGCTCAACCACAACCTGGGCTCCTACCAGGACCATGTGAAGGCGTTCGGCGTCGACAAGTTCCGGGGTATCCCGCAGCCGACCGGGCCCGGCGGCAAGCGGGTCCAGGTCTCCAACCCGGTCGACGGGCTCGGGCTGTTCAAGAGCTCGAAGAACAAGGAAGCGGCCTGGAAGTTCATCGAGTTCGCCACCTCGCACGAGGAGAACTCCAAGTTCAACAAGTCGGCGGGGCAGGTGCCGTCGAACAACGACGCCGCGAAGGACAGCTGGATCTCCGAGGCGGAGCCGACGAAGCTGGCCGCCGCCGCGCTGACCGACGGGTCGACGACGATCGTGCAGTTGCCGTACTACCTGCCGGACTGGAACACGATCTCGAAGACCGACAACGAGCCGGCCTTCCAGAAGGTGATGGACGGGCAGAGCAGCGCGAAGGAGTTCCTGGACTCGCTGGCCGATCAGCTGAACAAGGCTCAGGCCGAGTGGAAGGAACAGAAGGGCTAAGAGCTCGGTCCGGTTCATCCGTGGCCGGCCGCGGGTTCGGTGTGGCTGGTCACGCCCACGCGGCGGAGCCGCATATGTCACAGCCCCGCGCCCCTTTTGGGGCGCGGGGGTAACCCCTGTTGAGAAAGGCACCCGCACGTGTCACTTACTCGCAGACAGGTCACCGGTGCGGCTCTCGCCGCTGTTCCGCTCGCCGTTGCCGCCGGCGGGCCCGCGTCCGCCGCGGGGGTGCGGCGGGAGCGGACCGTGTTCATCGCCGGTGACTCCACCGCCGCGCAGAAGTACGCCGACGCCGCGCCCGAGACGGGGTGGGGCATGGCACTTCCGTTCTTCCTGCGGTCGGGGCTGAAGGTCTCCAACCATGCCGTGAACGGCCGCAGTTCGAAGAGCTTCATCGACGAGGGGCGGCTCGACGTCGTCCTCGCGGCGATCCGGCCCGGGGACTTCCTCGTCGTCCAGTTCGGGCACAACGACTCCAAGATCGCCGATCCCACGCGGTACACCGAGCCGTGGACGACGTACCAGGACCATCTGCGCCAGTACGTCGACGGGGCGCGGGCGCGGGGCGCGCGGCCGGTGCTCGCGACCTCCGTGGAGCGCAGGAAGTTCGACGCGAGCGGCAACGCGGTGCCGACGCATGGCGACTATCCGGCAGCGGCGATCGCTCTCGCCGCGGAGGAGGGGGTCGCGCTGCTCGACATCCAGGCGCTGTCGATCGCGTTGTGGCAGAGGCTCGGGGTCGAGGAGACCAAGAAGTACTTCAACTGGACCGGGACCGAGCAGGACAACACGCATTTCAATCCGCCGGGGGCGATCGCCGTGGCGCGGCTGGTCGCTGGTGAGTTGGTGCGGCGGCGGGTGCTTTCCCGCGCCGATGTGCGGCGTTTGGACGAGGAGATTCCCGAGTCCTGGATCACGTGGCCGGCGGTGTAGTGGTCCGTTCGTAGGTCGGTTGTCGGCCGCGGGTTCGTCGTGGCTGGTCGCGCAGTTCCCCGCGCCCCTTTCCGGGCGCGACATCTCCCTTTGCTGTGAAAGGAACCGTATTCATGCGTCCTCGTTTCTGGCATGCCCATGTCATGACAGCTGTCGTCGGCTGCACCGCTCTCGTGCTCGGTGTCACCGGGACCGGAGTGGCCTCCGCCGCCGATCGTGATCTCGGTCGTGCGGTGCTCGGTGCCGGTGACGGCTGGGGCTCGGCCGAGGGGGGCACCACCGGTGGCTCGGCCGCCGACGCCTCGCACGTCTACACCGTCACCACGTGGGCGCAGTTCAAGGCCGCGCTGGCGGACGGTGGCAGCGCGCCGAAGATCATCAAGGTCAAGGGCATGATCGACGCCGTCTCCGAGGGCTGCGAGGCCTTCGTCACCGGCGGGTACGACCTCCAGCAGTACCTCAAGGACTACGACCCGGCCGTCTGGGGCAACGACGAGGTCGCCAGCGGCCCGCAGGAGGACGCGCGGGTCGCGTCCGCCGCCAAGCAGGACACGGAGATCAAGGCCAACGTCCCGAGCAACACCACGATCGTCGGCGTCGGCAAGAACTCCGGCATCCTCGGCGGGAGCCTGCAGATCAAGGGCGTCTCGAACGTCATCATGCGCAACCTCACCATCGAGGCCCCGCTCGACTGCTTCCCCAAGTGGGACCCGACCGACGACAACCGGACCGGCAACTGGAACTCCGAGTACGACGCCGTGGTCGTCTACGGCACCGACCATGTGTGGCTCGACCACAACACGTTCACCGACGGGCGCTACCCCGACAGCGAGCGGCCGGTCTACTTCGGCAAGGTCTTCCAGCAGCACGACGGCCTCACGGACATCGTGCGCGGCTCCAACTACGTGACCGTGTCCTGGAACCGCTTCCAGAACCACGACAAGAACATGCTCATCGGCAACGGCGACGGCCTCGCCTCCACCGACGGCGGCAAGCTCAAGGTCACCATGCACCACAACCGCTTCGACGGGATCCTCCAGCGCTCCCCGCGCGTGCGGTTCGGACAGGTCGACGTCTACAACAACCACTACGTGGTCAACGAGCGGCAGAAGGACGACTACTACATCTTCGGTGTCGGCATCTCCTCGCAGCTCCACGCCAGCGACAACGCGATCTCCCTGCCGGCGGGCGCGAGTGTCGGCAAGGCCCTGAAGAAGTGGAACGACTCCCCGCTCACCGCTCAGAACAACTACGTCAACGGCAGGCTGACGGATCTGATCGCCGTCCACAACGCCGAGATCCCGTCGGAGATCCTGCGGTCCGGCGCCGGGTGGACGCCGACCCTGCGGACCAAGGTCGACTCGCCGCGTGCCGTGCCGGGCATCGTCGCGGGTGGCGCGGGCGCGGGGAAGGTCTGCTGATGGGCGGTTCCGGCCAAAGATTCGGCAGGCGACCGGTCTCCGGCCGACCGTTCGCCAGACGGTCCTTCCTCGCCGCGGGCATCGGCACCGCGCTCACGCTGGGGGCCGCACCGTACGCCCGAGCCGCCCGTGGCCGCTCACCCTTCGGCCGCTACGGTTCGCCCTCCGCCCGGCTCAGCGCCCTGACCCTGTACGTCGACGCCACCGGCGCCGGTGACTACACCACCGTCCAGGCCGCCGTGACCGCCGCGAGCAGCAGCGGATACACGCTGGTCATCGCGCCGGGCGTCTACCGGGAGACGGTCGCCGTCGGTGTCGCCCGTACGGAGATGACCTGGATCGGGGCCTCCGGGAACGCCCGGGACGTGGTCGTCGTGTACGACAACGCGGCCGGCACCCCGAAGCCCGGCGGCGGCACCTACGGCACCACCGGGTCGGCGACCACCCTCGTGCAGGCCGGCGGGTTCACCGCGCGGGACATCACCTTCGCCAACGACTGGCTGCGCGCCGACCATCCCGAGATCACAGGGACACAGGCCGTCGCCATCAAGGTGCAGGGCGACCGGTCGGCGTTCCTGCGGTGCCGGTTCCTCGGGCACCAGGACACGCTGTACGCCGACTCGATGGCGCTCGGCACCTTCGCCCGGCAGTACTTCCGGGACTGCTATGCCGAGGGGGACGTGGACTTCGTCTTCGGGCGGGCCACGGCCGTGTTCGAGCGCTGCCACTTCCACACGCTGACCAGGACCGATCTGACGTCCGCCCCGTACGGCTTCGTGTTCGCGCCCTCCACCGCCGGTGCCAACCCGCGCGGCTATCTCGTGACCGGCGGCCGGATCACCAGCGGGGCCCCGGACGCCTACTACAAGCTGGCCCGCCCCTGGGTGCCCAGCTCGGACACCACCGCCCGGCCGATGCTCACCGTGCGCGAGACCCGCCTCGGGGCCGGGATCGACGCGGTCGCGCCCTACACCAACATGTCGTCGGGCTTCCCCTGGCAGGACCAGCGGTTCGCCGAGTACCGCAACACCGGGCCGGGCGCCGTCGTCTCCGTACCGGAGAACCGGCCCCAACTCACGCGCACGGAAGCCGCGTCGGCCACCCGTGAGGCGTACCTCGGCGACTGGACCCCGTGGGAGAGGTGCTGAGATGCGCCGACGCACGCTGCTCACCGGGATCGCCGGTGGCCTGGTGGGGGCCGGCGCGACCCCCGCCCTCGCTCACGGCGGCGGTCATACCCGCCGGGTCCTGCACGTCCGGCCCGGTGGGTCCGTCCAGGCCGCCGTGGACGCCGTCACCGGTCCCGGGTGGACGATCGTCGTCCACCCGGGGACGTACCGCGAAGTCGTCAACATCCAAGCGAACAAGGGGGAGTTGACCCTGCGCGGCGCGTCCCGCGACCCCCGCGCCGTCGTCGTCGTGTTCGCCCGCGCCAACGGCACCCCGAGGCCCGAGGGCGGCACCTACGGCACCGCGGGCTCCGCCACCTTCACCTCGGCGGCGCCCGGCCTGACAGTGCGCGATCTGACCCTCGCCAACGACTGGCTGCGCGCGGACCATCCGGACTACACGGGGACGCAGGCGGTCGCCGCCTATGTCACCGGGGACCGGTCGCACTTCGAGAACGTCCGGTTCCTCGCCCACCAGGACACCCTGTTCGCGGACACCACCGCGCTCGACGCCTTCGACCGGCAGTACTACCGGCACTGCTACATCGAGGGCGACGTCGACTTCGTGTTCGGGCGGGCCCGGGCCGTCTTCGACTCCTGCCACTTCCGCACTCTCCGGCGGGAGGTGTCGTTCACCCCCAAGGGCATGGTCTTCGCCCCCGCCACCGCCCGCGCCAACCCCTACGGCTTCCTCGCCCTGCGCGGCCGGATCACCTCCGGCGCGGAGGACGCCGCGTACAAGCTCGCCCGGCCCTGGGTGCCGTCGTACGAGACGACCGCCTGGCCCTCGCTGGTCGTGCGGGACACCTGGATCGGCCCCGGGATCGACGCGGTCGCCCCGTACACCAACATGCGCGAGACCTATCCCTGGCAGACCATGCGCTTCCGCGAGTACGCCAACTCCGGTCCGGGCGCGGTGATCCCGGTGCCGGAGAACCGGCCTCAGCTGACAGCCGCCGAAGCCGGGGCGCACACGCGGCGGACGTATCTCGGGAACTGGAGGCCCTATGGCCGCCCATGAACCGGTGGGGCGGCGGGCCTTCGTGGTGGGCGCGGGAACGGCGGCCCTCCTCGGCGGCGCCACGGCCGGATCCGCCGAGGCGGCGGCACCCCTGACGGCTGCCGCCGCGACACCCCTCGCCCCGGGCGCCACCCTCCCCGACTTCCACCCCCTCCTCAAGGACGAGCTCCGCTTCCCGCTGGCCTGGGGCACCTCGCCGATCCGCGACTTCCGTACCTGGCGGCGGGTGGCCCGGGCGAAGGTCGAGGAGCATCTGTTCGCCGGTCGGGACGACACCCCGTACGAACCCGAGTTCGGCGGGCAGCGCATCGAGGACGACGGCTTCACCCGGGAGCTGGTCACCTTCTCCCTCTCCCGGTACGGCCGGGTGCGGGGCGCCCTGCTCACCCCGCACGGCAGCGGCCCGTTCCCGGCCGTGCTCCTCCTGCACGACCACGGCGCCAGGTTCGACATCGGGAAGGAGAAACTGGTCCGGCCCTGGTACGACGACACCCGTCTTGCCTCCGCGCGGGCCTGGGCCGACCGGTACTTCAGCGGGCGTTTCGTCGGCGACGACCTGGCCCGGCGCGGTTATGTCGTCCTCGCCGTGGACGCGCTCGGCTGGGGCGACCGGGGACCGGTCACCTACGAGGAGCAGCAGGCCCTCGCGAGCAACCTCTACCACCTGGGCTCGTCGCTCGCCGGGCTCATGGCCAGGGAGGATGTGCGCGCGGCGGCGTTCCTGGCCGGGCTCGACCGGGTGGACCGGCGCCGGGTCGCGGCCCTCGGCTTCTCGATGGGCGCGTTCCGGGCCTGGCAGACGGCCGCGCTCAGCGACGACATCGCGGCCGCCGTGAGCGCCTGCTGGATGACCGGCCTCAAGGAGGTCATGGTCCCCGGCAACAACATCCTGCGCGGCCAGTCCTCCTACTACATGCTCCACCCCGGGCTCGCCCGGTACCTCGACTTCCCCGACGTGGCGAGCATCGGCGCCCCCAAGCCGATGCTGTTCCTCGACGGCGGCCAGGACGCCCTCTTCACGAGCGAGGGCATCCGGGTCGCGCACGAGAAGCTGCGCGCCGTCTGGCGCTCACGCCACGCAGGGGAGCGGTTGCGGCTGAGGACCTGGCCCGAGCTGGGCCATGTGTTCACCGCGCCCATGCAGGACGACGCCTTCACATGGCTGGACGCCGTCCTGTAGCACGTCCGTTTTCGTCCGTCCCCCTCTGTGTCACGACGAAAGGACCCGCACACCATGCGTCGTACGAGGCTCTCGCTCACCGCTCTCGCCACCGCCGCCGCGACCGCCGCCGGCCTCGGCGTCCTGGCGACCCCCGCCCAGGCCGCCACCGTGGTCGTCAGCAACACGACCGACCTGTCCAACGCCATCAAGAACGCCACCGCCGGCACCGTCATCCAGGTACGCGGCGGCACGTACTACCCGACGGCGACCCTCCAGTCGACGGCGAACGGCACGTCCTCCAGCCGGATACAGCTCCAGCCCTACGGCTCCGAGACCGTGAAGATCGACGGCTCGAACCTCCCCGCCGGCGGCTGGATCTTCAAGCTGACCGCCGACTACTGGACCGTCTCCGGCATCACGTTCCAGAACTCCCCGGACAGCGCGGTCGTCTGCCAGTCGTGCGCCTCGACGGTCTGGGACAACATCAAGACCATCAACGGCGGCGACTCCGGCTTCACGCTCACCGGCGACAGCACCACCAACAACACCGTCCGGAACATCGACTCCTACGGCCACTACGACCGGGCCAACCACGGGGAGAACGCCGACGGCATCGCCGTGAAGTTCGGCTCCGGCGGCGGCAACCTCATCACCGGGGCCCGCCTGTACAACAACTCGGACGACGGTCTGGACTTCTGGTCCTACTCCTCGCCCGTCACCGTCGAGCACACCTGGGCCATGGGCAACGGAAAGAACCGCTGGTCCGACTCCGCGTTCGCGGGCGACGGCAACGGCTACAAGCTGGGCGGCGACGGCGAGACCGTGGCCCATGTCATCAACAACTCGGCGGCCTGGGACAACGCGGGCAACGGCTTCACCGAGAACAGCAACAAGGGCGCCATCGTCATCAACCGCACCACCGCCTACGCCAACGCCAAATGGGGCTACTACTTCGCCACCGGCGCGGCCCGCCTCGGCAGGAACCTGGCGGTGAGCAACAGCGGCGGCTCGGTCAACAAGGGCTCGTCGGTCGTGTCGTCCGGCAACAACTGGGACTCGGGCGTCTCGACCCCGGCCTTCCGCTCCACCAACGCCTCGACGACGTTCAACGCCCGTTCGTCGAGCGGCACGCTGCCCGCGACCACCTTCCTGACCACGGGCAGTACGACGATCGGCTCGACGATGAACTGACGATCGGCGCGGTGCTCGTCGGCACGCCGGGCAAAACGATTCTGTCGACAGGGAGCCGGTTTCACCCCACACAGTGTTGCGCGACGAACAGCACCTGCGCACCTGAGTGGAGTGGTCCTCGTGGTCGGTAATCCTCGCCCGCTGATCCTGATTCGCGGATTCGGCGGCCCCGGTGTGTCGGACGAGCGGCGTGACGCCTATCAGGGATTCAACAACGGCACCGTCTACGGAAAGCGCTACGGCGAGAACTACATCTACGAGGGATTCGTCCTGCGCGCCCTCAAGTCGAAGCTCCACCCGTACCGGGACGCCACCAACGTGGTCGGCTACTACGAGGAGGACCAGGAGCCCAGGCCGGGAGAGCAGAGCGGATGGCCCGCTCATCTGCTCAAGGGCACGATGGTGGTGGACGTCCCCATGGCGCGCGAGGTACTGGGCCAGGGCGCCCTGGGAACCCTGTGGATCTACCGCTACTACGACCTCGTCCCCCGGACGATCGACCGTTTCGGGGAAGGGCTCGTCCGGCTCATCGAGATCATCCGGCACGGCATGCGGCCGGACGAGGAGTTCACCGGTGTGGACATCGTCGCGCACAGCATGGGTGGCCTCGTCACCCGGGCCGCCCTGACCCGGCTGGGGGACAGCAGCGCGGACCTCGTCCACCGCATCGTCACCCTGGGCACACCGCACCGGGGAATCGCCTTCCAGTACATGCCCGACGCGCTGGTCAAGTGCCTGCCCGACGCGGTCGCGGACGAGATCGCCGCCTTCGACCCGGACCGCACGGACATCCGGGCCATCCCCTTCCCCGTCAGGAGAATCCTCACGGTGGTCGGTACGGACCACCGTTCCTACAGCGCCAAGCTCGCCACCCTGGGCAATCGCATCTCGGGCCTGCTCGACGAGGGCACACTCACCTACAACCGCAGCGACGGCCTGGTCAAACAGTCCTCCGCACAGATCCCGGGCGCTCCCCGGACCTTCGTCCACAAATGCCACGGCGGCAACGACTCCCTGGTGACATCGCGCGAGGCGTACGAGATCGCCATGCGCTTCTTCCACGGCACCCACCACGTACAGCTGCGACTGGACAAGGCCGAGGTGACACGGGGCCGGGACCTCTTCGGCCGCAGCGAGTTCTATTTCGGGGTGTCCGTCAAACCCCGGTTCCTCGACTTCGACCTGTGCCATCAGAGCAGCGAGGCCGAGAACTACTACGGCCCCTTCCGCAAGGACGACTTCAGCGACGATCTGCCCGATCTCGCCGAGGAGTTGAGCAAGCCGCTCGCGGTACCGGGTGACGCCACCACCGGCTGGGCGGACGGGAACCGGCTGATCTGGGAGGGCTGGGTCGACGCCGCGGCCAAACCCGAGCGAGCGGGGGACCGGAGCGTGGTGCTCCGCCTCGACGTCCAGGTGTACGAGCGGGACAGCCTCGGCATCGGATTCTCCGACAACCTCGTCTTCCGCAAGCAGTACTACGTCCAGGCGGTGCCCGGCGGCGAGGAGAAGTGGTCGCTGTACCTCCACACCGGCGAGCGCTTCCTGGCGCCAGGGGTGAGCACCGAGGAAGGGCGCGCCGCCGCGGAGGACGACAAGGTCTCGGAGGTGTGGCCGATGAGGCCCACCGGCGAGGGTGGGCCCGGCACCTGGGCCTTCGAAGTCGGAGGGACCGGCTTCAGGGCGGACCTGCTGCTGACGGTGACCAAGGAACCGACTACGGGCGCCGCACAGGCCTGATCGACTCCAGGGTCGGCACCACCGGCCGGATCGTCCCGTCGGCCGCGAACTCCATACGGTCGATGGTCGTCTCCCGGTGTGTGCCGTCCCCGCCGGACTTGCCGGGGCCGTTGAGGGCGAACCGGTGGTAGACCATGTACCAGTCGTCCGTGCCCGGCGCGTTCACCACCGAGTGGTGGCCGGTCGCCTTGATGCCGTACTCGGGACGCTTGGACAGGATCGTGCCCCGCTTGGTCCAGGGGCCCAGCGGGGACGGTCCGGTCGCGTACGCCACGTGGTAGTTCTCGCTGCCGGTGTCGTCCTCGGACCACATGAAGTAGTACGTGCCCTTGCGCTTGATCACGAAGGAGCCCTCCCGGTAGTTGTCCGGGGTGATGTCCTTCACCTGGGTCGCGTCGAACGACAGCATGTCGTCGTTCAGCGGGACGACGTACCCGTGCATGTTGCCCCAGTAGAGGTACGCCCGCCCGTCGTCGTCGACGAAGACCGACGGGTCGATCGCCTGGCCGCTGTACTGGCCCTTGGCGACCAGGGGTTCGCCGAGGGCGTCCTTGAACGGGCCGGCGGGGGAGTCCGCGACCGCGACGCCGATGTTCCCCTCGGCGCAGAAGTAGAAGTAGTACTTGCCGTCGCGTTCGGCGATGGCCGGGGCCCAGGCGTTCTTGTCGGCCCAGGTCACGTCGGGGCCGAGGTCGAGGATCGGACCGTGGTCCTTCCAGTGGACGAGGTCCTTGGAGGAGAACGCCTTGAACCGCGTGCCGCTCCAGCCGGGGAAGCCGTCCGTGGTCGGGTAGATCCAGTAGCGGCCGTTCATGTACTTCACGTCGGGGTCGGCGTAGAGCCCCGGCAGGACGGGGCTGCGGGTCGGCACCGCCTCGACCGTCCAGACGCGCTTCGTGCCGTCGGCCGCCGTGACCGTGTACTTCTGCGGCTTGCGGAAGTCACGGCGCGTGCCCGACCTCGGGCTCACCTTCGCGCCCTCACCGAGCCACACCTTCGGCGCCAGCCGCCGGAGATCGGCGTCGGGCTCCATCGGCAGGACGACCTTGTCCGCGTCCTCGGTGACGATCGCGTAGCCCTCCTGGTCCTTCGCGGTCACGTCCACGACCGAGGCGGGGCTCACCGGGTAGGCGGCCAGCAGCCGGTCGTACTCCTGCCGCGTCACCGGGATGACCGTGCCGTGCCGGGGGCTCGCGGGCAGCTGGTAGTTCTTCGACGGGGTCCACTTGCCGGAATCGAGGTCGGTGGTCTCGAAGGGGAGGTAGCCCCGGCCGCCGTACTCGTCGATGAACAGGTACCACTTCTCCTCGGTGTTCGACTTGAACACCGTCGGCCCCTCGCCCCGGTCCATGGCGCCGTTGCCGATGCAGTCCGCGACGAAGTCGTACTTCGTGGAGGTCAGCGACGTCGACTTCTCACCCGTGATGAACTTCGCGCAGGGACTGGAGGAGGTGGGGTCCCGCTCGTCCTTGGTGTAGCGGTAGTACGTGCCGTCGTGCTGGACGACGGTCGAGTCGATGACCGAGTAGCCCGGGTCGTTCCAGACCTTCGGCTCGCTGAAGGTACGGAAGTCCTTCGTCGTCGCGTACAGCATCTTGTTGTACGTCGAGTCGGTGTGGTCCGGGTCGTCGTCGGAGTACAGCTTCGACGCCCAGAAGACGACGAACTCACCGAGGCTGTCGTCCCAGTACGCCTCCGGCGCCCAGGTGTTGCCCGCGTTGTCGGGCGAGACCTTCACCAGGCGCTGGTCGGTCCAGTGGACCAGGTCGGTGGACTCCCAGACCATGATCGACTTGCTGCCGTGCCGCTGGACCTGGTCCCAACTGCCGCTGCTGTTGCGGTACATGCGCAGATCGGTCGCGATCATGTAGAACTTGTCGCCCTCGGGGGAGCGGATCACGAACGGGTCGCGCAGGCCCTTCTCACCGATGGTCGAGGTGAGGACCGGCTTGCCGGCGTTCAGCTCCCGCCAGTGCAGCGCGTCGTTGCCACGGCTGAGGGCGTAGCGGATCTGCTCTCCGTCCGCCGTGCCCTCACCGGTGAAGTAGGCGAAGAGATAACCGGCGTACTTCGTTCTCTGCGACGTGGACTGTGACGAGTCCCGTGGTTCGGTCTTGGCCGCCCCCGGTGGAGCGGCCAACAGGCCGAGGAAGAGGGCCAGGAGGGGAAGCAGGAGCGTACGGGCGGTGGGGCGCATGACACATCCTGTGGGAGTCTGATGGATTCTGTTGGGTGAGTTGCTCTCGGAGTTTCATCAGTGGGGTTCAGCGCGTCAATCGGTGTGCGTGTGAAGACTCCGAGCGAAACTTTCGAACGCTTTCGCATGGACACGGCAACCCTTTCCGGCCGGGCGGCGACCAGTGATCAGAAGCGGGTCGGGGCGGCCCCTCCGGCCCGCTTCGTTCCTCGTCTCCCCGAGACGCGTCCCCCGAGAAAGGAACACCCGTGCGCCAGAGCAGCGGACGCCATCGCAGAACCCGCACCCTGTCGATCGCCGCCGCGGTGGCCGTCGCCTCGGGGGCGGGCGGCGTCTGTCTGGGCCTCTCGGACGACGGCGCCCAGGCCGCCGCCACCACGGTCACCGTCTCCAGCACGGCCCAGCTGGAGTCGGCCGTCGCGAACGCCGTCGCGGGCACGACCATCCAGGTGCGCGGCGGCACGTACCAGCCGGCTCGGACCCTGAAGTCCACGGCGAACGGCACCCCCTCGGCCCGGATCACGCTCACCGCGTACGGCAGCGAGAAGGTCAAGATCGACGGCTCCGGACTCGCCGCCGGGTCCTGGCTCGCCGGGATCTACGGCGACTACTGGACGGTCTCCGGCATCGCCTTCCAGAACTCCCCGGCCCAGGGCTTCGTCGCCACGTCCTCGGTCGGCGGGATCTTCCGGAACCTGGTCACGGCCGGCAACGGCGACTCCGGGTTCACGCTGCGCGGCGACGGCACGACCGACAACCTCGTGCAGAACCTCGACAGTCACGGCAACTACGACGCCGCCAACCACGGGCAGAACGCCGACGGCATCGCCGTGAAGTTCGGCTCCGGCACGGGCAACAGGATCACCGGCGCACGCCTCTACAACAACGCGGATGACGGGCTCGACCTCTGGCAGTTCTCCTCGCCCGTCACCGTCGAGCACTCCTGGGCCTTCGGCAACGGCAGGAACCGCTGGAACGACTCCGCCTTCGAGGGCAACGGCAACGGGTTCAAGCTCGGCGGGGGAGGGGTGTCGGTCGCCCACTCCGTCAACAACAACGCGGCCTGGGACAACACGCTGCACGGGTTCACCGAGAACTCCAACACCGGGGCGGTGCGGTTGAACCGGAACACCGCCTACGCCAACAAGGCGAACGGGTTCTACTTCGCCACGGGCAAGGCCCGGTTGGCGCGGAACCTGGCGATGGGCAACGGGTCGGGCAAGGCCAAGCTGGGCTCCGCGACGGTGTCGGCCGCGAACAACTGGGACGGGGGTGTGGTGACGCCGGGGTTCAAGTCGACGGATGCGGGGGGCGCGTACGGCGCGCGTAAGGCGGATGGATCGCTGCCGGGGACGACGTTCTTGACGACGGGCTCCACGGCTATCGGTTCGACGATGAACTGACGTGCCGCGAAAGGCTTGTGGGGAGCTGCCGGCCGTCTGTGGCTGGTCGCGCAGTTCCCCGCGCCCCTGAGAAACCGCGGTCCCCGGTGGCCGGAAAGAGAAGCGCTGTCGCAGCCAGGAAGAAACCGCCCCCGCCGGTCGTCACCGGCGGGGGCGGTCTGTGTCGTGCCGACCCCGAGGGGGGCTCTGGTCGGCACTGCTGCCGGCCGAGGGGGGCTCAGGCCAGCAGGTCCACGCAGTCGAACGAGGTGCCCGGGCTGAGGAAGGCCGTGCCGCTCGAACCACTGACGATGCTGAGCTTCAGGACGTTGTACTGACTGGTGTTCGACTTCCACGCACTTGCAGGGACGCTGTAGGTGAACGTGTGGTTGTTCCCCCGGTACGAACCCGTGGTGAGCGAGCGGGTGGAAGGCTGCTTGGGGGCCGCCGGGATCGGCGAGACCCAGTCGTTGATTGATACCCGGGGACGCCCGCCCGCGAACGCGTCCGTGACGCCGATCCGCAGGGTGTGCGCGGCGGCGGCCTGGGCGGCAGTCAGCTTGAAGAAGATCTGGATGCCGTCGTTGACGTCCTGCCACATGTACGCCGGGAAGGACGCCGCCGGGTCGCCGCTGTCCAGCGTGACATTGCCCGTCCACTTCGCCGCGCGGCCGTCGGAGGGGTGCGCGTACGTCATCAGCTCGGCGTTCTTGAACGTGCCGGGCGTGCCGTCCCAGTCGCCGAGCCGCCAGAGGGTCCTCGCGGCGGACGGATCGCCGGTGAGGGTGAGGGAGTTCAGCGCGGTCGAGCCGCCCGCCGTCACCCTCACCTCCCGGGTGTGCACGGCCAGCTCGCCCTTGAAGACGGTCAGCGTGTACGTACCCGGCAGCATGCCCTTGCAGGAGAAGGCACCGGTACCGGCGGCGGCCTTCGTCCAGTACTGGGCGTCCTTGTTGGCGAAGCCGACCGTGTAGGCGTACTTCGGGTCCATGCCCTTGAGGCCCACCCCGGCCACCCTGCCGCGGCCCGACGCCCCCACCCAGCCGGTGATGCCGAGCCCGTCCACCCAGGAGGTGTCGAGCTTCGCGTGGGAGAGCGACGCCGGGGGCGCCCCGCCGTCCGTGAAGGCCAGCATGTACGGGCCCTGTAGGCCGAAACGTTCCGGCTCGGTCTGGGCCTGGTTGTAGTGCAGGATCTCGTAGAGCCCGGCGCCGAGGTCGTTGGAGTGGCGGAGCAGCGAGCGGTAGAAGGGGCCGCCGGAGGCCTTCTCATGGTTGGAGCGGACCATCCAGAGGCCGACCGAACCGGTGGTGAAGCCGATGTGGTCGTAGTCGGCGACCCGCTTGCCCGAGTAGTGCTTGGAGTGGGTCGTGCCGTCCGCGCGCCGCCAGACGTCACCGGCCTCGATGACCTTGTCGGAGGCCTCGATCCAGGAGTCCGGGCCCTCGTTCGGGAACATCCCCGGCTTGAGGCGGACGAGGAAGCGGGTCGCCGTGAAGGAGGCGTCCGCCTTGTTCGTCCACAGGTAGACGGTGTTCTGGCCGCTGCGGGCCGCGTACCACTGGGTGATCGCGCCGTGCACGGCCTTGACCAGGATCGTCGACCCGGACTGCTTGATCGTGACCGTCGAGGCGCCGAGACCGGACTCGACGTGCGAGTGCTTGCCGCCGTAGCCCTCGTACTCCTTGCCCCGGTAGCGGAGCGAGGTGAGGTCGCCGGTGGTCTTGGAGACCTTGAAGACGAGGTTCGCCCCGGTGTCGACGACGAAGTTCCCGCCGTCGTCGGAGTGGCCGAAGCCGGCGGCGGACGCCGTGGAGAGAAGGCCGGTGCCGCCCGCGACGGCGGCGCCGGTGGCGGCGACACCGAGCGCGCCGGCCCCGAGCACGCGCCGGCGTGTGAGGCGTCTCTTGTGGGTGCTCAAGGGTGGTACTCCGGTTTTGTCGGTTCTCGGGTCACTTGCACGTGAGAGCAGATGACGGGAACGCGCAGGTGGTTCCGTCCACGCCCACAGGTACGGTCATGACCCGATTCCTCGCTGGTGGTGACTCTTGCGTCTCTTGGTCGCCACCGGCGGGGAAAGGGTTGCCGCCGCTACGGGTTTTCTTTACGAATCGCCGTCGTCCGTCGAGTCGTTGTCGTCGTGGCCCTCGAAGTCGCCCGCCACCGCGAGGTCCTCGCCGCCCGCCTTCGCGGTCATCGCGTAGCGGTCGTCGCCCGCGTCCCGGCCGCCGCGCTCGTGGTTGTACTGCCCGGCGAACACGAACTCGCCCTTCGGGACCGTACGGCCGTCCTTGAGCACCCAGGTGTAGACCAGGAAGCCGTCGTCCGCCTCGACCGTGAGGTCGAAGTCCTGCTCCGGCAGCGAGCGCCAGGCACCGGCCGAGGTGACCCCGCCGGTCTGGGCGATCCGCAGCTGCACGGTCAGCTCGGTGAGCTGCTCGCTCGTCCTCAGGGTCAGATTGCTCTGCGCCCAGAAGTCGTTGCTGTGCGGGTCGACCGAGCCGTCCGACCAGAGCGGGCCGTCCTCCTCGTTCCCCGAGGCGGGCAGCTCGGGCGCGGTCGTGTCCTTGGTGGACGGGCTCTTCGACGGGGTCGAGCTGGGCTTCTTCCGCTGCTCGCCGCCGGTGCTCGGGTTCGGGTGGTCGGGGTGGACCGGCGCCCGGCTCGTCGCGGCCGGGGACTCGACCGGGGTCGGGGAGACCACGACGGTCCCCCGGTCCGCCGGCGGTGCCTCCTCGCCCTTCACCGCGGAGGCGACCGCGTAACCGCCGACCGCGAGCACACCCGCGACCCCGGCGGTGGCGGTGACCACCCGCACCCAGCCCCACAGCGGCGGCCGGGTCGCCTCACGGCTCCGGCGCTTCTCGGGGGTGGCCATACCGCGCTCGATCCGGGCCAGGATGCGGGCGCGGTCGGGCTCGTGCGCCTCGGCCGACTCGCGCAGCCGGGCGCGCAGCTCCTCGTGCACGTCCCTCATCGGTCCCTTCCTCCGCCGCCCGGCGCACCCGCACCGGTCACACTCGCGCCCCGCACGCCCCCGCTCGTGACACCGGCGTGCATACGCCGTGGCGCGTCCTCGGTGCCGAGCAGCTTCTGCAACTCGGCCATCCCCTTGGACGTCTGGCTCTTCACCGTACCGACCGAGACCCCGAGGGCGAGCGCCGTGTCCTTCTCCGAGAGGTCGAAAGCATGCCGCAGAACCACACACGCCCGCTTGCGGAACGGCAGTCTGCGCAGCGCCGACTGGACGTCGACCACCCCGGGCACATCCGGATTCTCGGTCTTCTCCTCGCGCTGCGACCAGAACAGCGTGATCCTGCGGCGCTCACGGACCGCGCTGCGGATCCGGGTGCGGGCAAGATTGGCGACCACACCGCGGGCGTACGCCACCGGATGGTCCGCCGCGCGGACCCGGTCCCAGCGGTGCCACATCGCGAGCAACGCGTCCGCGGCCAGGTCGTCGGCGGCGTCGGCCTCACCGGTCAACAGGTGGGCCAGGCGGGACAGTTCGGCGTAGTGACGTTCGAAGAAGGCGTGGAACTCCACGGAGGCTGCGTCGTCGACGACAGTGCCCACGGGGACCTCTCTTCTCGCTGCGGCCTCGGCAGCCGAGCCGGCTGCCTGTGCGTGTCATGTGAATGACACGTGATCGTCAGGGGTCGACCCCCGACGAGATCCGGAAGAGTAGCAGTGATCGTGAAAGGTGTTCGTACGTGGCTTCGAACGCTGTCTTACAGGGAGAACTCCGATTCCGTAACACGGAGAAAACCTGAATCACGTTCAACAGGGGAACAATCCAGCCAGCATCCGCGCGTAGAACACGCATGTCTCTAGGAGTACCGTCCATGTCCGACGCACAGAAGGTGGCCGACCGTCCCGGAGCCGCGCCACCCGGGGCGAACAGCGTCGATCGCTTCTTCAAGATCAGCGCCCGGGGATCCACCTTCGCCCGTGAGATACGCGGCGGCTTCGCCACGTTCTTCACGATGGCGTACATCCTTGTCCTGAATCCCATCATCCTCGGCAGCGCGAAGGACAAGTACGGCCACACCCTCGACGGCGCCGAACTCGTCACCGCCACCGCCCTCGTGGCCGCCGTGATGACGATCATCATGGGCGTCGGCGGCAACCTGCCGCTCGCGCTCGCCGCGGGCCTCGGGCTCAACGCCGTCGTCGCCTTCCAGATAGCCCCGCTCATGAGCTGGTCCGACGCGATGGGCCTGGTCGTCCTCGAAGGACTGCTGATCTGCGTCCTGGTCGTCACCGGCCTCCGCGAGGCCGTCATGCACGCCATCCCGCAGGCGCTCAAGCAGGCGATCAGTGTCGGCATCGGCCTGTTCATCGCCTTCATCGGCTTCGTCGACGCCGGCTTCGTCAGCCGGATACCCGACATCGCCAACACCACCGTGCCGGTGCAGCTGGGCGCGACCGGAGCGCTGTCCGGCTGGCCGATCCTGGTCTTCTGTCTCGGTGTCCTGCTGACCATCGCGCTGCTCGCCCGCAAGGTGAAGGGCGCGATCCTGATCAGCATCCTGACGATGACGGTCGTTGCGATCGTGATCAACTCGGTGGCCGACATCAAGAGCTGGGGCCTGACCACCCCGAAGGTCCCCGACGACCTCGTCGCCGCCCCCGAGTTCGGACTGATCGGCGACTTCAGCCTGTTCGGCTCGTTCGGCGAGACCACCGTCATCACGGTCGTCCTGCTGATCTTCACCCTGCTGCTGTCGGACTTCTTCGACACCATGGGCACGGTCGTCGGCATCACCGCCGAGGCGGGCCTGCTGGACGAGGAGGGCAAGGTCCCGAACCTCGGCCGGGTCCTCCTCATCGACGGCGCCGCGGCCGTCGCGGGCGGCGCGGCCTCCTCGTCCTCCGCGACCTCCTACATCGAGTCCGCGGCCGGCGTCGGCGAGGGCTCCCGCACCGGCTTCTCCAACCTGATCACCGGCGGCCTCTTCGCGGTGGCGCTCTTCCTCACCCCGCTGCTGACCATCGTCCCCATGCAGGCCGCCGCGCCCGCGCTCGTCGCCGTCGGCTTCCTGATGATGATCCAGGTCAAGAACATCGACTGGGACAAGTACGAGATCGCCATCCCGGCGTTCCTCACCATCGTCGTGATGCCGTTCACCTACTCCATCACCAACGGCATCGGCGCCGGCTTCCTCGCCTTCGTCCTGATCAAGACGGTCCTCGGCAAGGCGAAGGAGATCCACTGGCTGCTGTGGGGCACCTCGGCCCTGTTCCTGATCTACTTCGCGATCAACCCGATCCAGCAGCTGTTCGGCGTCAAGTAACCTCGCTGACCACCCCGTGCCCTGAAGGGGCGCGGGGAACTGCGCGAGCAACCACGACCGGCCCGCAGCCGAAGACGAAGGGCCGCCCTCCGGGGGGAGTGAGGGCGGCCCTTCCTATTCAGGTGGTTCAGGTGGACCTCGTGGTCCTTCAGCCTTTCAGCCCTTCAGCGCCGCCTCCATCACGGCCCTCGCAACCGGCGCGGCCAACCCGTTGCCGCTGACCTCCGACCGCGCAGCGTTCGACTGCTCCACGACGACCGCGACAGCGACCTCCTTGCCGTCGGACTTCCCGAACGACGTGAACCAGGCGTACGGCGTCTTGCTGTTGTTCTCGCCGTGCTGGGCCGTACCGGTCTTGCCGCCCACGGTCGCGCCCGAGATCCGCGCGTTCGTGCCCGTGCCGTCCTCGACGACCGTCTCCATCGCCGACTGCAACTCCCCGGCCGTGTCGGAGCTCATGATCTCCTTCGTGTCCGCGTCGGCGTCGTAGTCCTCCAGGACGTCGCCACCGCCGTCGGTGATCTGCGCCACCATGTGCGGAGAGACCAGCTTGCCGCCATTGGCGATCGCCGCCGACACCATCGCCATCTGGAGCGGCGTCGCGGTGACGTCGTACTGGCCGATACCCGTCAGAGCCGTGGAGGACTTGTCCATGTCCGACGGATAGACGCTCTCGTACGCCCGCACCGGCACGTCCTGCGCCTTGTCGTCGAACCCGAACTTCTCAGCCATCGCCCGCACCTTGTCCTGCCCGAGGTCGACGGCCATCTTCGCGAACACGTTGTTGCACGAGTACTGCAGCGCCGTACGGATCGTGGCGTTCTCGCAGGGCGCGCTCGGGTTCTCGTTCGACAGCTCCGTGGTCGTCCCCGGCAGCGGGTACGGGTCCGGGCTGACCGTCCTGTCGTCCACCGACCCGTACAGCCCGTCCTCCAGCGCGGCGGCGGCCACGACCAGCTTGAACGTCGACCCCGGCGGCAGCGGCTGGCGCAGCGCCCGGTTGGTCAGCGGCTTGTCCGCGTCCGCGTTGAGCTTCTTCCAGGCCGTACCGGCGGTGTTGGCGTCGGTGAGCGAGGACGGGTCGTACGACGGGGTCGACACCACCGCGAGGATCTTCCCGGTCGCCGGGTCGATCGCCACGGCCGCGCCCTTCTTGTCGCCGAGCGCCTCGAACGCCGCCTTCTGCACGGCCGGGTCGATCGTGGTGATCACATTGCCCGGGTCGGCCCGCTGGCCGGTGACCGTGTCCATCACGGTCTTCAGCCGGAGGTCCGTGCCGTCGAGCAGATCCCGGTAGACGCCCTCCAGCTGCGTCGGCGCGTAGGCCTGCGAGGCGTAGCCCGTCACCGCCGCGTACAGCTCGCCGTCCGTGTACGTGCGTCTGTACGCGAGATCGCTGTCCGTCGTCCGGGCCGATCCGGTGATCGCGTCCCCGGCCACGATGATGTTCCCCAGCGGGTCGGCGTACGTCTTGATCGCGTTGCGCCGGTTGTTCTGGTCGTCCGCGAGCGCCGTGCCCTCGTAGAACTGCACCCAGGTCGCCCGTACCAGCAGGGCGAGCACGAGCAGCAGGGTGAAGACGGCGGAGCGCCTGATCGTCTTGTTCATGGCACCCGGAAAGACGAGCGGGAAGCGATCAGTCGTTCCCTTCGTCCGGCTTTCTCATGAGGTCTTCATGAAACCGGGGTTGCCGTCGAGCCGTTCCGGGTGCGGGTTCAGAGCCGCCGCGTCGCCAGCGTCAGCCGGTCGCGGGCGTCGAAGAGGGCGTCCTTGACCAGCTGCTCATGGGCCGGGGTCAGCCGGGCCACCGGGACCGAGCAGCTGATCGCGTCACGGGCCGGGGTGCGGTACGGGATCGCCACACCGAAGCAGCGCAGCCCGAGTGTGTTCTCCTCGCGGTCCACGGAGAAGCCCTGCTCACGGATCTGGCGGAGCTCCTCGATGAGCTGCTCCCGGTCCGTGATCGTGTGCTCGGTCAGCGCCGGAAGGGTCTCCGGGAGCATCTTGCGGACCTGCTCGTCGGTGTGGGTGGCCAGCAGCGCCTTGCCGAGCGAGGTGGAGTGGGCGGGCAGCCGGCGGCCGACCCGGGTGAAGGGCCGCAGATAGTGCTGCGACTGCCGGGTGGCCAGATAGACGACGTTCGTGCCGTCCAGACGGGCCAGGTGGATCGTCTCCGTCGTGTCGTCCGACAGCCGGTCCAGCGTCGGCCGGGCCAGCGCCACCACTTCGTCGCCATCGATGTACGACGTGCCGACGAGCAGTGCCCGTACGCCGATGCCGTACCGCGTGCCCGTCGCGTCCGTCTCCACCCAGCCCAGCTCCACGAGGGTGCGCAGCAGCATGTACAGGCTCGACTTGGGGTAACCGACGGCCTCCTGGACCGCCGCCAGGGAGTGCATACCGGGGCGCCCGGCGAAGTATTCGAGCAGCTCAACGGTCCTCACCGCCGACTTCACCTGTGCTCCGCCGCCCGTCTCGACTGCCGACATCGCCCTTGACCCCTTCGTTGGACGGGAAATAGTCTCCGATACCGAGTATTCATCATCAGAGACAGCGTTCAGCATATCGAACGACCCTGGTGGATGACCCAGAAATACCCCTGGGAATTGACCCAGATATACGTGGAGGAACCCGCGGTGGCAGCAGCACCAGTCTGGAGTGTCGACCCCCGAACCGGGAAGCAGCGCGAGCAGGTTGCGGTGGAGGCCACAGCCCAGGAGGTGGACGCCGCCGTCCGCGCGGCGCACGCCGCCCGGGCCTCCCTGGCCGACCGCACGGTCCGCGCGGCCTTCCTGCGCACGGCCGCCGACCAGCTCCAGGCGGCCAAGGACCAGCTCGTCGAGGTAGCCGACGCGGAGACCGCGCTCGGCCCGGTCCGGCTCACCGGTGAACTAGCCCGTACCTGCTACCAGCTGCGGGCCTTCGCCGACATCGTGGACGAGGGCGCGTTCCTCGACGTGGTGATCAACCACCCCGACGACACCGCGACCCCGCCCATCCCGGACCTGCGGCGCTACAAGGTCCCCCTCGGTGTCGTCGCCGTCTACTCGGCCTCCAACTTCCCCTTCGCCTTCTCCGTCCCGGGCGGCGACACGGCGAGCGCGCTGGCCGCCGGCTGCCCGGTCGTCGTCAAGGCCCACCCCGACCACCCGGCGCTGTCCGAGCTGGTCGCGATCGTGCTGCGCCGGGCCGCCGCCGAGCACGGCATCCCCGAGGGCGTCCTCGGTCTCGTGCACGGCTTCGAGGCGGGCGTCGAGCTGGTCAAGCACCCGCTCGTCACGGCCGCCGGTTTCACCGGTTCGGTACGCGGCGGTCGCGCCCTCTTCGACGCGGCCGCGGCCCGCCCGGTGCCGATCCCGTTCCACGGCGAGCTGGGCTCCCTGAACCCGGTCCTGATCACCGCGGCCGCCGCCGAGGAGCGCGCCGAGGCCATCGGTACCGGCCTCGCCGGCTCCATGACCCTCGGTGTCGGCCAGTTCTGCGTGAAGCCGGGCCTGGTGCTGGCGCCCGCCGGTGACGCCGGTGACCGCCTGCTGAAGTCCCTCACCGACGCGGTCAGCGACGTCGACTCCGGGGTCCTCCTCGACCACCGGATGCGCGACAACTTCCTCGCCGGTGTCGCCGAGCGCGCCGAGCTGCCCGACGTGGAGTCCCCGGTGACCGCCGGCGCGGGCGGCGAGCACACCGTCAGCCCCGGATTCCTGACCGTCCCCGCCGGCAAGCTGGCGACCGAGGGCGAGCACGATCTGCTCCTGGAGGAGTGCTTCGGGCCGCTCACGGTCGTGGCGCGCTACGCGGACGAGGACGAGGCCAAGTCGGTCCTGTCCCGTCTGCCGGGCAACCTCACCGCCACAGTGCACCTGTCCGGTGGGGAGGCCGCCGGCGAGGGCCGCGGACCGGAACTGCTGGCCGAGCTGACGCCGCTGGCCGGGCGTGTGCTGGTGAACGGCTGGCCGACGGGAGTCGCGGTGGCCGCGGCCCAGCACCACGGTGGGCCCTACCCGGCGACGACCTCCACGTCCACGTCGGTGGGCGGGACGGCCATCGAGCGGTGGCTGCGACCGGTCGCCTACCAGGGGGCGCCCGAGGCCCTGCTTCCGCCGGAGCTTCGGGACGACAACCCGCTGGGGCTGCCGCGTCGCTTCAACGGGGTGCTGGAGCGCTAGCAGCGCTTTGCGGAGCGCCGTAGGGGTTCTGTTCGTTTCCGGCTGTGCGAGCATCGTGGTTGCTCGCGCAGTTCCCCGCGCCCCTTTCCGGGGCGCGGCAGGGGGCCGGGAGCTGCAAGAATCCCCCAATGGACGTCGAGATACCCGAACTCCCCTTCCCCCTTCGCACATACGGTCCCGATGGGCACTGGTCCCATGAGGACGGGGTGCTCACCGGGTGGGCCGGTGCTCGGCAGGACCGGTTCGTGCCGCCCACCGGTGAGGGGCTGGACCCCGCCTCGGACGCGCCCAGGCTGCTGGGGTCGCCGGAGGGGGACTTCCAGCTGATCGCCCGCGTCACCGTCGGTTTCGCCGCCGGGTTCGACGCGGGCGTGCTGTATGTCCACGTGGGAGAGCGGGCGTGGGCGAAGCTCTGCCTGGAGTACTCCCCGGACGTGCCGACCGTGTGCACGGTGGTCACCCGGGGCCACTCGGACGACGCCAACTCCTTCACCGTGGACGGCAGTTCGGTCTGGCTACGGGTCAGCCGCACCGGCCGCGCCTTCGCCTTCCACGCCTCCCGCGACGGCAAGCACTGGACCTTCGTCCGCCTCTTCACCCTCGCCGACGAAAAACAGAGCGGCGCCGCCCTCATCGGCTTCATGACCCAGTCCCCCATGGGCGAGGGCTGCGTAGTCACCTACGACAAGATCGAATTCCGCCCCAACTGGCCAAAGGACCTGAGAAACGGCAGCTGAGGGGGGCCGCCCCTGAAAAGCAGTGGGCGCAGCCCCTGCTTTTCAGGGGCGCGGGGAACTGCGCGAGAAGCCCCACGCACCCGCACCCACCCACATCCCCAAGCCACCCCCCAGCGGGGGCGAGAAAACCCCCCGGAACCACACGCGCCCCCACCCACGTCCTCCCCGACATGATCAAGGACCGTGTGACCCGAGTGACCGGCGCGCGCGTGATCAGGACCGCGCTCCCCGCAGAGACCCCGGCCATCACCACCCTGCACACCCGAGCCCGCGCGACGTACTACCCCAACGGCATCCCTCAGGACGGCACCGACTGGCCCGCCACCTGGCGCCACGCCATCGAGCGCCCGGACGGCCACGTACTGTGCGCCGTGGAGCACGGCCACATCACCGCCATCGCCTCCTTCCGCACCCCCGCCGACGCCCCCACCGACACCGTCCACCTCACCCAGTTCCACGTGGACCCCGCCCACTGGCGCCGCGGCACCGGCAGAGCCCTGCACGCGGCCTGCGTGGAGGAGTGGCGGGCGGACGCCAAACGCACGGCAGGACTCTCCGTCCACATCGACAACCACCGGGCCCGCGCCTTCTACGCGACCCTGGGCTGGACCCCCGACCCCCTGCACCCGCCCGCCCCGGGCGACCACCACATCCTCCTCACCTTCACCGTGACCGGGGAATGAGCGCGGCCGGGGAACAAGCACGGCCGGGATGAGCGAGGCGGGGATGAGCGCGGCCCGGGAACAAGCGTGGCCCGGGAATGAGCCCGCCTGCTTGAACGTTCACCAACCGTAGAGGCGGAGGCCGTCTCCGTACCCGTACGACTGGAGAGCTGACACCATGCGCGTCGAGATCTGGAGCGACATCGCCTGCCCCTGGTGCTACGTGGGCAAGGCCCGCTTCGAGAAGGCGCTCGCCGCCTTCCCGCACCGCGACGGCGTCGAGGTGGTGCACCGCTCCTTCGAGCTCGACCCGAACCGGGCCAAGGGCGACATCCAGCCGGTCCTCACCATGCTGACCAAGAAGTACGGGATGAGCGAGGCGCAGGCCCAGGCCGGCGAGCACAACCTCCGTGAGCAGGCGGCGGCCGAGGGGCTCCCCTACCGCGCGGAGGGCCGTGACCACGGCAACACCTTCGACATGCACCGCCTGATCCACTTCGCCAAGGAGCAGGGCCGCCAGAGCGAGCTGCTGCAGGCCTTCTACCGGGCGAACTTCGCCGAGGAGCGGTCCGTGTACGCCGACGCGGACGCGTACCTGGTCGAGCTGGCCGTCGAGGCGGGGCTCGACGAGGAGGCCGCGCGCAAGGTGCTGGCCGACCGGGACGCCTACGCCGACGCCGTCCGCGCCGACGAGCGGGAGGCGGCCGAGCTGGGGGCGAACGGGGTGCCGTTCTTCGTGCTGGACCGGAAGTACGGGGTGTCGGGGGCGCAGCCCGCGGAGGTGTTCGAGAAGGCGCTCGCTCAGGCCTGGGGGGAGCGGCCGGCGCCGTTGAAGGTCGTGGCGGCGGAAGGGGCGGAGGCCTGTGGGCCGGAGGGGTGCGCGGTGCCTCAGTAGAGGGGCCGGGTAGTGCCGTAGGGGTGCGGACGGTTCGCGGGCCGCACCCGCGTCGTGGTCGCTCGCGCAGTTCCCCGCGCCCCTGAAATGCCGGGTCTGCTGCCACAGTGGGCGTATGGAGACCTTCGAGAGCCTCGTTCGTGCCGAGTTCGTCCCGAAGAACACCTATCTGAACACCGCCAGTACCGGGCTGCTGCCCGCCCGCGCGGTCGACGCGATGAGGGCCGGTGTGGAGTCCGTGGCGGACGGCCGGCCGCAGGACATGTTCGCCGATGTGGAGGCCGCGCGGGCGGCGTTCGGGCGGATCGTCGGGGTGCCGGACCGCCGGGTGGCGGCCGGGGCCTCGGTCGCCGTCTACAGCGGCCTGGTCGCCGCCTCGCTGCCCGCGGGCGCGGAGGTGCTGACCGCCGAGGGCGACTTCACCTCCCTCGTGAACCCCTTCCACGTACGCGGCGACCTCAAGGTGCGCCAGGTCCCGCTGGAGCGCGTCGCCGAGTCGGTGCGCCCCGGTACGGAGCTCGTCGCGGTCAGCGCCGCGCAGTCCGCCGACGGCCGGGTCGCCGACCTGGACGCGATCCGGGAGGCCGCGCGGGCGCACGCGGCGCGTACGTACGTCGACGCGTCGCAGTCCGCCGGCTGGCTGCCGATCGAGGCGGACGCCTACGACTATGTCGTCTCCGTCGCCTTCAAGTGGCTCGTCTGCCCGCGCGGAGTGACCTTCCTCGTCGTCCCGGAGGACCTCGGCGGCCTCACCCCCCTCTTCGCCGGCTGGGTCGCGGGGGAGGAGCCCTGGGACAGCTGCTACGGCCCGGTCGAGGAACTCGCCCACTCCGCCCGCCGGTTCGACGAGAGCCCCAGCCTGTTCTCCTACGCCGGCGCCCGCCACTCCCTGGCCCTGATCGAGGAGCTGGGCGTGGCGAACGTACGGGATCACGACCTGGCGCTGGCCGACCGGTTCCGCGCGGGCCTCGCCGTACTGGACCACGAGCCGGTTCCGGCGCCCGGGTCGGCGATCGTGTCGGTGCCCGGACTCGGCCACCGGCAGGCGGAATTGAGCCGAGCGGGGGTCGAGGTCTCCGACCGCGCGGGCCATCTGCGGGCCGCCTTCCACCTGTACAACACGCCCGCGGATGTCGACCGGCTCCTGGACGTCCTGTCCGGCTGACTTCCGAGACCCACTGGCGCGGACCGCCCCCAGGACGCTAGGAAGGCTTCACGAGGTGGTGGTGCCGGTGGAGCCGACGCTCGAACAGCCGTCCATCGATGTGGAGTTGCATCGGCGGCTGGTGTACGGGGACGAGTCCGCGCTGCGTGAGGCGTACGCGGCGTACGGGGGACTCGTCCGGCGGGTGGCCGTCCGGGTCACCCGCAGCCCGGCGGCGGCCGAGGACGTGGCGCAGGAGGTCTTCGCCCAGCTGTGGAGCAGGCCGTACGGCTTCGACGCGCGCCGGGGCTCGCTGCGCACCTGGCTGTCCATGGTGGCCCACCGGCGGGCCGTGGACTGGGTGCGCAGCGAGGCCCGGCACCGCAAGGACGCCCGCGCGGACGACATCGCGCTGCACGCCATCCCCGACGCCGGGCCCGGCCCGGACGAGGCGGTCGTCGACCGTGAGCGCTCCCTGAAGCTGCACACCGCCCTCGCCGAACTCCCGCGCCCCCAGCGGGAGGTGGTCCACCTCGCGTACTTCGCGGGCCGCACCTACCGCCAGGCCGCCGTCGAACTGGGCATACCCGAGGGCACCGCGAAGACCCGGCTCCGCTCGGCGCTGCGCAAACTGGCGGAGTCCCTCGCGGACCCACCGGACCCCGCGACGGTGAGGGGCGTGTGATGGGGGCGCACACGACCGTCCGTACCGTACGGGTCGTGCGTATCGTGGACATGGCAGGGCGAAAGGGCGGCGCGCGATGACCAACGACCACGACGGCGTACGGGAGCTGCTGGCCGCCTGGGCGGTCGGCGCGCTCCCACCCGCCGACCGGCGGACGGTCTCCCCGCACCTGGCCGCCTGCACCTCGTGCGCGGCGGAGGCCGACCGGCTGCGCGACACCGTACGACTGCTGGACGGAGCGGGGGAGCCGGGCGCCGGGCCCAACGGTTCCGTGAACGGGAGCGCCGACGGGGTCCTCGGGCTCGCCCTCCGCTCCCGCCGTCCCCGCGCCGCCGAGATCGCCCACCACGCGGCCCCCTACGCCGCCGCCGTGGCCGGACTCCAGGCGCTGGTCCCGGAGCTGGACGGCCGCTGGGGCACACCGGTCGTGCACGACTGGGACGCGCACGCCACCGTCGCGCATCTCGTCGCCGCCGACGAGCACCTCGCCGTACTCCTCGGCGTCGCCCCGTGCCTGCCCGCATCGCACATCCCGGAGGGCACGCCCCCGGGGGACGCCTGGGCCAGGCGCACCGCCGACGTCATCGCCCACGAGCACGGGCGCACCCCCGGGCAGACGGTCGCCACCTGGGCCGCGCAGGCCGCCGCGCTGCTGGCCACCCCCGAGGCCGCCGACCCCGAACTGGCCGCCCGCGCCGTCACGGTGATGGGCCTGCGGCTGCCGGTCGCCGACCATTTCGTGGTGCGGGCCTTCGAGGCGTGGATCCACACGGACGACATCGGCCGCGCGCTCGGCATCCCCGTCCCCGCGCCCCCCGACGAACACCTCTGGTCCCTGGTCCGGCTGGCCGTCCGCATCCTCGGCCTGGCCCTCCACGACGCGCCCCCCGTCCTCTTCGAGGTCACCGGCCCCACCGACACCAGCTGGGTCCTCGGCTCAGACACCGAGCCCGTACACGCCGAACTCGCCCTGGACCCGGTCGACTTCTGCCTCCTGGTGGGCGGCCGTTACGCCCCGGACGAGGTCCCGAGGGGAATCACGGGCGACGAGAACGCGGCGAGGACCGTACTGGAGACGGCGGCGTCCCTGGCGTGGCTGTGAGGAGCGCCCCGTAAGGGGCGCGGGGCTCTGGCATTCGCGGCTCCGCCGCGCGGGCGCGACCAGCCCCCACGGACCCGCATGTACCCACGAGGCATCAATGACCTGTCGATTCCGTACAAAGATTCGACTCAACCCGGGTCAGCAGTCGCAAGAACTGAGCGCGCTCGGCAGCATCGAGCCCAGCCAACGTCAGCTCCTCCAACTCCGCCCAAGCCGCCTCCACCCGACCCAGAAGAGCTCCGCTCTCCTCGGTCGCCTCCACCAGCACGGCCCGCCGATCCGCGGGATCGGAGCGCCGCCGCACATGCCCGGCCTGCTCCAGCCGCTGGAGCATCTTCGTCACCGTCGACGGATCGAGGTCGAGCAGCCGGATCAGCGCGGACTGCCGCGCCGGCCCGCCCTCCCACAGGTGCATCATCACCAGCTCCTGCCCGGGGTGGAGCCCGAGCCCCCGCAACAGCCGCCCGGCGGCGTTGCGATGCAGCCGGGCGACCCGGGAGACCGCGTGACTGACCGGACCGCCGCGCGCCGCGGACGGCAGCGCGGTCGAACACTTCTCGGTGGGGTCCATGAGAAAACTCCCTGGTCAGCTCGGTCTCACCGCCCAAGGGTACCGCCCGGCCGAAAAAAGTTTGCCGACCAAGGAATGGGTTGCGGTGCTGCCCGGTTGGATTGATTGGCCGACCACATGACCCACTCATCGGGAGTTACCGTGACCACCGCCTACGACCCCATCGACCTGTCCGGCACGCGGCTCGCCAACCGCATAGTCATGTCCCCCATGACCCGCAGCCGTGCCGCCGAGGGCGGTCGCCCCACCGCTCTCACCGCCGAGTACTACGCCCAGCGAGCCTCCGCCGGTCTGATCGTGACCGAGGGCATCCAGCCCTCCCACGTGGGCCAGGGCTATCCGAACACCCCCGGGCTGCACCACGAGGACCAGGTCGCCGCCTGGCGCCAGGTCACCGACGCGGTGCACGCGGCCGGCGGCACGATCTTCGCCCAGCTGATGCACACCGGCCGGATCGGTCACCCCGTGCTGCTGCCCGAGGGCCTGCACCCGGTCGGCGTCTCGGCGGTCGCCGCGCAGGGGCAGGTGTACACGCACGAGGGCCCCAAGGACTTCGTCACCCCGCGCGAGCTGACCCACGACGAGATCCTCGGCACCGTCCAGGACTTCGCGGCGGCGGCGCGCGGCGCCATCGAGGCCGGCTTCGACGGAGTGGAACTGCACGGCGCCAACGGCTATCTGATCCACCAGTTCCTCGCCCCCGGCTCCAACCTCCGCACCGACGACTGGGGCGGCTCCGACGAGAACCGTGTCCGCTTCGCCGTGGAGACCGTGAAGGCCGTCGCGGAGGCGATCGGCGCCCACCGCACCGCGCTGCGCGTCTCGCCCGGCAACCCCTTCAACGACATCAGCGAACCCGACCCCGAGCCCACGTACACCGCGCTCGTCCAGGCCCTGGAGCCGCTCGGCCTCGCGTATCTGCACATCGGCGAGGCCCCCGGACAGCGCGAGCTGACCCAGCGGCTGCGCAAGCTGTTCTCCGGCGCCCTCGTCCTCAACCCGGCGACGGACGGGCCCACCGGCCCCGACGACCTGGCCCTCGTCGAGGACGGCACCGCCGACCTGGTCGCCTTCGGTCAGCTCTTCCTCGCCAACCCGGACCTCCCGGCCCGGCTGAAGGCGGGCGGCCCGTACAACGAGCCCGACCCCGCGACCTTCTACGGCGGCGACGCCAAGGGATACACGGACTACCCGGCGCTGTAGCACCCGCCGCCGCACGGCACCCGGCACTCCGGCCGGGTGCCGGGGCACGCGAAAGGGCCGGGCGGTCGCTGAGGGGGAGCGACCGCCCGGCCCTGTCACCGGGACGGCGGGGTCACCTCACCGGGGTGAAGTCCCGCGCGCCGATGAACTCCGGCCGCCGTACCGGCGCCGAGAACGGCTCCACGGCCGTGTTCTCCACGCTGTTGAAGACGATGAAGACGTTGCTGCGCGGGAACGGCGTGATGTTGTCGCCGGAGCCGTGCATGCAGTTGCAGTCGAACCAGGTCGCCGAACCGGCCTTGCCCGTGAACAGCTTGATGCCGTACTCGGACGCCATGGCCGTCAGCGCCTCGTCGGACGGGGTGCCGGCGTCCTGCATCTGCAGCGACTTCTTGTAGTTGTCCTTCGGCGTGGCCCCGGCGCAGCCGAGGAACGTCCGGTGCGACCCCGGCATGATCATCAGGCCGCCGTTGGTGTCGTGGTTCTCGGTCAGCGCGATCGAGACGGACACCGTCCGCATGTTCGGCAGCCCGTCCTCGGCGTGCCAGGTCTCGAAGTCGGAGTGCCAGTAGAACCCGGAGGCGCCGAAGCCCGGCTTCACGTTGATCCGGGACTGGTGGACGTAGACGTCCGAGCCGAGGATCTGCCGGGCCCGCCCGACGACCCGCTCGTCCCGTACGAGCTGCGCGAACAGCTCGCTGATGCGGTGCACCTCGAAGACCGACCGGATCTCCTGCGACTTCGGCTCGACGATCGAGCGCTCGTCGGCGCGGATCGCCGGATCGGCGACGAGCCGCTCCAGCTCCTGCCGGTAGACGGCGACCTCGTCCGGCGCGATGAGCTGCTCGACGGGGAGGAAGCCGTCGCGCTCGTACGCCTGGAGTTCGGCGAGGGAGACCGGGCCGGGGGTGTCGGGGGAGCCCCAGACGACCGGGTCCTTGCGCGGCACCGAGACCTCGGTGGCGCCGCGGCTGGGGTAGAGATCGGTGACAGTGACGGTGGTCATGGTGGTGTCACACCTCCTCGGGCTCGGTGAGCAGCGGGTAGACGCCGTTCTCGTCGTGGTCCTCGCGTCCGGTCACGGGCGGGTTGAAGACGCACAGGCAGCGGAAGTCCTCCTTCACCCGCAGCGTGTGCCGCTCGTGGCCGTCGAGGAGGTACATGGTTCCGGGCGTGATCGTGTAACTCCGCCCGGTCTCCTGGTCGGTGAGCTCGGCCTCGCCCTCCACGCACACGACGGCCTCGACGTGGTTCGCGTACCACATCGACGTCTCCGTACCCGCGTACAGGACGGTCTCGTGCAGGGAGAACCCGACGCGTTCCCGGGCGAGCACGATCCGCTTGCTCTCCCAGGTGCCGGACGCCGCCTTCACATGCCGGTCGGTTCCTTCGATGTCCTTGAACGAACGGACGATCACGGTGTTGCGATGCCTCCTAGTTAGATGAATTCCCGTACGGCGTCAGACTGTTTCCCGTTCGGAGTCAGACGGTTTCCCGTACGGCGCGGGCGAGGACGCGCAGGCCCTCGTCCAGTTCGTCGGGCGTGATGGTGAGCGCGGGCAGCAGCTTGACGACCTCGCTCTCCGGGCCGGACGTCTCGATCAGCAGCCCGAGTTCGAAGGCCCGCTGGGCGATCCGCCCCGCGCGCGCCTTCTCGTGGAACTCGATGCCCCACACCAGGCCGCGCCCCCGGTACTCCTTCACATCCGCGAGGTTCTCCTCGGTGATGGAGATCAGCGCCTGCTCGACCTGCTCACCGCGCTTCCGGGTCTGCTTCTCCATCGCGGAGCCGTCCGCCCAGTACGTCTCCAGGGCGGCGGTGGCCGTGACGAAGGCCGGGTTGTTGCCGCGGAACGTGCCGTTGTGCTCGCCCGGCTCCCAGATGTCCAGCTCCGGCTTGAACAGGCAGAGCGACATCGGCAGCCCGTAGCCGCTGATGGACTTGGAGACGGTCACGATGTCGGGGGTGATGCCCGCCTCCTCGAAGGAGAAGAAGGCGCCCGTACGACCGCAGCCCATCTGGATGTCGTCGACGATCAGCAGCATGTCCTGCCGCTCGCACAGCTCGGCGAGCGCCCGCAGCCACTCCGGGCGGGCGGCGTTGATGCCGCCCTCGCCCTGCACGGTCTCGACGATCACGGCGGCGGGCTTGTTCAGCCCGGACCCCTGGTCCTCGAGGAGCCGCTCGAACCACAGGAAGTCCGGGACCTGGCCGTCGAAGTAGTTGTCGAACGGCATCGGGGTGCCGTGCACCAGCGGGATGCCGGCCCCGGCCCGCTTGAAGGCGTTGCCGGTGACGGCGAGCGACCCGAGCGACATGCCGTGGAAGGCGTTGGTGAACGACACGATGGCCTCGCGCCCCTTCACCTTCCGCGCCAGCTTCAGCGCCGACTCCACCGCGTTGGTGCCGGTCGGGCCCGGGAACATCACCTTGTACGGCAGGTCGCGCGGCCGCAGCACCAGGTTCTGGAAGGACTCCAGGAACGCCCGCTTGGCCGTCGTCGACATGTCGAGCCCGTGGGTGACGCCGTCCCGCTCCAGATAGTCGATGAGGGCGCGTTTGAGTACGGGGTTGTTGTGGCCGTAGTTGAGTGACCCGGCACCCGCGAAGAAGTCCAGGTACGTGTGGCCGTCCTCGTCGAACATCCGGCTGCCCTGCGCGCGGTCGAAGACGGTGGGCCAGCCGCGGCAGTAGCTGCGCACCTCGGACTCCAGGGTCTCGAAGACGCTCAGGTCGGGCTGGGTGATGGTCACGTCGAATCGCTCCTCGGTGCGTGGGGGGAGTGAAGGGGAGGGGGAGTGCGGGGGAGTGCGGGCGGGGCTCAGGGGGACAGCGGACCGATGCGGTGCAGCACCTCGGGCTGGTGCGAGCCGTCCGGGAAGTCACCCGCCTCGAACAGGACCGTGCGCTCGACACTCGCGCCATGACGTTCGGCGTACGAGGCGAACAGGCGCTCGGACGCGGTGTTGCCCGGGGTGATGGTGGTCTCGACGGTGGTGACGGGGTGCCGTCGAGCGACCCGTGCCGTGAGCCCGTCCAGCAGGGCGGCCGCGAGGCCGAGGCCCCGGTGCGCCTCGTCGACGGCCACCTGCCACACGAGCAGGGTGTCCGGCCGCTCGGGGCGCACATATCCGGTCACGAATCCGACCGGTTCCCCGGACTCGTCGCGCGCCACCGCCGAGGTGTCCGCGAAGTCCCGGCACCACAGGAGATAGCTGTACGAGGAGTTCAGGTCGAGGGCTCCGGAGTCCCCGGCGATGCGCCACAGCGCGGCGCCGTCCGACACGTCCGGGCGGTCGATCCGAATCCCTTCAGCGATTTCCGTCAGTGGTTCTGCTTGTGCGGCAGTCATGGGCTTGAATTTACCCACGGGAATTTCGAATTGCATCGCCGCAAGGGGTTACGCATGGGGCGCTCGCGTGTTATCACGCGGGCGTGAGTCGACCGGGGAAACGTGGTCGATGTGCGGGTGTTTGCCCGTAAATTACCGCACAAAAAGGGCGCGCTGTGGAGTCGGTCACACGTACGTAACCCTCACGAGATCTGCTCGAATTGGTCCCGCCGTTGTTCGCGAAACCTTTGCGTTTAGGCGAGTGAAGAGCGGGCAGAAGAATACGGGATCCTGTTCTGTGAATTCCACTGTATTCCTGCCGGAAAAACGGCCGCCAACAGTCGCCAACAGGCTCAATCAGTTGCCGTCGGCCGCCCGCAATTCCCTCCGATTCCTCGGGCCCGGCTACGCCCAGGCCTCCGCCGCCGCCCGGCGGGCCCCCTCCAGGTCGACCCCCACGCCGAACTCCGCCAGCGCCGCGCCCAGCCCCGCGAGGCAGGCGTGCACCACCCCGGGGGTCGCGTCGGGGCCGTAGTGGTTCACCCGGACCATCTCCGCGGCGAGGGCGCCGCCGCCCGCCGCCAGCGGCAGAGCCGGGTCGGCGGCGAGCGCCTTCGCGACCAGCTCCGACGCGTCGACCCCGGCCGGCGCCCGCAGGGTCGTGGCGACCGGAGCGGCGTCGGCCGCCTCGTGGACGTACGGCTCCAGGCCCCCGCCCAGCGCGAGCGCCCCCGCGCGGGTCGCCGCGGCGGCCGAGGCGTGCCGGGACATCACCGTGTCGAGCCCCTCCGCCTCGATCCGCTCCACACAGGCCTCCAGGGCGAGCATCTCCAGCTGGGCGGGCGCGTGCAGGAGCGCGCGTCGGCCGCCGTCGATCCAGCGCTCCTTCCAGTCGAGGAGGGAGAGGTACGAGCGGCGCGGCGCCCGCGGGTTGGCCGCCATCCGCGCCCACGCCCGCTCGCTCACCGAGATCGCCGACACCCCGGCCGGCCCGCCCATGGCCTTCTGCGCCCCGATGACGCACAGGTCGACACCCCACGCGTCGGGCAGCACCGGCTCGGCGCCCACGGAGGCGACCGCGTCCAGATAGAACAGGGCGCCGTGCGCGCGGACGACCTCGCCGATCTCCGCCACGGGGTTGGTGTTGCCGGTCGCCGCCTCCGCGTGGACCAGCGACACGAAGTCGATCGCCGGGTGCTCGGCGAACGCGTCCCGGATCCGCGCCGCCGTCACCGCCGAGTGGAAGGGGACCGCCAGATCGATCACGGTCGCCCCGCAGTCCCGCAGCCAGTCCCCGAAGGTCTGCCCGTACGGGCCGGTGATCACGTTCAGCGCGGTCGTACCGGGCCCGGCGGCCCCGCGGATCGCGCCCTCCAGCGGCAGCAGTGCCTCGCCCTGGGTGATCACGACGTCCTGCTCGGTGGAGAGCAGCCGGGCCACCCGGTCCTCGATCGACGCGAAGCGCGCGGCGGTCAGCGGGGCCAGATCCAGAAACGGGTGTGTCACGGGGTGCTCTCTTCACTGACGGGGTAGATGGTTTCGAGAGTACCGACGGCACCCCCCCGCACCCCACACCAGCGACATCCGAGGTCAGGCGCCCTGATGGCCAACGGATTGGTTTGGGGAAGTCAAACATCTCCTTATAATCGGTTGTCTCAGTTCCCCTACAGGAGGTCTCCCCGTGAACTCGGTCCCCGGACGCCGGTCCCGCATCCTGGCCGCCACCACCGCCGCGGCCGGTCTGCTGCTCGTGGCCGGCTGTTCCTCGGACGGCGACGGCGGCAGCGGCAGCACGACCGCGGCCGGCGGGGTGGAGCTGGTGAAGGGCGGTCAGCTCACGACCTGCACCCACCTCCCGTACCCGCCGTTCCAGTCGGAGATCGACGGCAAGGTGCAGGGCTTCGACGTGGCGCTGATCGACCTCGTCGCCGAGGACCTGGGCGTGAAGCAGGAGATCCTGGACACGCCCTTCGAGAACTTCAAGACGGGCGCCTTCCTGAACTCCGGCGAGTGCGACCTCGCCGCGGCCGGTATGACGATCACCGACGAGCGCAAGAAGAACGTCGACTTCTCCGACCCGTACTTCGAGGCCACCCAGGCCGTCCTCGCCGACAAGGACGCCGGCATCGGCTCCTTCGCGGACCTCAAGGGCAAGAAGGTCGGCACCCAGGCCCAGACCACCGGCGAGGACTACGCGAAGAGCAAGGGCATCGACTCGGTCTCCTTCGAGTCCTCCGACGCCGTCCTCAACGGCCTGCGCACCAAGCAGGTCGACGCCGTGATCATCGACTACCCGGTCGTCCAGGGCTGGCTGAAGGACAAGACGAACGCCGCCGCCTTCGAGGTCGCCGAGCAGATCAACACGGGTGAGCAGTACGGCTTCACGGTGAAGAAGGGCAACACCAAGCTCCTCGCCGCCATCGACAAGGCGCTGTCCGAGGCCAAGTCCGACGGCACGTACAAGAAGCTGTACGAGCAGTGGATCGGCCCGTACGACGAGAACGCCGCCTCCGCCTCCCCGTCCGCCTCATGAGCGTGACCGACCCGGACACACCGCTCCAGCCCAAGCGCAAGGGCCTCAGCCGGAGCCGGAAGCGAGCCCTGTCCCGGGGCGCGCAGTACGTGGTGTTCGTCGGGGCCGTCGTCGCCTTCGCGGCGTCCGCCGACTGGGCGCGGCTGAAGAACCAGTTCGCCCAGTGGGACATCGCCGAGCAGATGTTCCCCGACGTCATCACGCTGGCCCTCAAGAACACCGTGCTGTACACGCTGTCCGGCTTCGTCTTCGGACTCGTCCTCGGCATGGTCATCGCGCTGATGCGGCTGTCGTCGGTGGGCCCGTACCGCTGGTTCGCCGGGGTCTACATCGAGATCTTCCGGGGCCTGCCCGCCCTGCTGATCTTCATCTTCATCGGGGTGGCCGTGCCGCTGGCCTTCCCCGGCACGGAGATCCCCGGCGGTACGTACGGCAAGGTCGCCCTCGCGCTGGGCCTGGTGGCCGCCGCGTACATGGCGGAGACCATCCGCGCGGGCATCCAGGCGGTCCCCAAGGGCCAGCTGGAGGCGGCCCGTTCGCTGGGCTTCTCACCGGCGCGCGCGATGGTCTCGATCATCATCCCGCAGGCGTTCCGGATCATCCTCCCGCCGCTCACCAACGAACTGGTCCTGCTCTTCAAGGACTCCTCCCTCGTCCTGTTCCTCGGCGTCACGCTGGAGGAGCGCGAACTGTCCAAGTACGGCCGCGATCTGGCCAGCACCACCGCCAACTCCACGCCGATCCTGGTCGCCGGACTCTGCTACCTCCTGGTGACCATCCCGCTCGGCTTCGTCGTACGCCGTATGGAGGCGAAGGCCCAGGAGGCCGTGAAATGACCCGGCCCGAAATCGAAGTACGCGGCCTGCACAAGTCGTTCGGCGCCAACGAGGTCCTCAAGGGCATCGACCTGGAGATCGGCCGGGGCGAGGTCGTGTGTGTGATCGGCCCCTCGGGGTCGGGCAAGTCGACCCTGCTGAGGTGTGTGAACCTCCTGGAGGAGCCCACCAGGGGGCAGGTCTTCGTCGGCGGCACCGAACTCACCGACCCCGATGTCGACATCGACGCCGTACGCCGCCGGATCGGCATGGTCTTCCAGCAGTTCAACCTCTTCCCGCACCTCACGGTGACCGAGAACCTCACACTGCCGCAGCGCCGGGTCCTCAAGCGGGACAAGGCGAAGGCGGCGAAGGTGGCCGCCGAGAACCTCGAACGCGTCGGCCTGTCCGAGAAGGCGACCGCCTACCCCGCCTCCCTCTCCGGCGGCCAGCAGCAGCGCGTGGCGATCGCCCGCGCGCTGTCGATGGGCCCCGAGGTGATGCTCTTCGACGAGCCGACGTCGGCACTGGACCCGGAGCTGGTGGGGGATGTGCTGGCGGTGATGCGGATGCTGGCCCAGGAAGGCATGACGATGATGGTCGTCACGCACGAGATGACGTTCGCGAAGGAGGTCGCCGACCGAGTGGTCTTCATGGACGGCGGAGTGGTCGTGGAGGACGGCACCCCGGCCCAGGTCATCGGCGACCCGACCCACGAACGCACGCGCCACTTCCTTTCACGGCTGCTGGACCCGGCGATGGCGAACGTGGAGGAGGACCACGACAGCGTCCCGTAAGGCCCGCGCCCCGTCAGGGGCGTGGGGAACCGCGCGACAAGCCCCCACCGGGCCGCGGTCGAGGAACAACCCGGCGAGCGAAGCGCATATCGTGCGGTGCATGAGCGACCACGCGGTGCTGCACGTAAAGGGACGCATCCTCATCGGCCCGGAGGACGTCCGCGACGAACTCTGGGTCATCGACGGCCGGATCTCCTACGACCGTCCCCTCGCCGCGGGCGACGTCCGCACCGTCGACGGCTGGGCCCTGCCCGGCCTGGTCGACGCACACTGCCACGTCGGCCTGGGCCCCCACGGGCCGGTCCCGGAGGACGTCGCGGAGAAGCAGGCCCTCACCGACCGCGAGGCCGGCACCCTGCTGATCCGCGACGCCGGTTCCCCCTCCGACACCCGCTGGATCGACGACCGCGACGACCTCCCGAACATCATCCGCGCCGGCCGCCACATCGCCCGGACCCGCCGCTACATCCGCGACTTCGCTCATGAGATCGAGCCGGAGGAACTCGTCGCGTACGTCGCCCAGGAGGCCCGGCGCGGCGACGGCTGGGTCAAGCTGGTGGGGGACTGGATCGACCGCGGCGTCGGCGACCTGTCGCCGTGCTGGCCGCGTGAGGCGGTGGAGGCGGCGATCACGGAGGCCCACCTCCTGGGCGCCCGCGTGACGGCCCACTGCTTCGCCGAGTCCTCCCTCCGCGACCTCGTCGAGGCGGGCATCGACTGCGTCGAACACGCCACGGGCCTCACGGACGACCTGATCCCGCTGTTCGCCTCACGGGGCGTCGCCATCGTCCCCACCCTCGTCAACATCGCCACCTTCCCGACCATGGCCGCCGGCGGCGAGGCCAAGTTCCCCCGCTGGTCCGCACACATGCGTCGCCTCCACGAACGCCGCTACGACACCGTCCGAAACGCCTACGACGCCGGCATCCCGGTGTACGTCGGCACCGACGCCGGCGGCTCCCTCGCCCACGGCCTGGTCGCCGCCGAGGTCGCCGAACTCGTCACCGCCGGAATCCCACCGGTCGAGGCCCTCGCGGCGACCACCTGGTCCGCCCGCGACTGGCTGGGCCGCCCCGCCCTGACCGAGGGCGCCCCCGCCGACCTGGTGGTGTACGAACGGGACCCCCGCACGGACGTACGCGTGCTGGGGGCCCCGCTGCGGGTGGTGCTGAACGGGCGGGTCGTGGGGTGATCGTCACCGCGTCCAGCCCGCGCACCTGGCGATCGTCTCCGCGATGTCCCTCCTCCCGGCCATCTTGCCGGCGATGTCCCGGAGTCGCGCTGTGAGGACCTCTTGGGGGTCGACCGGAGAGGAGAGCAGTTCGAGGTCACGCTCGAACCACATGTTCTCCACCCCGCGCAGTGTCGTCCTGAGACCGCTCAGCGGAGGGGACGCGAAAGCGTGTGCCCTGTGGACGATGTCGTCACAGCACTCCCACAGGTTCGCGGCGACTGCGTTGGTCTTCGAGAAAGCCGCGGCAGCGGCGAGCCCCCCGGGGTCGGCGATCCACAACCCCATGGCCACTGCCGTCGCCTCGTAGTAATCGGGCAGGAGCACATCGGTGCTGCCGACCAGTTCGGCGCGTCGCTGCCTCAGGGACACCAGGACATCGGGCGCGAGGGAGCCGTTCCTCCCGGAGCTGTTGACGACGCTCTCCAGTTCCCTGACGGAGGGGGACCGGATGACCCGGAGGATCGGCAGGACACGAGCGAGGCGGAGGGCCCCGGAGACAGCAACCCTGGGACCCTCCGCGAATTCACCGAACAATCGCACTCACAGCTCGCTAACGTCTGGTCAGAACTCGGTACGGAGTATTGCCTGTTCGGGAGACTCCCCCTCCGTAGCCGATCCTCGTCGTCTGCAGTCCTTGGGCCAGGCCCTGTGCCAGACACGCTCCACACATCCGGGTCGACGAGGCCATGCTCACCAGCTCCCAGCCACTTCCCAGAGCACCCATGATCGTGTCTTCCGCGTGTCCCTGGCCCATGACGTAACGGGCGTTGATGTTGGGCGAGCCCGCGCCCCTCCATTCGGAAGGCAGCCCCGGCAGTTCTGTGGCCACCCAGGTGTCCGTGACCGACGGATCCGTGGTGCTGCGGACGTGCGCCACGGCCACCGACGAGGTGTCCGGGTTGGCTCGTGTGCCTGCCAGGTCCCGTGCCTGTCGGTAGGCGGTGACGCAGCCGTTGTCATTGTGCACCAGCACACGTGCGTCCCCGGCCAGGACGTAGTACGTGTGCAGACCCGCGACAGTCAGGTTGTGGACGGTTGCCTTCGCCGACCGGGTCCTGATCGCCGTGACCTGGACCCAACTGCCGCTGCCCGTGCTCAGCCACTGGCCGCGCTCCAGGTCCCCGGCATCCACCCAGCGGCCCACGTCCGGAAGCCAGAACGGGTGACCGTCGGTGGCCGTGATCGTGGAGGTGGCGTCGCCGGCCCGGCCGTCAGTGTCGATCGTGAGGGTGACCAGGTGCTTGGTGCCCTCGCCCGTGATCGTGCGGCTTACGGTTCGGGTCTGAGCGTCGTCCGTCTCCACGTCCGCCGCCGCGACCTTGTCGCCGAGTTCGACGTCCTCGATCGCCTTCGTGGAACCGTCGGCCATCAGGACCTTCGTGCCGGGCACGAAGCTGTTGCACGCACCGCTGGCCGGCGGCGCCTCCGGGGGCTGCTTGACCGGCGGAGCCGGGGCGGGCGCCTGGTTCGCCGGGGCCGGTGCCGGGTCGGCCGGGGCCGGGTCCTTCGGGGTCGCCGGGGCGTCCGGGGTGCCGCCGGCCGGGGGTGTCCCCGCGTCCGCCGCCCGCCCCGCGTCCGCCGCGTTGTCCGCCGCGCGGGCCGTGTCGCCCGCCGTGTCGATCGCGTCCAGCGCCTTGTCGCCGTACTTCGCCGCCTTCGCCGCAGTCGCCCCGTACCCCGCGAACGGGATCGCCGAGGCGCAGGACAGGGCCGCGTCCACGTACTCGCCCTCGGCCGCGTACCAGCCGCAGTTGGCGAGGTCGGCGGCCTCGCCGACGACCGGGATCAGGCCGACCACGTCCAGGGCCGCGTGGCCGATGTCGGACCAGGAGAGACCGAAGAGGTGGCCGTCGATCTCGATGAAGGAGATCGGGTTGCCGCCGGCGAACGCGTAGCGGTTGCCGGTGTACGGGTCCATCGTCAGGCCCATGTCCGCCAGCGCGCCGCCGTACATGTCGCGGGTCAGGAAGCGGTTCAGGCCCGGGTCGTAGCTGCGGAAGCCCATGTCGTACGTGCCGGACGCCGTGTCGTAGCGCTTCGAGTTGAAGCGGTACGAGTTGTACGGCTCCTCGCTGCCCGCGCCCGGCTTGTCGGCGCCCGTGAACTGGGCCGTGTCGTTCTTGCCGTACGCCGTGTAGCCGTACGTCGTCTTGGTGTCGCCGTCCTTGTCGGTGAGGGCCTCGACGTCGCCGTGCGGGTGGTAGAGGTACTGCGTGGTCTCCGGGTCCTTGTCCTCCTCGTCCTTGATCTGGGTCAGCTTCTGGCCCCAGGACGCGTACTGGAAGGACGTGACACCCTCGTCCGTCACCTCCTCCTTGAGGGAGTTCGAGGTGATGCCCAGATAGGTGAAGAGGGTGGTCTTCGCGTCGTCGCCGCTGCCCACCGTCTCCTTGACCGTGCGGTCGAAGGCGTCGTACGTCAGACGGGTCGTCTTCGCCGCGTCACCACTGCCGGCCGTGATCGACTCCGGTCGGTCGAAGCCGTCGTAGCGGTACTTCTGGATCGTGTCGCCGCCGAAGGAGACGGTGTCGAGGCGGCCCAGCGGGTCGTAGTTGTACGTCGACGAGGCGCCGTCCGCCGTGGAGGTCAGGAGGCGGTTGCGGTCGTAGCGGTGGGTCGTGGTCGTGTCGTCGACCGTCTGCCAGACGACGTTGCCGGCCGCGTCGTGCCGGTACTCCTCCGTCTTCTCGTCGTCGCCGGACTTCGCGACCTTGGCGATGCGGTCCTGCGGGTCGTACGTGTACGCGTACGTGTTGTCGATCGTCTTGCCGTGGTCGTCGGCGTCCATCAGCTTCAGGACGTCCTCGGCCTTGTGGCCGTTGGCGTTGTACTTCAGGGCGTGTTCGGCGACGAGGGTGTCGTCGGACTGCTTCTCGGTGGTCTTCTTCGTCGCGCCGTCGAGGTAGTAGTCGACGGTCAGGACGTTGCCGTTGGGCTTGGTCTGCTTCGCCAGCTCGCCCCGGGCCGTGTACGCGAGCGACGTGACCTGCTGGTCGCCCGCCGTCGGTGACGCCGCGTTGGTGATCCGCTCGACCCGGTCCAGCGCGTCGTACTCCAGCTTGCTCCAGGTCAGGTCGTGGGTGGTGGTGAGCGTGTTGCCGTTGGCGTCGTACGTCAGCGCGGTCGTGTCGCGGACGGTGTCACCGTCGTGCTCGACGACCTCGGTGAGCTGGTTGAGCTCGTCGTAGGCGAGGGTGTAGCGGTCGGTCTCGACGCCGGGGCTGTTGTCGGTGATCTCGGTCTGGTTGCCGTTGGCGTCGTACCGGTAGGAGAAGTCCTTCTTCTCGTTGTCGGTGTCGCCCTCGTAGTCACGGACCAGCCGGACCGCGTCCGCGACCACCGTGCCGGTCGCCTTGTCGGTGAGGGTGATGGCCTGGCCGGTGTCCTCGGTGAACGCGAACTTGCCCAAGGAGCGCCATTCACCGGGGAGTTCGGTCTGGTCGAGGGTCTTGGTCGCGGTGCCGTCCTTGTGCTTGATCTCGTAGGCCGCGTCCTTCGCCGCCCCGTCGACCTTCGGGTACTGGACGTAGACCGTGTAGTCCCCGGACTGCGGGATCGTCAGCTGCCAGACGAAGCGGTCCTCACCCGAACCGGCCGCGTGCGTCTGCGCGTTGTAGCCGTACGAACCCTCGGCGGCGACCTCCGTCCACGTGCCTTGCGTCGCCGTGTTGTTGATGTCGGAGTTGTCGACGAGCGCGACCTGCAGACCGACCGGGACGCCGTCGTCCGAGCGGGACTTGAGGGCGCCGCTCGGGTAGAAGGCGGAGTCGAGGGTGCGGGAGACCGAACCGCCCGCGCTGCTCAGGGTGTTCTGGATCTGCTGGCCCAGGTCGTTGTACTGGTAGGCGTTCTTGATGTCGAACGCGTCCGTGGACGTCTTGATCCAGCCGGTGTCGAAGTAGGTGTACTCCGTCTCGTTGCGGACGCTCTGGCCCTCGGACGGCGGGGCACTGACCTTCTTCACCCGGCTCAGCGCGTCGTACTCGTACGTCGTCCGGTCCGGTGTGTTGTAGCGGTCGTCGTCCGGATCGAAGGGGGTCAGGGTCTCCTTGACGCGGTTCAGCTCGTCGTAGACGGTCTCGGCGGTGAAGTCCCGTGTGTCGTCGCCGGTCTCGACCCCGCGCGGGGTGACGACCCGGGTCTGGTTGCCGACCTCGTCGTACTCGAAGCGGGTCGTGCGGACGACCGCGTCGTCACCGTCCCCGTCGTGCGGGACGCGGGCCTCGACCAGGGCGGCGCGGGCGTCCAGGACCAGTTCGGTGCGGTTGCCGTCGGCGTCCGCGGTGGCGACGGTCAGGCCGTCCCAGTCGTAGGTGCTGGTCGTCGACTTCCCGGCCGCGTCGGTGGTCTCCAGGAGCCGGTGGTCGAGGTCGTAGCGGAACCTGCTGGTGTAGTCGTCGGGGTCCTCGGTGTCGTTCTTGCGGGCGTCGACGACCTTCACCAGGTCACCGACGTCGTTGTAGACGGCCGAGGCGCGCTTGCCGGCCGCGTTGACCGCCTCGATCGGCTGGTAGACCTCGTCGTACCTGGTCGTCGAGGTGAAGTCCCCGGGCTTCTCGGTCAGATTGCCCTTCGGCTCCGTCGAGGTGAGCTGGTTGCCGACCTTGTCGTAGGTGAAGGTCGAGACCCGCGCGGGCGAGCCTTCCTCGTCGCCCGGCTGTGTGGACTTCAGCAGTTGGTCCGCCGCGTCGAACTCGCTGGTGCTCGCCACCCCGTTGGGGGCGGTGAAGACCAGCGTGTTGTCGTTGCGGTCGTACTCCGGCGCGGGCGTGACGATGAACTCGCCCGCCTTCTGGTCCTTCGGCCTGCGGTTCTCCAGCGGACGCGCGAACACGTCGTACGTCTGCGTGGTCGTCGCCCCGTCGGCCTCCTGGACCTCGGTGACATTGCCGCGCACGTCGTACGTCGTCACCGTGCGGTTGCCGAGGGCGTCCTCGATCACCCGGGGATAGCCGGACGGGTCGTAGTCCTCGAACTTCGTGGTGTGCTCGTTGGCGTCGGTGGCGGCGGTCAGCCGGCCCCGCGCGTCATAGGCGTTCGTGGAGGTGTAGTCGGCGGCCGGCTCGCTCTCCACGCCCTTCGGGTCGGTGACCGAGGTCATGTTGCCGCGCGCGTCGTAGCCGAACTGCCAGGCGCGGCCCTCCGGGGAGACACGGCGCACCAGGTCGGCGATGTAGCCGTTCTCGCCGGTCGCGTAGGAGAGGGTGGCGGCGGGACGGTCGTGCTCGACGCTCTCGGCGTCCCTCGACTCCAGCGGGTAGCCCGTCTTCGGGTCGTACTTCCAGGTGCGGGCGGCGCCGTTGTTCTCCTCAAGGCGCGTGACGTTGTTCTCCGCGTCCCAGCCCAGCTTCGTGGTCCGCTTCTTGGCGTCGGTGAGCTTCACCGGGCGGCCGTAGCCGTCCATCAGCTGGGTGGTCGGATTGCCCTCGGCGTCGGTGACGACCGTCCGGGTCCCCTTGCCGTCATGACCGTCGGGGTCCGCGTAGCGGTACTCGGTCAGGCCGCCCAGCCGGTCGGTGATCTCCTTGGTGTACCCCAGGTAATGCAGCTGGTCCTTGTCGTCGTGCGGGCCGACGTAGTCCACCTTCGTGGCGTGCCCGAGCGGGTCGGTCACCTCGACCAGCTTCAGGCCGGGGTGGTCGAACTCCTTGCCGTAGTCGAACCTGAAGACCTTGCGGAGCTTCTCGGCGGCGTTCGCCCCGTCCGTCAGCCGGGCCAGGAACCCCTTCTCGGTGAACGTGAGGTCGATCCGCCGCCCCGAGACATCGGTGACCGAGCGGACCTTGTCGACGATGAACGGGTTGAGGAGGTGCTTGCCCTCCCGGACCTCGCCGTCCTTGTCGACGTACGTGTACGCCTCGCCCTTCTCCCAGTAGTCGACCGTGAGCGTGCGCCGGCCCTCGGCGTCGGTGACGTACTTCAGCAGCTTGGACGGGTGGCCGAGGAGCCGCTCCTCGTACGTGAACTCCATCCGGTTGCCGTTCTTGTCCACCTGGGCGCTCGGATAGCCCTGGCAGTCGAAGAGGAACCGGGTGCGGTCCGGGCGCAGGAACTCCCAGGCCTCCCGCTGGTGGGGATGGAGCAGACAGTCCTTCTCCAGCTGCTTGACGCGGAAGTGGACCCCGGCGGGGGAGTCCCACGCGCCCTTCTTGTTCTTGCTGAAGACATGGCTGGTGCCGTCGCCGTCGGTCAGCGTGATCTGCTTGGGCAGCAGCGCGGACGGGTGGAAGTCCAGCGGTGTGCCGACCCGGACGGGCGAGGATGCCTGTAGCGACCAGCCATATCCGGCCGGAGTGCTGGACGCGTCCTGCGAGTTGTAGGCCAGCCGCAGGAACGTCGAGAAGCCGAGCGACGGATTCGAGAAGGAGTTGTACGACCACACAGCGTTGCCGGCGTGAAGATTGCTCATCAGCGCCGAACCCGCACCGGTGTTCTTCCCGGCGTACGAGTGGAAGCCCTCAAGACCGAGCTGGTCGGAGGTCGGGTACTCGGCGGTGACCTCGTGCTTCGACGGCGGCACGCCGTCGGTCTCGGACAGCCAGTCGCCGGTGGCCTTCTCCCGCAGGTCCCACTCCAGGCCGAAGGTCAGCCGCTTGTCGAGCGGGTCGACCAGGACCGGTGCCTTCAACTCGGCGTCGAAGGTGACCGTTTCACCGGGCGCCACGTCCTTCGGCAGCGGGGTGGCGTCCTTGTTGAGGAGGTGGGTGACGTCCTTGCCGTCCAGCGTCCACCGGTACGACAGGACGCGCTCGCCCTTCTTCCACACCGTGGCGGTGGTGTTGGTGAGCGTCGCCTCGACGGTGGCCTTCTCGCCGGGGATCATCCGCGCCGGCGTGTACGGCAGGAAGTAGGTCTCGCCCTCGGGGGCGGCGAGCAGCTTGGTGCCCTTGACCACCTTGCCGACGGCGGGCAGTTCGACCGTGCGCGCCGGTCCCGCCAGCAGTGTGCCCTGCTGGGTGCGGACGACGATCCGGTAGTGGTACGTGCGGCCCTTGGCCTTGGCCTTGGCCTTGTCCTCGGCCTTGCCGGCGCCGGGCGCCGGGGGCGCGGTGCGGTCGGCGAAGGTCCGGGTGCCGCGGTCGACGGGGGCGAGAAGGGTCTCGTCGGTGGGGGTGAAGCCCTTCTCCGTGGAGCGGTGGACCTCGTACTCCCGCAGGCCCTTGCCCCGGAACGCGCTCCAGGAGAGGTCGGCGCCGGTGGCGTGCGTGGTGCGGGGAGCCTCGATCCGGACGCCGTCGGCGTCGCCCGAGACGCCCCGGTGGGTGAGCGACGAGCTGCCCCGGGAACGGTCGAGCTCGATGCGGGGCGGTTCGGGGCCGTCGCCCCGGTCGCTCTCGTCGCCGTCCTCGTCGTCGCCGAAGAGACGGTCCAGGAGGCCGGGGTCGTCCTTGTCCTCGGCGAGTTCGCCGGCGGGTCTCCAGCCCTCGCGGGGATCGCTGGTGTCGGGTTCCACCGCCGCCGCGGGTCTCGCCTCGCCGGTGCGGGCGGGGGCGGCGGGCGCGGTGCTCATGATCAGGGCTGTCGCCACGGCGCCGACCAGGGCGGCACGCAGACGGAGACGGCTGAGGCGGATGCGGCGGAGGCGGATACGGGCGTGGTCTAAGGCTGCCATGAAGGGCTCCTTGTTCCCCGTGAGCACAGGGGTCGCACAGGAATCGCCGGGCCCATCTGTGTACCAAGAACCCCCAAAGCCGTGTCAATGACATGCCAAAAGGAGGAGTAAGTTCCGGACTGCGAACGATGCGTGGAAAGCCTGGAGGGATACGCGAGGTGGTGTGAAGCCGCAGGAAAGTGTCCGCCGGGGGTGTCGATGCGCCACGTCGGGAACTGGCCGGAACTTGCTGCGGCGCCCAACACCCGTTGTCTGTCAGGGCTGTTGACCGGTCGATGAAAACGTTTTAACTTCCTCTTCGCCTCGACTCATCGAGAAGAAGGGGAACCTTGGCCGCTGTCCGACGAAAAGGTTTTCAGAGCCGGGCCCTGCTGCTGCTCATGCTCCCCGGCCTCGCCTACTTCCTGCTGTTCCACTACGGCGCCCTGGCCGGCAACCTCATCGCCTTCAAGGAGTACGTGCCGTTCGACGGCATCTGGGGCAGCCCCTGGGTCGGCACCGGCAACTTCCAACGGATGTTCGAGGACGGGGCGTTCTGGGCGGCCGTCCTCAACACCCTCTGGATCGCCGTCCTCCAGCTCGTCTTCTACTTCCCCGTGCCGCTCGCGCTCGCCCTGCTCCTGCACAGTCTCACCTTCAGCAGCGTCCGCCGCTTCGTGCAGTCGGTGGCCTATCTGCCGCACTTCATCTCCTGGGTGATCGTCGTCGCCCTGTTCCAGCAACTGCTCGGCGACACCGGACTGCTCAACTCCTCGCTGGACGGCATGGGGCTGAGCACCGTCGACATCATCGGCAACCCCGACGCGTTCCGGCCGCTCACCGTCGCCCAGGTCATCTGGAAGGACGCCGGCTGGGGCACGATCATCTTCCTCGCGGCGCTGGCCCAGGTGGACGAGCAGCAGTACGAGGCCGCCGCGATCGACGGGGCGGGCCCCTGGCGCCGCTTCTGGCACGTCACGCTGCCCGCCATCCGCCCGGTGATCGTGCTGCTGCTCATCATGCGGCTCGGCGACATCCTCTCCGTCGGCTTCGAACAGATGCTGCTCCAGCGCGACGCGGTCGGCCCCGAGGCCGCCGAGATCATCGACACCTTCGTCTACTACCAGGGCATCGTCGGCGGTGACTACGGATTCGCCGCCGCCGCGGGCCTGTTCAAGGGCGTCATCGGCGCGCTGCTCGTCTACGCCGCTAACAAGGTCGCCCACCGCCTCGGCGAACAGGGGGTCTACAAGTGAGCGCCCGAGCCCGAACCGCCGGCCGTGCGGGCTCCCGCACCGCCGCCCGCCCCGGCTGGCTGGAGAAGCCGAAGCCCGTCACCCAGGCGGCCAAGGCCGTCGCCCTCGTGGCCGTCGTGCTGCTGGTGTGCGTACCGTTCCTGGTGATCGTGTCCACGTCCCTGGCCTCCACGGACGAGGTCGTGGCCAACGGCGGCTGGGTGCTGTGGCCGACCGAGCCGAGCCTCGACGCCTACCGCGACATCCTCGACGGCGGCATCGTCACCCACGCCCTGGGCGTCAGCGCCGGCGTCACGCTCGTCGGCACCCTGCTCAGCCTCGCCTGCACGGTCACCCTCGCCTACGCGCTCTCCCGCCCCGGCGTCTTCGGCGGCCGGCCGGCGCTCCTGCTCATCCTGTTCACCTTCCTCTTCCCGCCCGGCATGATCCCGAGCTTCCTGCTGGTCAAGGAGCTGGGCCTGCTGGACAGTTACGCCTCGCTCGTCCTGCCCGTCCTCGTGAACGTCTTCAATCTCGTCGTCCTGCGCGGCTTCTTCCAGGGCATCCCCGAGGAGCTGTACGAGGCCGCCCGGCTCGACGGGGCGGGGGACTGGCGGGTGCTGTTCTCGGTCGTCCTGCCGCTGTCCAAGGCCGCGCTCGCCGTCGTCGGACTGTTCTACGCGGTGGCGTACTGGAACTCCTGGTTCTACGCCTCGCTGTATCTGGAGAGCGACCACTGGCCCCTCCAGCAGGTCCTGCGCACCTATGTGGTGGCCGGCTCCGGCCTCACCGACGCGACCACCGGCGAGGGCACCGTCACCGCGCCGCAGACCGTGCAGATGGCGGTGCTGGTGATCGCCACCGTACCGATCCTGCTCGTCTACCCGTTCCTGCAGAAGTACTTCACGAAGGGCGTGCTCACCGGCGCCATCAAGAGCTGACAGCCCCCTGGCAGCTGACAGACCGTCAAGAGCCGTGCACGGAAAGGTCTTCCGCTCATGCCCCGCATGTCCCGCCGTACGTTGCTCCGCTCCATGGCCGCCGGTGGTGCCGCAGCCGCCGCCCCCGCCCTGCTGACCGCCTGCTCCACGGGCTCCGGCGACAGTGATGTCTCCAACGCGGGCAAGAAGCTCGCGCCCTGGCCCGCCTACACCCCCGCGAACGGCCCGAAGCCGGACCTCGCGCCCACCGGGGCCGGTGTCCAGGCCGGCTACACCGCCTACCCCGCCGACCTCGCCAGGTCCGTCTCCCGCACCCCGGGCGACGGCTCCACGGTCAAGGTCATGTCCGTGTCGTTCGGTACGCCCCCGAAGCCCGCCTCGGCCAACCGGTTCTGGGCGGCGGTGGAGAAGGCGCTCGGGGTGAAGATCGAGTACACGATCGTCCCCCAGGCCGACTACCAGAAGAAGATGGCCACGGTGATGGCCGGCGACGCCGACACCCTGCCCGACATCATCAACGTCTTCTCCGGCTTCGTCCTGCCCCGCGAGGCCGAGTTCGTCCGGCGCCGCGCCGAGGACCTCACCCCGTTCCTCTCCGGCGACGCGATCGCCGACTACCCGAACCTCGCGAACATCCCCACCCACGCCTGGCGCGACATGGGCCGCGTCGGCGGCCTCCTCTACGGCATCCCGCTGGAGCGCCCGCTGCCCGGCTCGACGCTCTGGCTCAACCAGGGCATGTTCACCGACGCGGGCATGAAGGAGGGCTGGACCGCCGACGACTTCGCCGCCGTCGCCCAGCGGGCCACCGACGGCCGTACCTACGCCCTCGGCGCCGCCGCCGGCTCCCTCTTCGGCAACGCCGTCCACGCCGCCGCCCACAACGCGCCCATGGAGTGGGCCGTCGGCAAGGACGGCACCTTCGAGTCGGCCTGGGCCGACGAGCGCTTCAAGGCCGCCCTCGCCTTCCAGGCGCGGCTGCGGAAGGACGGCTCGTACCACCCCGACGCCACATCCGTCTCCCAGATCGACCTGACCACGCTCTACTACAACGGCACGGTCGGCTCCATGCAGGACGGCTTCGGCGCCTACCTCCCCAAGTACCGGGAGAGCAAAGGCAAGTTGACCCCGGCGGCGGCCCTCCCGTACAGCGTCGGCGGTGAGCCCGGCGGGATCGTCGCCGCCCGCCGCTCCTTCGGCTACACCGTGCTGAAGAAGGCGAAGAAGGAACGGATCGAGCTGCTGCTGCGCATCCTCGACTATCTCGCCGCCCCCTTCGGAAGCGAGGAGTGGGAACTCGTCCACTACGGCGTCGAGGGCACCCACTTCACCCGCGCCGCCGACGGCTCCCCGCAGGTCACCCGGCTCGGCGAGGTCGAGAACAACACCAACCTCCCGCTGAAGTACCTCGCCGAAGGCCCCCAGGTGCTGTTCGTGCCGGGCATGCCGGACGCCGTACGGGCCCTGCACAGCTGGCAGCGGAAGGTCGTGCCGCACGCCATCCGCAACGCCTCCTTCGGGCTCCAGTCGGCCACGAAGAACTCCCAGGGCGCCACCCTCAAGGCCCTCGTCGAGGACACGGTCACCGGCATCGTCGCCGGACGCCTTCCGCTCTCCGCATGGGACGCCACCGTGAAGAAGTGGCGGGAGCGGGGCGGCGACAGAATGGCCGAGGAGTTCGCGAAGGACCACGCGGCCAACACGTGAACGGCGGCGGGCCGGCGGCGGCAGCGAAAGCGGAAGCGGAACAGGAGACGCGGGGGATGGGGAACGACATGGCGCCCGAGCAGGCGGAGCCCAGGGGATCGGCCGCCAAGGGGTCGGCCGACAGGGGATCGGCAGCCAGGGAATCGGGCACCGGGGAGTCGGCTGCCAGGGAGTCGGCCGTCAAGGACCCGGTGGCCAAGGGGCGGGTGACGATCCGTGAGGTCGCCGAGCGGGCCGGGGTGTCGACGGCCACCACCTCCCGCGCGCTCAGCGGCAACCACCCCGTGCCCGCCGCCACCCGGGCCCGCGTCCTGCGCGCCGCCCGCGAGCTCGACTACGTCGCCAACGCGCACGCCCGCGCCCTGGTCGGCGGCGGCCGCAGGATGGCCGCCGTCGTCGTCCGCCAGGTCACCAGCCCCTTCTACGCCCAGGTCGCCGAGGGCGTGGAGGCGGAGGCCGCCGACCGGGGCTGGCTGTGCGTGGTGGGCGCCACCGGGGGAGACCCGCAGCGGGAGATGGAGTTCGTGCGGCTGATGCGGGAGGAGGGGGCGCGGCTGGTGATCCTGGTCGGCGGGGTCGTCGAGGACGACGCGTACCGCTCGCGCGTGGCCCAGTACGCGCAGGCCCTGGACGCGTCCGGCGCCCGCCTGGTGCTGTGCGGGCGGCCGGCCCCGGACCCCGGGATCCCCGCGCTGGTCGTCGAGTTCGACAACGAGGCGGGGGCGCGGGCGGTCACCGGGTATCTGCTGTCGGCCGGGCACCGCCGGATCGTCTTCCTCGGCGGGCTGCCCGGCAACACCGCGCTCGACGCCCGGGTCGCCGGGTACCGGGCCGCGCTCGCCGAGCACGGGCTGCCGCCCGAGGCCGCGAGGGTCGTTGACTGCGGCCTCGGGCGCCCGGCCGGGCTGCGTGCGATGACCGAACTGCTCAAGGAGACACGGGAGTTCACGGCCGTGTTCGCGGGGGACGACATGGTCGCGGCGGGGGCGCTCCGCGCGATCGCCGACGCGGGGCTGAGCGTTCCCGGTGACATCTCGGTGGTCGGGTACAACGACATTCCGCTGGCCGAGGACTTCAATCCGCCGCTCACGACGGTGCGTACTCCCGCGGAGGAGCTCGGCCGGGCGGCTGTGCGGATCGCCTTGCGCGATCCCGGCAGCGCCGCAGGTACGCACCATCTGCTGGGCACGCACATCGTTGTGCGGCGGAGTGTGGGGCCACCGAGGGGGCTGTCTTGACAGTGCGGGTCGTGGGTGGCTGGTCGCGCAGTTCCCCGCGCCCCTGAAGGGGTGCGCTGCCCTGCTCTCTGTCTACAAGTCACGGAGGATGCACTTCCCTATGACCGCGCCGCACGTGTCGCCCACTGACAACTCGACGCTTCCGCCCACCGACCACCTCCTCTCCCCCCTCACCGGCTGGACCCGAGCCCACTGGGAAGCCATGGCCGATCGGCTGCTCGACGGGCTGGTGCCGTACGCGTCGCCGGGGCTGGCCCAGTACCGGCTGCCCGGTCGGGCGAGCCACTCCGGCGCATGGTCGGACGGCCTCGAAGGGTTCGCGCGGTCCTTTCTGCTCGCCGCCTTCCGGATCGCGGGCTCGGGCGGGCGGGTCGGCCCCGCCCTGATCGAGCGGTACGCGGCCGGGCTCGCCGCCGGGACCGATCCGGGCGGCGGTGACGAGCGGTGGCCGGCGATCACGGACCGGGCGCAGCCCATGGTGGAGGCCGCGTCGATCGCCATCGCCCTGCACGAGACCCGGCCGTGGCTGTGGGACCACCTCGACGACGCCGTACGCGGACAAGTGGCCGACTGGCTGGGCGGGTTCGTCGGGGCGGACGTCAACGACTCCAACTGGCGGCTCTTCCAGGTGATCACCGAGGAGTTCCTCGCCTCGGCCGGCGCCCCGCACAGCCGCGCCGAGATCGACGCGGGGCTCGCCCGGCTGGAGGACTGGTACCGGGGCGACGGCTGGTACACGGACGGCGACGGACGGAAGTTCGACTACTACAACGGCTGGGCGCTGCACCTGTATCCGGTGCTGTGGGCGCGGATCGCCGGCCCGAGGGCGGACGCGGGGCTGGTGGCCCGGCATCGCGGGCGGCTGCGCGAGTTCCTCGGCGCCCACCAGCACTTCTTCGGCGCCGACGGGGCCCCGGTGCACCAGGGCCGCTCGCTCACCTACCGCTTCGCGACCACCGCCCCGCTGTGGGCGGGCGCCCTCGCCGACGCCACACCCCTGCCGCCGGGCCGCACCCGCCGGCTCGCCTCCGGCGCCCTGAGGCACTTCACGGAACGCGGCGTGCCCGACGAGCGGGGCCTGCTCACCCTGGGCTGGTACCGGCCCTTCCTCCCCGTCACCCAGCGCTACTCCGGCCCGGCCTCCCCGTACTGGGCGAGCAAAGCCTTCCTCGGCCTCCTCCTGCCCGAGAGCCACCCCGTGTGGACGGCACCGGAGGAGCCCGCGCCCGTCGACACGGCCGACACCACGCTCGCCCTGCCCGGCCCCGGCTGGCTGCTGCACTCCACCGCCGCCGACGGACTCGTACGGCTCGTCAACCACGGCAGCGACCGGCTACCGCCCCCGCCCGCCACGGCCGACGACAGCCCCCACTACGCCCGGCTCGCCTACTCCAGCGCCACGGCACCGGAGACCCCGGCGCCCCCGCGGTCGGGCCCCGACAACCACCTCGCCCTGCTCGCCCCCGACGGCACACCCTCCCCACGAGGCCGCATCCATCCCCTGGGCGCCGAGGGCCGCCGCGCCGCCTCCCGGTACGGCGACGGCATCGAGACGACCAGCGTGGTGCACGGCCCGTGGGAGATCCGGGTGCACCGCGTCGACACCGCGCCCGACACGGCCGTCGCCGTACGGGAAGGAGGCTGGGCCGTGGCCGACGACTCCGGGCCGCCCGTGGAGGCGACGGGGCCGGGCTGGGCGCTGGCCCGCCGCGCGGACGGTCTGACCAGCGCGATCGTGGGCCTGTACGGCTGGGGCGACGGACCGGGAGCCGTCGTACGGGCCGTCGGCACGAACGCGTACGGGCACCACTCGGCAACCCCCGTCCTCGAACGAGGACTTCAGGGGAGCGCGCCCCTCCTGGTCACACTCGTGATGCTCAGCGCCGACCCGCACGCGTCGCACACGGGCGCGGGCGCGGCGGTGGCCGCCGACGGAACCGTGGAGGTCCGCTTCCCGGACGGCACCCGGGAGAGCCTGGCGGCGACCTCGGGCCGATTCGGTCGGCTCAGCGGTCCGCCAGCGTCATCGCCAGGTCCAGCGCCTGGAGGAAACCGTTGACCGTGACCCGGTCGCGGACCGCCAGACGCAGCCATTCCTCGTCCAGCCCCGGGAAGGTGTCGCCACGGCGGACGGCGTAGCCGAGGTTGCGCAGATGCCGTCGTACGGCGGTCGCGCGGGGCAGCCGGACCAGGACGAACGGGCCCTCGGCGGGCTCGGCCACGGCGAGGCCGTCGGGGGCGAACTCCTGGAGCCCGGCGACCAGATGGGCGCGGTCGGCGGCGATCCGCCCGGCCGCGTCGGCCGCCTCCGCCAGCGCCCGGTCCGACACACACGCCTCGGCCGCCGCGAGAGCGGGCGTCGACACCGGCCACAGGGGCTGGGCGCGCTCCAACTCGGCGATCGTCCCGGGGGCGGCGAGGACGTACCCGATCCGCAGACCGGCCAGCCCCCAGGTCTTGGTGAGACTGCGCAGGACGACGAGGCCGGGTACGTCCGTCCGGCCGGCCAGCGCCTCACGCTCACCCGGCACCGCGTCCATGAACGCCTCGTCGACCACCAACGTCCGCCCCGGCCGGGCCAGCCGGGCTATGGACTCCGCCGGGTGCAGCACCGACGTCGGGTTGGTCGGGTTGCCGATGACGACCAGGTCCGCGTCCTCCGGCACGGCCGCCGGGTCCAGCCGGAAGCCGTCCGACGCCCGCAGCAGCACCCGGTCCACGGTGTGCCCGGCGTCCCGCAGCGCGGCCTCCGGTTCCGTGAACTGCGGGTGCACGACCACGGGGTGACGGACCTTCAGGGCACGCGCGAGCAGCACGAACGCCTCGGCCGCGCCCGCCGTCAGCAGCACCCGCTCCACCGGCAGCCCGTGCCGGTCCGCGACCGCCGCCCGGGCGGCCCGCCCGTCGGGGTAGGCGGCCAGCCCGGCGAGCGACCCGGCGATCCGCTCCCGCAGCCAGGCGGGCGGTGTGTCGGCCCGGACGTTCACGGCGAGGTCGATGAGTTTCGCCCCGTCGTCCCGCACCTCGGCGTCGCCGTGATGCCGCAGGTCGTGCCCCGCGTGCCGCAGGCCGGGCCTGCTCCCGGAATCGGATTCAGTGTGCATGGGAGTGCGCGTGTCCCCAGTGGTGATGATCGTGGCCATGGTGCCCGTCGTCGTCCGGACGGACGCGCGGCTGCCGCGGCAGCCCTGTGATGTCCCCGGCGCCGGGCGGGGTGCCGCCGTGGCCGGGGGAGCCGTGGGAGTCCCGGGAGTCGCGGTTCATGTGTCGGTCGCCCTCCAGGGCCTCCCGGTACCGCTCCACGACCAGATCGAGCAGCTGAGGCTCCGGTCCGATGACATCGGCCGACCGTACCTCGATCTCCGGACGAGCGGCAGTCCAGCCCTCGGTCTGCTGCCGCACCCGGTCCGCCGGAACACCCGTGAGCGGGAAGTACGGCAGCACGACGATCCGCCGCGCGCCCAGCCGCACACACCGGTCCAGACCGCTCGGCACGTCCGGCGCCGCCAGCGACACGAACGCCGTCTCCACCCCCGCGTACCCGCGCCCCTCCCACAACAGCCGGGCCGCCCTGTGCACCTCGGCGTTGGCCTCGGGATCGGTCGACCCGTGCCCGACGAGCAGCACGGTCACATCGGCCCGGTCGCCCGGCATACGCGGCGCGGACGACCCCAGCGCCTCCTCCGTCCGCCGCTCCAGGAGGTCGAGCAGCGCCGGACGAGGGCCGGGCGGCCGACCGCAGATGTACGAGATCTCCGGGTGCCGCTCCCGCGCGTGGGCCAGCGCCGCCGCCACGTCCCGCTCGGCGCGCCCGGGCTCCCAGGCCAGCGGGACCACGACGAACCGCCGTACCCCGCCCTCCACGAGCCCGTCCACGGCCTCGCCCAGCGACGGCCGGAACGGCTCGACGAAGCCCGGCTCGACGAAGCCGCCCCCGACGGGCAACCCCGGGTGGCGGCGCCCCAGCTCACCCAGTAAGCCGAGGAACGCCTCGGCCCCGGCATCGTCCCGGATGGCATGACCGGCGATGAGCAGGGCGGGGGGCGGGGTGGTCACGATGTCTCCTCGGAGGCGAAGGATTGTGCGGGTGCGGGTGCGGGTGCGGGTGCGGGGCCAGGTGGCGGGCTCGGGGTTCTGGTCTGGGTCTGGGGCCGGGGCCGGGCCTGGATGGCGGGTGGCGAGTGCGAGTGGCGGGTGGTGGGTGGCGGAAGCGGGAGGGTGTCGGTCGGGGTGGGGGGTGGTCAGGGCGGGGCGGCGGCGGTCACCGTCTCATGGTCATGATGATCATCATGCCGACCCGCGCCGGGTCCGGCGAAGCCAGGGTTCGCCGTCGCGATGGCACACGTCACCCTCGCCGCCCGCCCGTCCACCGGCTCCGACTTCCGCTTCGGGACGAGCAGTTCACCCCCGCCCGCCAGCGCGGCGGCCTCCGCGACGGACGGGGTGCCCACGGTGCCGAGGACCGCGTCGGACGGGTTCGGCACCTCCACGGCGGCCAACTCCGCCACCGAGTAACTCACCAGGGGAACCCCGAGGCCCTCGGCGGCCCGCACGAGCCCGGGCTCACCAGCCTTCGCGTCGACGGTGGCGAGCGCGACGACCGCATCGGGTGGAAGACCGGCCTCCCGCAGGGTGCCCTTGACCAGGCCGAGCACCTCCGCCACCGGCGCACCCGTGGAGGCGCCCACACCTACAACGAGTGCTTTGAACACAGGCTCAGCCACAGCCGCGCCCCTTGAGGGGCGCGGGGAACTGCGCGACAAGCCACGACGAACCCGCACCCGAAACCCGACCTCCCCACTCCGCACTCACCCGGGGCGCCGCAGCCAACACCCCCCACTCATCCGGTAGCAAGTACGCATGGCGGTCTTCGTGGCACTCGGCGCGTTCCTGATGACCCTGCTCGGCGGCTGGACGGCACAACGCGTGACGGACCGCCGTCACCTGGTGCTGGGCCTGGCCGGCGGCCTGATGCTGGGCGTGGTCGGCCTCGACCTGCTCCCCGAGGCCCTGGAGGCCGCCGGCGACGAGGTCTTCGGCGTCCCCGCCGCCCTGCTGCTGTTCGTCGCCGGTTTCCTCCTGGCCCACATGGTGGAACGCCTGCTGGCCGCCCGTCAGGCGGCGCACGGGGCGGAGGAGCACAACGGCCGTACGCCCCAGGTGGGCCTGACGGCCGCCGCCGCGATGGTCGGACACAGCGCCATGGACGGCGTCGCGATCGGTGCGGCCTTCCAGATCGGCGAGGGCATGGGCATCGCGGTCGCGCTCGCGGTGATCGCCCATGACTTCGCGGACGGCTTCAACACGTACACACTCACGAGCGTGTACGGCAACGCCCGCCGCCGCGCGCTCGCGATGCTGTTCGCGGACGCGGCGGCCCCGGTGGTGGGAGCCGCCTCCACCCTGCTGTTCACGATCCCCGAGGGCCCCCTCGGCTGCTACCTCGGCTTCTTCGGCGGCGCGCTGCTCTATCTCGCCGCCGCCGAGATCCTCCCCGAGGCCCACCACGAACACCCGGCCCGCTCCACCCTGCTGTGCACGATCGCCGGGGCGGGCTTCATCTGGCTGGTGGTGGGGGTGGCGGAATGAACAGAACGCGGCGACGGGCGTGCGGCGGGACCCTCCGGACCCTCCGGACCCTCCGGACCCGCTCATGACGTCCGGCATCTCTCCACGAACCGCCGCGCGACCCCCGGCTCCGCCGCCCAGTGGGTGTGCAGATAGCTCGCGTGCACCCCTCGCCGCACAAACCCCTCGACGCGCGGGGGCGGAGTCCGTATCCCCCAGGCGGGAGTCGCTCCGGCCCCCGGCTCGACGACCGTCCGGTGGAACTCGTGCGCCCGCATCCGGGTCCCGGCCGGCGCGAGCACGCTGTCGGTGACGGCCACGGCGTCCCGGTAGCCGAGGGTCAGCCGCTCGTCCATCCGGGCCGTCGCGTCGAGCACCCCGCACATGGGCCGCCCGTCCAGCTCCCGGCACAGATAGAGCAGCCCGGCGCACTCGGCGGCCACCGGAGCCCCGCCGAACGCCAGCTCGGCGACCGCCTTCCGCAGTGGCTCGTTGGCGGACAGCTCGGCGGCGTACATCTCGGGGAACCCGCCGCCGATCACCAACCCCCGTGTCCCGTCGGGCAGTTGCTCGTCCCGCAGCGGATCGAAGACGACGACCTCGGCCCCGGCGGCGGTCAGCAGTTCGGCGTGCTCGGCATAGGAGAAGGTGAAGGCTGGCCCACCGGCCACGGCGACCACCTCCCGCCTCCCCGTGACGTCGGCGACGGGCGGCTCCCACGCCGTACCCGACAGCGGCCCGGCGGTCCGGGCCAGCGCGACCAGCGCCTCCAGATCGCATCCGGCCCGCACCTGCGCGGCCATCGCCGCCACGGCCTCCACCGCCGCGGCCTGCCGCTCGGCGACCGGGACCAGTCCCAGATGCCGGGACGGCGTGTCCACCTGGGGTGCCCGCCGCAGCACTCCCAGCACGGGCACACCGGTCGACTCCAGGGCGTCCCGCAGCAGTTCCTCGTGCCGGTCCGAGGCGACCTTGTTGAGGATCACGCCGCCCATCCGCACCTCGGGGTCCCATGAGGCGAACCCGTGCACCAGCGCCGCCACCGACCGTGACTGCGACGACGCGTCCACGACCAGCACCACCGGCGCCCGCAGCAGCTTCGCCACATGCGCGGTGGACGCCAGTTCGCCCTGCCCCGAGGCCCCGTCGTACAGCCCCATCACACCCTCGACGACGGCGATGTCGCACCCGCGCGCGCCGTGTGTGAAGAGCGGCGCGACCAGCTCGGGGCCGCACAGATATGCGTCGAGGTTCCGCCCCACCCGCCCGCTCGCGAGCGCGTGGTACCCGGGGTCGATGTAGTCCGGCCCCACCTTGTGCGGGGACACGGCGAGGCCCCGCTCGGTGAGCGCGGCCATCAGCCCCGTCGCCACGGTGGTCTTGCCGCTGCGCGAGGCGGGCGCGGCGATCACCAGCCGGGGCACGGACGGCAGCGAAGCGGAGGAAGGGGAGGAAGGAGAGGAAGGAGAGGAAGGGGAGGAAGCAGTCACGATGTCACCACTCGATGCCCCGCTGGCCCTTCTGGCCCGCGTCCATGGGGTGCTTGACCTTCGACATGTCGGTCACGAGGTCCGCGAAGTCGACGAGCTTCTCGGGCGCGTTCCGCCCGGTGATCACGACATGCTGGGTGCCGGGCCGGTTCCGCAGCACGTCGATCACCTCGTCGGTGTCGATCCACCCCCAGTGCAGGGGGTACGCGAACTCGTCCAGCACATAGAGCTTGTAGGTCTCGGCCGCCAGGTCCCGCTTGACCTGCTCCCAGCCCTCCCGGGCCTTGTCCTCGTTGTCCATCTGACCGTCGCGCTGCACCCACGACCAGCCCTCGCCCATCTTGTGCCAGTCGACGGACCCACCCTCACCGGACGCCCCCAGCACCCGCAGCGCGTTCTCCTCGCCGACCTTCCACTTCGCCGACTTGACGAACTGGAACACCCCGATCGGCCACCCCTGGTTCCAGGCGCGCAGCGCGAGCCCGAACGCGGCGGTCGACTTGCCCTTGCCGATGCCCGTGTGCACGAACACCAGCGGACGGTTGCGACGCTGACGAGTCGTCAGTCCGTCGTCGGGTACGACACTCGGCTGTCCCTGCGGCATCTACGCCACCCTCCTCGAAGTCCCCTGCGTGCCCTGCACGCCCTTGGCGCCCTGCACGCCCTTTGCGCCCTGCGTTCCCTGCACATCCCGGACCAGCCCGGCGATGGAGTCCGCCCGCAGCTCGTCCAACGTCACCGCCGTACCGCCCAGTTCACCCGCGAGCCGCCCGGCGAGGCCCAGCCGGACATGGCCCGACTCGCAGTCCACGACCACGGACGCGTGGCCCTCGGCCGCGAACAGCCGTGCCGCGCGCCCGGCGAGCGCGACGGGCTCCGGCCCGCCGGTCGCCCGTCCGTCGGTCACCACGACGACCAGCGGCCGGCGCGCGGGGTCCCGCAGCCGCTCCACCCGCAGCACGTCGTGCGCCTTGAGCAGCCCGGCCGCGAGCGGCGTCCGCCCGCCCGTCGGCAGCGACTCCAGCCGGGTCGCCGCCGCGTCCACGGACGAGGTCGGCGGCAGCGCCACCTCGGCGGCCGACCCCCGGAAGGTCACCAGCCCCACCTTGTCCCGCCGCTGATAGGCGTCGAGCAGCAGCGACAGCACCGCGCCCTTCACGGCACTCATCCGCTGCCGCGCCGCCATCGACCCGGAGGCGTCGACCACGAACAGCACGAGGTTCCCCTCACGCCCCTCCCGGGTCGCCTGTCGCAGATCGTCCCGCCGTACGACCAGTCCCGGCCCGGACCGGCCCCGCGTCCGCTGATGCGGCGCGGCGGCCTGCACGGTCGCCGCCAGATGCAGCTTGGTCAGCGCGCCGCGCGGCCGGCGCGCCCCGGTCGTGCGCCCGTGCTCGGTCCGCGCCCGCGAACGCCGCCCGGCGGCACCCTCCCCGAGCCCCGGCACACTCAGCACCTTCGTACGAAAGGGTTCGGCGGCCCGTACGGCGGACTGCTCCCCGGCGGCGGGCGCCTGCGCCGGCACGCCCTCCCCGGACTCGGGCTGAGCACCACTGTCGCCGCTCTGCGGCCCCTCGGACTCCGGAGCGGGCGGCTGCCCACCACCGGGCCCGTCGGGATCGGGGTCGGGGTCGGGGTCGGGATCGTCGTCCTGCGAGTCGGTCGAGTCGGTCGAGTCGTTCGGGTCCTGCGAGTTCTGCGGCGGTTCCGCGTACTCCTCCAGCGTCTCGTCGAGCTTGTCCTCGTCGAGGCCGGGCGCGTCGAACGGGTTCCGGCGTCGCCTGTGCGGCAGCGCGAGCAGTGCGGCCTGCCGCACATCGTCCGCGAGCACCTCGGTCCGCCCGGCCCACGCGGCGAGCGCGGTCGCCGTCCGGGCCATCACGATGTCGGCCCGCATCCCGTCCACCTCGAAGGCCGCGCAGGTCGCCGCGATCTGCCGCAGCACCCCGTCGCCCAGCACCACCGACGGCAGCAACTCGCGTGCGGCGACGACCCGTTGCCGTACGTCGGCCTCCTCGTCCGCCCAACGGGCCGCGAAACCCGCCGGATCGTCGTCGTAGGCGAGCCGCCGCCGGACGACCTCCACCCGCTGGTCCGGCTCCCGCGAGGCGGCGACCTCGACGGTCAGCCCGAACCGGTCGAGCAACTGCGGCCGCAGCTCGCCCTCTTCGGGGTTCATCGTCCCGACGAGCAGGAACCGCGCGGCATGCCGTACGGAGACGCCCTCGCGCTCCACGTACGAGGCGCCCATAGCCGCCGCGTCGAGCAGCAGGTCGACCAGGTGGTCGTGGAGGAGGTTGACCTCGTCGACGTAGAGGATGCCCCGGTGCGCGTCCGCGAGCAGGCCCGGCTCGAACGCCTTCACGCCCTCGGAGAGCGCCCGCTCGATGTCGAGGGCGCCGACGAGCCGGTCCTCGGAGGCGCCGACGGGCAGTTCGACCATGCGGGACGGCCGGGTCTCGAACGCCGGTTCGTGCGGCCCGTCCGGGCACGCGGGGTCCGGATTCGTGGGATCGCAGGAGAACCGGCACCCGACGACGACCTCCACCTCCGGCAGCAGCGCCGCGAGCGCCCGCACGGCGGTGCTCTTGGCGGTGCCTTTCTCGCCGCGCACGAGCACACCGCCGATGCGCGGTGAGATGGCGTTGAGGAGCAGGGCGAGTTGCAGGTCGCCCTGCCCGACGACGGCGGTGAAGGGGAAGTGCGAGCTCACGCGTTGGTCCCTCCTACGGGTGAATGGGTGAGACGGGGGTGGCTTGGTGGCTCATGGGCGATCAATCTGGTGCCGTGCTCCCTGCCCGAGCGGGGATGGCCCGGCCATGTCGCCTCGCATGGGCGGCGTTCTCGTCTGCTCCCCGCGCCTGCGGGGATTGCCGGAGACAGGGGCGCCCTCATCCGGGCACCCCCGGCGCCCCCGGCGGCACGAACGGCAACCCCGCCGGCGCCCCCGACTCGATGAGCCGCCACAGCGCGTCCGTGTCCGCGTGTTCCTCGATCAGATCGCCGAGCCGGTCCAACTGCTCCTCGCGCAGCGCGGCGAACGAGGTGTCGGCGGCCGGTACGAAACGGCGCCCCGAAGCGGCGGCCACCTCGCGCAGGAAGGCCCGCCGGAACCCGTCCGACTCCAGCGACCCGTGCCAGTGCGTGCCCCAGGTCTGCCCGACCCGACAGCCGTCCAGGAAGGCTTCCCCGCCCAGCACTTCGGCGACCCCGTGATGGATCTCGTACCCCTCGACCCGCTCCCCGAGGGCCTCACCGACGGGCCGCGTCAGCGTCTTCTCCTCGGCGAACCGCACCCGGACGGGAAGGACTCCCAGCCCCTCCACCCGCCCCCGCCGGCTCTCGACGTCGTCCTCGATGTGCTCCCCGAGCACCTGGAACCCGCCGCAGATCCCGAGCACCGGCCGCCCCTCCGCCGCACGTCGCAGGACGGCGTCAGCGAGGCCCCGCTCCCGCAGCCACTCCAGCGCCCGGACGGTGCCCCGGGTCCCCGGTACGACCACGAGGTCGGCGTCGGCCAGTTCCTCGGCCCGGTCCACGAACCGTACGACGACACCGGGTTCGGCGGCGAGCGCGTCCACATCGGTGAAGTTGGACATCAGCGGGACCGCGCACACGGCGACCCGCAGCACGTCCTCCCCGACGGGCGGCGCGACGTTCGACTCCCGGACCGTCCCGCGCAGCGAGACCCGCAGTCCGTCCTCCTCGTCGATGCCGAGCCCGTGCCGGAACGGCAGCACCCCGTACGTCCGCCGTCCGGTGAGCCCGTGCAGCATGTCGAGCCCCGGCTCCAGCAGGGAGACGTCGCCCCGGAACTTGTTGACGAGGAACCCGGCGACGAGCGCCTGGTCCTCGGGCGAGAGCAGCGCGACGGTCCCGAAGAAGGACGCGAACACGCCCCCACGGTCGATGTCGCCGACGACGAGCACGGGAAGCCCGGCGTTCCGGGCGATCCCCATGTTGACGATGTCGGTGCGCCGGAGATTGATCTCGGCGGGGCTGCCGGCCCCCTCACAGATCACCGCGTCGTACGTGCTCCGCAACTCGGCGAGACACTCCAGCACGGTCCCGAGCAGCCGCTGTTGCCGTCCGCCGTGGTACCCGCGCGCACTCATCTCCCCGACGGGCTTGCCCAGCAGCACCACCTGACTGCTGCGCTCACCCCCGGGCTTCAGCAGCACGGGGTTCATGAGCGCGGTGGGCTCCACCCGGCAGGCCTGCGCCTGCATGGCCTGGGCCCGCCCGATCTCCGCGCCCTCCTTCGTCACGAAGGAGTTGAGCGACATGTTCTGCGCCTTGAACGGCGCGACCTTGACGCCCTGCCGCACCAGCCACCGACAGATCCCGGCGGTGACGACACTCTTCCCGGCATCGGAGGTCGTCCCGGCGACCAACAGCCCGCCACTCATCCCTGACTCCTCGACCGCCGCGCCGAGCGCCCCGCGACGCGCCCCCGCAGCACCGCCGCACCCGCACCGACCCCCAACGCGAGCCAACTCACCCGCCGGGACAGCCGCACAGCCCGCTCGATGTCCCCCACGACGACGGCCCGCCCCTCCCCATTCAGCACCGGCCGATGCTCGACCCGCCCCCCGTACGACAACGTGCCCCCCAATCGCACTCCGAGCGCCCCCGCGAACGACGCCTCCACCGGCCCCGCGTTGGGACTCGGATGTTTCCCCGCGTCCGCCCGCCAGGCCCGTACGGCACCCCGGGCGTCCCCGCCGACGGCGGCGGCCAGCATCGCGGTCAGCCGGGCACCCGGCCAGCCCACGACATCGTCGAGCCGCGCGGAGGCCCAGCCGTACCGCCGATACCGCTCCGACCGGTGCCCGACCATGGCGTCCAGCGTGTTGACGGCCCGGAACCCCACAAGCCCGGGCACACCCGCGACGGCCCCCCACACGAGCGCCCCCACCACCGCGTCGGAGGTGTTCTCGGCGACGGACTCCACGACGGCCCGCGCGATCCCGTCCGCGTCGAGCGCCTGCGGATCCCGCCCGCACAGATGAGGCAACCGGGCACGAGCGCCCTCAAGATCCCCGGACTCCAAGTACCGCCCGACGGCCCGAGCCTCGCGCCCGAGCGAGGTCCCCCCGACAACGGCCCAGGTGGCGGCGGCGGTCAGGGCGACGGAGGCCGTACGCGACGGCCGTACGGCGGACGCGGCGGCGGCTCCCAGCGCCACGGCGCCGCCCGCGCACACCGCGGTGTGCAGCGCGCCCCACCCCCGGTGGTCCCGCCACAGCACCCGCTCCACGGCACCGGCGGCCCGCCCGAACGCGGCGACCGGATGCCCCCGGCGCGGATCGCCCAGCAGCAGATCACCGAGAAGTCCGGCGGCGGCGCCGTACGCGAACACGCGATCGGCACGCATCGGTTCAGCCGTTCACGGGGTCGGGCAGGGACCGGGCGTCGAGCCCCGACGGGCAGCCGCGCATGGCGCACATGGCGATGTGTCCTCACTCAGGGTGTCCACGCCCTGGTTCGACGAGACCGACGGCGAGAGTTCCTGGCTCCCGGGAAGGGCTTCGAGAAGCTCCCCCGGTGACAGTGGCGGGACCGCGCCGGACTCGCACCGGCTTCCTCTCCTGCCGTCGTACATGGCCCCGGCAGTCCACCACGCCCCCGGAAGACCCGTCAACTTGCTGTTGACCTGCGGCGCAGCGGTGTGCTGAGGCCCACACCGCCGAAATCCCGTCAGACACCCGAATCGGCTCCTTCCGCGCTCTTCCCCGATGCCCGGGCCGGGAACACCTGAGGGAACGACAGGAAGTGGCCGCCGGGCCGAGCGCGTCATGGTTCGTGACGCGAACTCACACAGTGACGCGCTGCTCGTCTACCGCTACGCGCCGTGGTGTGGTTTTCTGGCGGGGCTTGTGGACCCGGGAGCGGGCGGATCGTGAAGTTCCGCCCGGGGGACGGGAGGTGCGCACATGGCAGACCGAGCGAGGGGAACCGCCTCGGCACGCACGGGGAAGTCGGACGCCTGGCGAGAACGGGTGACCGAGGCCGCCCCACTGGCTCTCTTCTGCTCCGTGATGGGCGTGCTGTCCGTCGGAGCGGGCGCCCTGGCCGGGCTTCTGGTGCCGGGCGGTGATGTGCGGGCCCTGGTCTGGCTGGTGGTGACCGTCCTCGGTGCCGCCGGGGCCGGCCTGTGGTGGGGACTGACCCCGGTCACGGAACGGCTCCGGGTCCTGAACCGGGCGCTGGGGGAGGCGCGGCCCCGAAGGCCGCACCACCGCTGACGAGGCCGCCCCACGGCCCCGAAGGGCCGTGGGACTTCCGGGCTCAGGTCATGATGAGCGAGATGCCGTACGCCACTGCCGCCGCGCACAGCGCGAAGCAGACGTACGCCCCGGTGGTCGCGAGCGCCACCGAGTCGCCCCGGGTCGACGCCTCCTCCCGCTTGGAGAGGCCGACGATGCCCAGGGTGAAGAGGCCGACGAGGGCCACGGTGACCACGAGGCTGACTCCGAAGACGGAGCCGAGGGCTGCCCAGTCGATGTGCATGGTGGTGATCTTCCTCAGGGGGTCGCGGGGCTCAGACGGCGGGCGTCGGCGTGGACGCGTTCGCGGAGGCCGTGGTCTCGGCGGCGGGGGCCGGGATGGTCGCCGTGAGGTCCTCGGTCACGGTGCCGGCCGGCGGCGGTGTCACGGCCGCCATCGCCGTGGTCACCACGCCCGGCGACTCCTCGGCGTCGTTCACGTTGGTGTGGTCGATGACCTCACGGCGTGAGACCACCCAGATCGCGGCGCTGGAGGCGACGAGGAAGACCGCGACGACGGCGGTGCCCCAGCTGCCGAAGGACGTCACCCACTCGGCGAGCGCGGCGACCAGCGCGGCGGCCGGCAGCGTCAGACCCCAGGCGACGAACATCCGGGTCGCGGTGGACCAGCGGACCACCCCGCCCTTGCGGCCGAGGCCCGCGCCCATCACGGCACCGGAGACCGAGTGCGTGGTGGAGAGCGAGAAACCGAGGTGCGAGGAGGCCAGGATGACCGTGGCCGCGCTGGTCTGGGCGGCGAAGCCCTGCTGCGGCTGGAGGTCGGTCAGGCCCTTGCCCATCGTGCGGATGATGCGCCAGCCGCCGAGGTAGGTGCCGAGGGCGATGGCCGCGCCGGCGGAGACGATGACCCACACCGGCGGGTCGGAGTCGGGCGCGAGGGCGCCGCCGGCCACCAGGGCGAGGGTGATGATGCCCATCGTCTTCTGGGCGTCGTTCGTGCCGTGGGCCAGCGAGACCAGACCGGCGGAGGCGATCTGTCCGGCGCGGTAGCCCTTGCCGGAGGCCTTCTCGCTGGTGTGCCGTCCGAGCCGGTACGTCAGCCGGGTGGCGAGCAGCGCCGCGACACCGGCGACCAGCGGGGCGGCGACGGCGGGGATCAGCACCTTGGTGACGAGCACGTCACCGTGGACCGAGCCGACGCCGACCGAGGCGATGGTGGCGCCGATGAGGCCACCCATCAGGGCGTGCGAGGAACTGGAGGGGAGCCCGACGAGCCAGGTCAGCAGGTTCCAGAGGATGGCGCCCACGAGCGCCGCGAATATGACCTCTGGCTGTATGCCGGACTCGTCGACGAGCCCCTTGGAGATGGTGTTGGCGACCTCTATCGAAAGGAACGCGCCGACAAGGTTGAGCACGGCGGACATGGCCACCGCGACCTTGGGCTTCATGGCGCCGGTCGAGATGGTGGTGGCCATCGCGTTGGCGGTGTCGTGGAAACCGTTCGTAAAATCGAACGCAAGCGCGGTGATGACCACGATCGCGAGGATCAGCGAGAAGTTTTCCATTTACCCGGTCTTCTTTTGGATGTCAGTGGCACGTGGACCGTAGGCAACCTGGGTGAACGGAAGATGAACTGGGACGGGCGCGGGGGTGTAGTGAATGCGGTGCCGCCGTTCCGCTTGTGTGTCGGCGGATGTGTCGAGCTCGACGGAGCGGCGGCCTGGCGTTCGAACTGAGGCGGAATGCCGAGGTCCGGTGGCTCTTCGCCCCTCGGCGGACACCCGCGCCCCTCGGTGCGTCACCCCTTGGCGAACTCCTTCAGCCGGCCCGTCGAGCCGTTGAAGAGATTCTGGTCACCCGGCAGGCTCCCGCTGCCGTTGTCGTACTGCCAGATCGTCCAGAACTTCCACCCCGCCGGGAGCTCCCCGGCCCCCGAGGAGTCGTACCGGGCCAGCCACAGCGCGTGGTTCCGGCCGAAGGCCGCGCTGTTGCCGGTGCAGGTCTTCCACCAGTGCGTGGTCGTGTAGATCACCGGACGGCGGCCCGTGAGGCGCTTGACCTCGTCGCTGAACGACGCGATCCAGCCGACCATCCGGCTGTCGCTCAGTCCGTAGCACTTCTTCTTCTTGTCGTACGGGTTGTACTCGATGTCGAGGGCCGGCGGCAGCGTCCGGCCGTCCGCGCGCCAGCCGCCGCCGTTGTCGACGAAGTAGCGGGCCTGGGCCTTGCCGGACGACCGGTTCGGCACCGCGAAGTGGTACGCGCCGCGGATCAGGCCCGCGCCGCGCGAGCCGTCGTACTGCTGGCCGAAGTACGGGTTGCGGTAGGTGGTGGACTCGGTCGCCTTGACGTAGACGAACTCGGCGCCCTTCGACCTCGCGCTCGACCAGTCGACCTTCTTCTGGTGCGAGGAGACGTCGTGCCCCTTGGGCTTGGCGGCGGCCGAGACGGGGATCTCGGCGAGCGCGGTTCCCCCCAGGGCGAGTGCCGCGACGGAGGCGGCGAAGGCGCGGTTGCGACGACGGGACGGCTGAAGAGTTCGGGCCATTGGTTTCCCCCCGGAATGGCTGTTTGTGCGACAAAACATCCGGAGGCTACTGGAAGATCACCGAATCCCGGTCGATCACCGGCCAATCACCAACACCGGGCGATGTATGCGTACATGGGCTCTTCCGGAGGCCCGCTCTCGGTCCTGCAGTGCCCGCGCCCGGGACCCGGCGACGCGATCCGCCTGGCAGGATCACGGCATGGCTGAGCAGCGGAGCGGCACCCGGGACGAGCGGGACGCGGGTGGGGATTCTCGGGGTGCGCGAACCGTACGGCGGCGGGGCGTGCCGGACGACGTGGCGCGCGCGTGGGACGAACTCGTCGCGACGGCCCGCCGGACGGTGGCCGACGGTCTGGTCGTCGGCACCTCCGGCAACGTGTCCGTACGCGTCGGGGACACCGTCCTGGTCACACCGACGGGAGTGCCGTACGACCGCCTGGCCCCGGACGACGTGACGGGCGTGGACCTCTCCGGCCGGCAGGTCCTCGGCACGCTCCGCCCGACGAGCGAACTCCCCATGCATCTGGCGATCCACACCACCACCGACGCCCGTGCCGTCGTCCACACCCACGCCGTCCACGCGACGGCCGTCTCCACCCTCGTGGACGAGCTGCCGCTGATCCACTACATGTCCGCGGCCCTCGGCGGACCCGTCCGCGTCGCTCCCTACGCGACCTACGGCACCCCCGAGTTGGCCGAGAACATGCTCCGTGCCTTGACGGAACGCACGGCTTGCCTCCTCCAGAACCACGGCACGATGGCCTACGGGAACACGCTCTCCGAGGCCTACGACCGCACGACCCAGCTCGAATGGATGTGCAGGGTCTGGCTGACGGCCTCCTCGGTCCCGGGCCTCGCCCCGCACCTGCTCACCGGCGAACAGCTGAGCGAGGCGGGCGAACGGCTCCGGGGGTACGGCCAGCCGGGGTGAGGCGCCTCCGGCACCAGGTCCGCACTGCCGTCACCCCCGTCACCCCCGCCCACTGGCCCCCGACGGAGTCCGCCAGGACACTGGTCCCGTGGGTCCAGTCAAAGCAGCAGTCGCCGCCGTCGGAGTCGCGTTCGCGGCCGGCGCGGCCAGTGTCGCCGCGGGCCGGCTGGCGAGCGATGTCGCGCTGAAGGCGCCGCCGGGCGAACCGCTGCCCACGGAACCCCGGCTGACCGTGCACTCCACCGCCGCCGGCCGTATCGCGCTGACCCGGGCCTTCGCCTCCCAGCGTCCCGGCACCTACGGCCTCACCGGCACCGGCTCCCACGCGGTCGTCGGCAACGTCCTGGACGGCGCCCCGCACGCCCCCGACACGGTCGTGCGCCGTCTGGAGCGCGTCACCCACGGCACCCTGGAGCCGGGGGACAAGGTCCGGCTCACCCCCTGGCTCCACCTCGGCGACCCGCGGACCGCCCTCGGCCTCGACCACGACGACATCGGGATCCCCGGCGAACTCGGCACCCTGCCCGCCTGGTTCGTGCCCGCCGCCCGGGACACCTGGGTGATCGCCGTGCACGGCCTCGGAGCCACCCGCGAACACACCATGAACGTCATGGAGTTCCTGCACCGCCACCACTTCCCGGTGCTCGCCCTCGCCTACCGCGGCGACCCCGGCGCACCCCGCTCCCCGGACGGCCTGGGCCACCTCGGCGAGACCGAGTGGCGCGACGTCGACGCGGCCGTCCGGTACGCCGTCAGGTCCGGCGCCGAGCGGGTCGTCCTGCACGGCTGGTCCACCGGCGCCACCATGGCCCTGCGCGCCGCCACGCACTCCGCGCTGCGCGACCGCGTCGCCGGACTCGTCCTGGACTCCCCGGTCCTCGACTGGACGGCCACCCTGCGCGCCCTCGCCGCCGCCCGCCGCACCCCCGGCGCCCTGCTGCCCCTCGCGGTCCGCGCCGCCCAGGGCCGCACCGGACTGCGCGCCGGCCCCGCCGGCCAGGAGGCAGTCCCCTCGGGGCTGAGGGCGCCGACCCTGCTCTTCCACGGCCCCGACGACACCGTCGCCCCCTGGGGCCCCTCCCGCCGCCTCGCCGCCCTCCGCCCCGACCGGGTCACCCTCCGCACGGTCCGCCACGCCCCGCACGGCGCCATGTGGAACGCGGACCCCACAGCCTACGAAGAGACCCTGCGCCGCTTCCTGACCCCGCTGATGTAGCTGATGTAGACGTTCGCGGAAACCTCTCAGCCCCTCCGGCATACTCAGCCCCTCCGGCGTTTGAGGAGCGGGGTCCGGGGCGGAGCCCCGGGGATGGGACGGGTAGGGGCGGCGGGGGCGAACGAATCCGGGCCCACCCCAGACAGGTAGGGCCCATTCCGCTTAGTGCCGAACCAAGGCGATACCCACCCATGTCCCCCCGGAGGGACCCGTGCGTTGGCCACCCCTGTCGCCCGCTGTGACATTCCGTTTGGGTTTTCGGACCGTCAACCGGAAGACTGCCCCCGTGACGTCCCGTACTCCGCGCGACTCCAGGCTCCGACTTGTCAGCCCGCGAACCCTGGCCGCCGCTCCCCGAGCAGCAGTGACCCAGCGCCGCCGACCGGCTCCCCGGCCCCCGGAGGGCACCCCGCCGCCCGTGGAACTCGCCCGCATGGCCCGCGCCGTCCTGGCGGACGCGGCCCGCGTCGCCCACTGGGCCGATGCCGCCCTGCGCCCCGGCCGCGAGAGCGGGAGCCCCGACGGCAAGGGCACCCTCTCCACCGCGACCGCCGAACGGGCCGCGGCCGACCTCGGGCTGACCCCGGATCAGGTCCGCCACGACTGGGACACGGCACGGCTGGCCGGACTCGTCGAGGTGCACGGCGACAGCGCGCGCCCCGGCTGGCGGCTGCGCGCCTGGCACCGCGACGACAGCGCCGTACTGCGCGGCTGGGTCGCGTTCTTCGACGCCTGGTCCATCGCCTACCCCGAGCCCGAGGACCGGGAGCCCGCGGCCGTCGCCGAGGTCGTCTCGGCCATGCCCCAGGTGCTCTCCTTCCTCCAGCTCTCCGCCGGGCCCGTCCCCGTGGAGCAGCTCCTCGACCTCCTGGACCAGCGGGTCACCGAACTGCGCACCGAACGCTGCGAGGTCCCCTACGGCCCCCAGCCCGAGGCCGGCCCGGAACCCAGCACCGAGGACACCCCCCTCGCCCCCCTCCTCGACTGGTCCCTGCGCGCCCTCGCCTCCGTCGGCGCCCTCACCTACGGCGACGCCCAGGCCACCCTCACCCCCCTCGGCAGCTGGGCGGTCTGGGTCAAGCTGGAGCAGATCTGCGTCGCCGCGCAGAGCCCCGCCGGGAACATCGAGGTCTCCGCCGAGGACATGCTCAGAGGCTGCGCTCAGCTCCGCCCGAACGCGGCCCGCGCCGAATACCGCGCCTGGCTCGCCGCCCGCCCCGTCGGCGGCGCCGTCACCGAACTCATCAACGCCGCCCGCGGCGAGGACGCCCTCATCCGCGGCCTCGCCTTCGAGGCGCTGCGCGTCGTCGGCGCCCCCGCCGAACCCGACGTCCGCACGGTCTGCGACGAGACCCCGCTGCGCCCCTACGCCCTGCTCTGGCTCGCCGAGCACGACGGCGCCGACCCCGAGGACGCCCACGAGGTCCTCACCCGCGAGGAGTCCACCTGGCTCTGGGTGGACACCGCGGCCGCCGTCGCCGACCACGGCGAGGCCCCCCTCCTCGTACGGCATCTGGAGTCCGCGGTGCAGCCCACGGTCCCCGCGCTGCTCGCCGAGGTCCGCGCGGTCGGCCACCCCCGCACCGTCCAGGTCCTGGTCGCCCTCGCCGCCGCCCACCCCGACCCGGCCCTCGCCAAGGCCGTCCGCCGCGCCGCCTTCCAGGTGCACACCGGAGGCAGCTGACCGGGACACTCGGGGCCGCACGGAACCGGGGCGGGCGTCAGCCGCCTATCTCGGGGGCGTACGTGCCGAAGCTCCAGATGTTGCCCTCGGCGTCCCGGGCCATGTAGTCCCGCGAGCCGTAGTCCTGGTCCGTCGGGGGCGTCAGGATCTCCACGCCGTGCTCCACGGCCCGCCGGTGGTGGGCGTCCACGTCGTCCACGACGACGTACACCCCGGTGGGCCCCGCGCCCTTCATCGCGCCGTCGAAGACGCTGCCGCTGCCCTTGGAGCCGACCATCACCGCGCCGTTGCCCTGCGTCAGCTCGGCGTGCTGCACCACCCCGTCCTCGCCCTCGTACACCGAGAGCTCGGTGAAGCCCAGGGCCTCCGTGAGCTGCCTGATGGCGGCCTTGGCGTCCGCGTACAGCAGCGTCGGATAGACGCTGGGGCGTCCGTCGCTCCTGCCTGTCATACCGATCACGACCTCTCCGTCGTCCGGAATACGACCCGCTGCTCAGTTTTGCACCCACCACTGACAACGCCCTGCCGAGCGAACGGACCGGCCGGAGCCCGGCGCACCGGTGACCGAGACCACGTGATCCCTTGTCACACGGGCGGAAAACCGCTTGCTGCCCCCAGTTAGAATCGGCCCATGGCCATTCTCCTCGCGCATTAGACGGCGGGAACGTCCTCAGCCGCCCACCCGCCACCCCGATCCGCCCTGGAGCCTGTCCGTGATCTCCGCCTCCGCCGTCGAGCTGCGCGCCGGTGCCCGCGTCCTCATCGAGTCCGCCACCTTCCGCATCGCCAAGGGCGACCGCATCGGCCTGGTCGGCCGCAACGGCGCCGGCAAGACCACCCTCACCAAATGCCTGGCCGGTGAGGGTATCCCGGCCGGCGGCACCATCACCCGCTCCGGCGAGGTCGGCTATCTCCCGCAGGACCCCCGCACCGGCGACCTCGACGTCCTCGCCCGCGACCGCATCCTCTCCGCGCGCGGCCTCGACGTCCTGATCCGCAAGATGCGCGACAACGAACAGCGCATCGCCAACGGCCAGGGCGCGACCCGGGAGAAGGCGCTCAAGCAGTACGAGCGCCAGGAGACGGAGTTCCTCACCAAGGGCGGGTACTCCGCCGAGGCCGAGGCCGCCACCATCGCCGCCGCGCTCAACCTGCCCGACCGGGTGCTCGGCCAGCCGCTGCACACCCTCTCCGGCGGTCAGCGCCGCCGTATCGAGCTGGCCCGGATCCTCTTCTCCGACGCGGACACCCTCCTCCTCGACGAGCCGACGAACCACCTCGACGCCGACTCGATCGTCTGGCTGCGGGACTACCTCAAGACCTACCGCGGCGGCTTCATCGTGATCTCCCACGACGTCGACCTGGTCGAGACGGTCGTCAACAAGGTGTTCTACCTGGACGCCAACCGCGCCGAGATCGACGTCTACAACATGGGCTGGAAGCTCTACCAGCAGCAGCGCGAGGCCGACGAGAAGCGCCGCAAGCGCGAGCGGCAGAACGCCGAGAAGAAGGCCGCCGCGCTGCACTCGCAGGCCGACAAGATGCGCGCCAAGGCCACCAAGACCGTCGCCGCGCAGAACATGGCCAAGCGCGCCGACCGACTGCTCGCAGGCCTCGACGCGGTCCGGGTCTCCGACAAGGTCGCCAAGCTGCGCTTCCCCGAGCCCGCGCCCTGCGGCAAGACCCCGCTCACCGCCGAGGGCCTGTCGAAGTCGTACGGCTCGCTGGAGATCTTCACCGACGTCGACCTGGCCATCGACAAGGGCTCCCGCGTCGTCATCCTCGGCCTCAACGGCGCCGGCAAGACCACCCTCCTGCGCCTCCTCGGCGGCGTCGAGAAGCCCGACACCGGCGAGGTGATCGAGGGCCACGGCCTCAAGCTCGGCTACTACGCGCAGGAGCACGAGACCCTCGACCCGGAGCGCACGGTCCTGGAGAACATGCGCTCCGCCTCCCCGGACCTGGACCTGGTCGAGATCCGCAAGACGCTCGGCTCGTTCCTGTTCTCCGGCGACGACGTCGACAAGCCCGCCGGGGTCCTCTCCGGCGGCGAGAAGACCCGTCTGGCGCTCGCGACCCTGGTGGTGTCCTCCGCGAACGTCCTCCTGCTCGACGAGCCCACCAACAACCTCGACCCCGCCAGCCGCGAGGAGATCCTCGGCGCGCTGCGCACCTACAAGGGCGCGGTCGTCCTCGTCACCCACGACGAGGGCGCGGTCGAGGCGCTCCAGCCCGAGCGGATCATCCTGCTGCCGGACGGCGTCGAGGACCTCTGGGGCGCGGACTACGCGGACCTGGTCGCGCTCGCCTGAGCCGGATGACGCGGCCGACAGCTTGATCGAATGGGTTGATCAACAGCCTATGGATCATTCGGCCCATCCGTGATCCATCATCTGTGTGAGATCTCCTCGTACCGAGGTGTGTCGTACATCGATTTCACGGCCGAGCCCTTCTCCACGAAGGGCTCGGCCGTCGTGCGTCTCTGACCTGGCACTTCTCAGAACAACCCGTTCGGGTGTACGGACGACACCGGGCGGAGTTACAGGTTCCGCTTGTGGGGACGCGCTCCTGTCGTCAAAACCTTGTCTCACGGACCTTGCCGAATGGGTGGCCATCACGCCCCGGAGGGGTGATCATGAGGAGACCAGAGCGCACTTCCCATGAGGAGGACCGGGTGGCCGAGACTCTGAAGAAGGGCAGCCGGGTTACCGGCGCCGCGCGCGACAAGCTCGCGGCAGACCTGAAGAAGAAGTACGACTCCGGTGCGAGCATTCGGGCACTGGCCGAGGAAACCGGCCGCTCGTATGGCTTCGTACACCGGATGCTCAGCGAGTCGGGCGTCACGCTCCGAGGGCGTGGCGGCGCGACGCGGGGCAAGAAGGCCGCCTCGGCCTGACGCGCCGGGCGGCCCATCGGCTTCGATGGTGGCCACCCGGTCGGTCGACTGATCGGCCGGGTGGTTACTGTGCAGTCACTTAGCAATGCTTCATCGCTCTGCTGACCGCACTCATCGGAGGCGCCCCATGGCTTCGCTCGAACCGCTGCTCGACAAGGATGGCGTACGGCTCACCGTCGACGACGCGATCGCCACGGTGACGCTGACCAATCCGGCCAAGCGCAACGCGCAGAGCCCCGCTCTGTGGCGGGCGCTCACCGAGGCCGGGCGGTCGGTGCCGGGCTCCGTCCGTGTGGTCGTGCTGCGTGCCGAGGGCAAATCGTTCTCCGCCGGCCTCAACCGGCAGATGTTCACGCCCGAAGGCATCGAGGGGGAGCCGTCGTTCATCGATCTCGCGCGCCGTGACGACGCCGGGCTCGATGCGACCATCGCCGAGTTCCAGGAGGCGTTCACCTGGTGGCGGCGCAACGACATCGTGTCCATCGCCGCCGTGCAGGGGCACGCCGTCGGTGCGGGCTTCCAGCTTGCCCTCGCCTGTGATCTGCGCGTCGTCGCCGACGACGTGCAGTTCGCCATGCTCGAAACCAGCCTCGGGCTCGTGCCCGACCTCACCGGCACGCATCCGCTGGTGGGCCTCGTCGGATACGCCCGCGCGCTGGAGATCTGCCTCACCGGCCGCTTCGTCCAGGCGGACGAGGCCCAGCGGGTCGGCCTCGCCAACCTCGCCGTGCCCGTCGACCAGCTCGACGACGCCGTACGGGACCTCGCGGCCGCGCTGGTCGCCGCGCCACGGGATGCCGTGATCGAGACGAAGACACTGCTGCGCGGAGCGGTAGGTCGTTCGTACGACGAGCAGCGGGCGGCGGAGCGGGCCTCGCAGGCCCGGCGGCTGCGGGACCTCGCGGGAGCGGGGGAGTAGCCCGGCAGGCCGCTAGCCGTACCGACCCGCGGCAGGAACGACCGAGGCGACCAGTACCGCCACCGACGGGTGGCCCGGCAGGGCCTCGCTCACCGCTGCGCGTACGTCGCGTGCCACGTCCAGGGCCCGTCTGTCCTCCGTCACCGCCAGTTCCACGAGGAGATGGCGGCGGGGGAGGGCGGGCCCTGTCGCATGGGGGCGGCCGAGGGTGGCGGTGAGGTGGGTGACACCGGGGACCGAGAGGGCCGCGGCGGCGGCGCGGGCGTTCTCGTCGTCGCCGGTGGGCGGAGGCGTGGCGGTGGGCGGGGACTCGGGGGCCGGGTAGGTGGGCTGCTCCTCGTCCGCCACGTCCTCCAGCAGGTGTGTCACCCGGAGGTCGATCTCCGTCACTGTCAGTCCGAGGCCCTCCGTGGCCGTGGCGGAGAGGGCCGTGCGGAGGCGGGCCGCCGTGACCGGGATGGGCTCGGCGGACGAGCCCGCGTAGGCGACGAAGTCGGCCGTGATGCGCAGGGGGCCGGGCGGAAGGGCGCTCGGCGGAGCGGGGACCGCGGTGCCGGGGGAGCCGTGGGAGCCGTCCGGGTCGGCCGGTGCGATGCGCAGGGTGCCCAGGACGACCCCGCGCAGCGAGGCGGCCGTGTGGCGCAGTGCCGCCCGGGCCGCGCTCTCCGTGATCCACGCGCCGTCGTGCGGGCCGCCCAGGGGGAGCACCCGGCCCAGCCGGAGCTGCTGACGTACCGCTCTCGTCCAACCGTCCGCCGTCATTCCTCCAGCGTGCCGCATCCCCGGCGCGCCGCGCGGCAACCGCGCTTACTGTGGGTCTGAGGGGGACGACCGGAAGGGACGTACGGCATGACTGACATGACGGAGCGGAACCGGACGGAAGGGCCCGCCACCACCAAGGAGACGACGGACGTCGGGCGGAAGACCACCCGGCGCGGTGGCGGCGATCCGGCGGCCCGGGGGCGTACGACCATCGCCGACGGTGTCGTCGAGAAGATCGCCGGGCTCGCCGCGCGGGAAGTGGTGGGCGTGCATGCCATGGGCAGCGGTCTGTCACGGACCTTCGGGGCCATGCGGGACCGGGTGCCCGGTGGCACGAAGGCGGCGACCCGGGGCGTGAAGGTCGAGGTCGGCGAGGTGCAGACCGCGCTGGACCTGGAGATCGTCGTCGACTACGGGGTCTCCATCAGCGATGTGGCCCGCGATGTGCGCGAGAACGTCATCGCGGCCGTCGAGCGGATGACCGGCCTGGAGGTCGTCGAGGTCAATATCGCGGTCAGCGATGTGAAGCTGCCGGACGAGGAGGACGACGAGCCGGAGTCCCGGCTGCAGTGAGCGGAGCCTGGGCCCCACCCCCCCCATGTCAGGAGTCCGAGTTCCTAGGAGCGCAGGATGAGCTTGGCCATGATCGGCATGATCGCCGGGATGGCGCTGGGCTTCGCCGGGTACTTCGGCGGCTTCGGTGCCTTTCTGCTGGTGGCCGCGCTGGGCGCCGTCGGTTTCGTCGTCGGCCGGTTCCTGGAGGGGGACCTGGAGCTGGGCGACTTCTTCCGTTCGCGTGACCACCGACGCCGATGAACCCGGTGGACAGCGGCCGTCCCACAGAGACGAGGGCCGTTCCGTCCGGTGAGCGCGGGGCGACCCGGATCGCCGAACGGGTGGTCGCGAAGATCGCCGCGCAGGCGGCGCGCGAGGCACTGGTGGCGCCGACGCGCGACTCCGCGCCCCCGAACGCCACCGTCGTCGTGCTGCGCGAGACCGCGCGCGTCCGGGTCAGTCTCGGGCTCCCCTACCCCTCGGACATCGGTGGCCAATGCGCTGCGGTGCGTCGTCATGTCACCGAGCGGGTAGGGACGTTGGCGGGAATGCACGTGTCGGAGGTGGCCGTCCAGGTGGAACGGCTGCATCCGACGCACGCACACGACGTGGCACAGGGGAGGACGCGATGAGCGAACCCCAGCGCTCCGAAGGCACCACTCAGCGACTACCCGTCATCGAGAAGGCCGCCGACCAGCCTGCCGACGAGGCCGGGGGCAAGGCCGCCGCGCGGACCGCCGAGAAGACCGACGACACGGCCGGGGCGCCGGCCGGCGGCAGGGCGGCGGCCGGCCACGAACCGGACCAGTCGGCGTCCGCCGCCGTCTACGACCCGTTGCCGGTCCTCGACGGCGAGAACGGCGGCGAGAAACGCTTCTGGTCCGCGCGCAGAATCCCCGCGGGCATCCTCGCGGTCCTGCTCCTCGCGGGCGCGGGCCTCCTCCTGTACGACGTCGTCGCCGTGCGTGCCGACCGGCCCGCGATGGCATGGCGCCGTTCGCTGGCCCGGGAGCTCGCCGAGCGGCCCCTCGACGACATCTGGGTGCTCGTCGGCGCCGGGATCGCCGTGCTCCTCGGCCTCTGGCTGCTCCTGCTCGCCGCGACCCCCGGGCTGCGCGACGTCCTGCCGATGCGGCGCGTCCACCCCCGGGTCCGGGCCGGACTGCACCGGGGCGCCGCCGCACTGGCCCTGCGCGACCGGGCCATGGAGGTGTCCGGGGTGCGATCCGTACGGGTCCGGGCGGGACGGAAGAAGATCGACGTCCGCGCGGTGTCCCACTTCCGGGAACTCGACGACGTACGGGCCGACCTCGACGTCACGCTCGCCGACGGCATCCGGGGGCTCGGCCTGTCCCGGCCGCCCGCCCTGGCGGTGCATGTACGCCGGCCCGGCCGGAAGGGATGAGACACGATGCTGAGGATCGTCAACCGGGTGCTGCTCGGCTTCGCCGGGCTCGTCCTGGTCGTGCTCGGCGGCTCCGTCCTCGCCGTGGGACTCGGCGTGGACCCGCCCTCCTGGTGGCCGCACGACAGCCGGAACGACGTGCTGCTCAGCGATGCCGACCGGACGCGCTGGCGTGACTCCGGCTGGTGGTGGCCCACCGTCATCGCCGTGCTCGCCGTCCTGGTCCTGCTCGCCCTGTGGTGGCTGACCGCGGTCCTGCGCCGCCACCGCCTCGCCGAGGTGCTCGTCGACACCGGCGACGGCGAGGGCGCCCTGCTGAGGGGGCGCGCGCTGGAGGGCGTCCTCACCACCGAGGCGGCCGAGGCGGACGGCGTCGAACGGGCCCACGCCCACCTGACCGGCCGCCGCAACGCCCCCGAGGCCAGAGTCCGTCTCCTCCTCCAGCCCCATGTGAACCCGGGCGACGCGCTCCAGACCCTGACGACGGAGGCGCTGGCCCACGCCAGGGATTCGGCGGGCCTGGCTGCGCTACCGGCGGAGGTCAGACTGCGGGGGGCCAAGCACGGTGCGGAAAGGGTGAGTTGAAAGCCGCCCGCACTCGGCCATCGACCCGCGCTCGGCCATCGACCGTCAGAACCCGTGCCTCATCCCACCGTCCACAGGCAGCATGATCCCCGTCAGATAGGACGCGGCCGGAGACAACAAGAACGCCCCCGCCCGCCCGAACTCCTCCGGCCGTCCGTACCGCCGCAACGGAATCCGCGACTCGTGCGCCGCCCGCGTCGCCTCCGGATCCGCCGACATCCCGTCCAGCTCCCGCACCCGGTCCGTGTCGATCCGGGCGGGAAGCAGACCCACCACCCGAATCCCGCGCGGCCCCAACTCGTCGGACAGCGATTTGGCGAACCCGGCCAGCCCCGGCCGCAGCCCGTTCGAGATGGTCAGCCCCGGGATCGGCTCGTGCACGGACCCGGACAGCACGAACCCGATGACGCCCCCCTCACCGAGCTCCTCGGCCGCGGTCCGCGCCAGCCGGACCGCCCCCAGGAACACCGACTCGAACGCGGCGGTCCACTGCTCGTCCGTGTTGTCGGCGACGAACCCCGGCGCCGGACCGCCCACGCTGATGAGGATGCCGTCGAACCCGCCGAAGCGCTCACGGGCGGCGCCGATCAGCCGCGCGGCGGCCTCGGGGTCCGCGTTGTCCGCGGCGACCCCCAGCGCGTTCGCCCCGAGCACGGCGGCCGCCGCACCCACGCTCTCCTCCTCGCGGCCCGTGACGACCACCTTCGCGCCGTCGGCGACGAGTTCCCGCGCGATCGCGTTGCCCAGTCCGCGGGTCGCCCCGGTGACGATGTAGACACGGTCCTTCAGCCCAAGATCCATGGCCCCTATCCTGCCTCGTCCCCGTCGAAGAGGGCGAGGGCGGTGCCCACGAGACCGACATGGCTGAACGCCTGCGGGAAGTTCCCGAGCTGCCGGCCCGCGACGGGGTCGTACTCCTCCGCGAGCAGCCCCACGTCGTTGACCAGCCCCACCAGCCGTTCGAACAGCGCCCGCGCCTCCTTCGTACGGCCGGTCAGATGCAGCGCGTCCGCCAGCCAGAACGAGCAGACGAGGAACGTGGCCTCGCCGCCCGGCAGTCCGTCGACGGAGCCGCTCGCGGCCGTGAGGTGGTCGGCGCTGTAGCGGCGGACGAGCCCCTCGTGGCCCAGCTCCTCGCGGATCGCGTCGACCGTGCCGATCACCCGGGGGTCGTCCGGCGGCAGGAAGCCCATGAGGGGGATGAGCAGCAGCGCGGCGTCGAGTTCACGGGAGCCGTACGACTGGGTGAAGGTGTTGCGTTCGGCGTCGTAGCCCCGGTCGCAGACCTCGCGGTGGATCTCGTCGCGCAGCGCCCGCCAGCCGTCCCGGTCGCCGCCGGTCAACGTCGGGTCGTCCTCCAGGGTGCGCACGGCGCGGTCGGCGGCCACCCAGCACATCACCTTCGAGTGGGTGAAGTGGCGGCGCGGCCCGCGCACCTCCCACAGCCCCTCGTCCGGCTTCCGCCAAGCCGTCCGCAGATACTCCATCAGCGCGCACTGCATCCGCCACATGTCCGGCTTGTCCGGCAGGCCCGAACGCCGGGACACGAACACGGAGTCCATGACCTCGCCGTACACGTCCAGCTGCAACTGCCGTACGGCGTCGTTGCCGACCCGGACCGGGCGCGAGTCCGCGTAGCCCGACAGCCAGGGCAGGTCGTACTCGGGGATACGGCGCTCACCGGCCAGGCCGTACATGATCTGCAGGTCGGCCGGGTCGCCCGCCGCCGCGCGGAGCAGCCAGTCGCGCCAGGCCTCGGCCTCCTCCTGGTAGCCGCAGGACAGCAGGGCGCCGAGGGTGAGGGTGGAGTCGCGCAGCCAGCAGTGGCGGTAGTCCCAGTTGCGGACGCCGCCGATCTCCTCGGGCAGGGAGGTGGTGGCGGCCGCGACGATGCCGCCGGTCGGGGCGTAGGTGAGGGCCTTGAGGGTGATCAGGGAGCGGACCACGGTGTCCCGGTGCGGGCCGGTGTACCGGCAGCGCGCCGCCCAGGCCCGCCAGTCGTGGAGGCTCGACCGCAGCGACTCGTACGGGTCGACGAGGCGGGGGCGGGGTTCGTGCGAGGGGTGCCAGGTCAGGACGAACGCGACCTTCTCGCCCGGCTCCACCGTGAACTCCGCGTACGTGGCCCGGTCCTCGCTCCACGACCGCACCCGGGGTTCACTGCGCAGCCACACCGAGTCCGGGCCCGCGACCGCCACCCGGTGGCCGTCCGACCTGCGCATCCACGGCACGACCGAGCCGTAGTCGAAACGGAGACGGAGCGTACTGCGCACGGTGACGCGACCGCTGAGGCCTTCGACGATCCGTACGACATCGGGCGCGCGGTCCCGCTGCGGCATCAGGTCGGTCACCCGCACCGTGCCCTCGTCGGTCTCCCATTCGGTGTCGAGGACGAGCGAGTCGTGCCGGTACGCCCGCCGGGTACAGGTCCCGCCCTCCGCGGGCGCCATCCGCCAGTGCCCGTTCTCCTCGTCGCCGAGCAGCGCGGCGAAGCAGGCGGCCGAGTCGAAGCGCGGCAGACAGAGCCAGTCGATGGAACCGTCGCGACCCACCAGCGCTGCCGTCTGGTGATCGCCGATCAGGGCGTAGTCCTCGATGTGGGGGTGCACGGGGGACGGGTTCCCGGAGCGGGGGGTGATCAGTCCGCCGGATCCGGGTGCGCCGGGGACGGGGACGGGGAAAGAGGGCGAAGCCCGATTTCCAGGGGCGCGGGGAACTGCGCGACCGGCCACGCACGGGCCCGCGGACGCGCACGGCGATGGCACCCCCATCGGTACCGCGCCGTCACCCCGGCCCGGCTCCCGCCGTAGTCCCTCCCACCCCCGAGAAGATCACCCCCGAACTGGACGGGGCCTGGTTGAGGACCCAGAGGCCGATCATCGTGGCGAGGGCGAAGACCACCAGCACCAGGACGGCCAGCACCAACCGCCGACGCCGCTCACGGCGGAGCCAGTCCCCCCGCGCCGTCCGGTACGCGTCCGGCGCCGCGTGCACACCCCCCGCCAGCGCCGCGAGCGCCGACGCCAACTCCCGCTCGGTACGGTCCTGACCGGTGTCGTTGCCGGTCGTGTCGTTCCCGGTGGTGTCGTTCATCGCCGGGCCTCCATCGCCTGGGTGAGGGCGGCGAGGCCGCGTGCGGTGTGGGTCTTGACGGAGCCGCAGGAGATCCCCATCGCGGCCGCGATCTCGCTCTCCTTCAGCCCGAGCCAGTGGCGCAGCACGAGCGCCTCCCGCTGCCGGGCGGGCAGTTGCTGGAGCGCGCCGATCAGCACCCGCTGGTCGTCGTGGAGCAGCGCGGTGCTCTCGGCGGAGGCGACCGGCTCCTCCGCCGCCGGGGTCTCCACATGCTTGCGGGCGACCTGGAGGTGCCGTATCCGCATCCGGGTCAGATTGCAGACCGTCGACCGCAGGTACGCCTCCGCCGCCTCGGCGTCCCTCAGGCGCCGCCACTTGCGGTAGATCTGGTAGTACGCCTCGGCCACCACGTTCTCGGGATCGTCGGCGCCCAGCAGGACCGCGAGCCGCAGCATCGAGGAGTAGTGCAGCTCGAACAGCCGGGCCACCCCCGCCTCGCGCTCCACGTCGGCGGGATCGCCGAGCGCGCCCGGCGGCAGGGCGGGGTTCGGGATCAGCGGCTCGGCGGCGGCCGGGGCCGGTATCCGGCCCGGGGGCTCGGCGGTCACGGGTGCCGTAGCCGCCGTAGCCGCCGGGGGCACCGGCACACGCATGTGCTGTCTGCGTCTCACGGGTTGCTCGCTCCCGTCTCGGGGCGCCGCCTGACGGTCAGGCGGGACGGTAGGTCGGTCGCGTCGGCGCCGCGCGGGACGCCGAGCCGTTCGAGGACCGTGGTGCCGAGGACGGCGACGGTCAGATTGAGCAGGAGGGCGAGCAGACCGGCGTAGATCTCCAGCGAGCCGCCGCCCAGCAGCACGATGGACGAGAACCCCTCGCGCACCACCAGGAACGTGCCGGTCACCATGCCCACACCCCACCCGGCGAGCAGTGCCCGCGGATGCAGCCGCCCGGTGAACAGCCCGACCGCCACCGCCGGGAAGATCTGCAGGATCCACACCCCGCCGAGGAGCTGGAGGTTGATGGCGTCCTGGTCGCGCAGCCCGAACACGAACGCCACCGCCCCCACCTTCGCGGTCAGCGACACCACCTTGGCGATCCGCACCTGCCGCTTGGGCGTGGCGGTGGGCTGGAAGTACTCGACATACACATTGCGGACGAAGCCGGTGGCGGCGGCGATCGACATCACCGCCGCCGGGACCAGCGCGCCCACGGTGATCGCGCCGAACACCAGTCCGGCCAGCGGCCCCGGCATCAGCCGGTCCACCAGCATCGGCACCGCCGCCTCGGCACCGCCCTCGGGCGCCCGTACCCCGGCCGCGAGCGCCGCGATGCCGAGGAAACCGAAGAGGGCCAGGAGTCCCGTCCAGGCGGGCAGTGCCACGGCGACCTTGCGGACCGTGCGTGGCCCGTCGGCGGCGAACCCGGCGGTGAGGACATGCGGGTACATCAGCAGGGCTAGCGCCGAGCCGAGCGCGAGGGTGGCGTAGGCGGGCTGCTGCTCGGGGGCCAGCAGGAGGGCGGACTCCTCGACGCCGGTGCCGCTCAGCCGCGCCGCCGCCCCGTCGAAGACCGCGCCCGGACCGCCGGACCGTTCCAGCACCAGCCAGCACACGGCGGTCAGCGACACGAAGACGGCCACCGCCTTCAGCGCCGAGATCACGGCGGGCGCCCGCAGCCCGTGCCGGTACGTCGCCACCGCGAGCCCCGCGAACAGCGCGACCATCACCAGGTCACCGGCCGCGCCGCCCTTCGGATACACGCCCCCGGCCGTCAGCACCGCCCGGATGCCGAGCAGTTGCAGGGCCAGATACGGCATCGTCGCGAGGATCCCGGTCAGCGCCACCACCAGGGCGAGCGGCGCCGAACCGTACCGCCCGCGCACGAAGTCCCCGGCCGTCACATAGCCGTGCCGCCGGGCCACCTCCCACAGCCGGGTCAGCAGCACGAAGGCCAGCGGGCAGACGATCACCGTGTACGGCACCGCGAAGAAGGCGGGCGCCCCGTTGCCGTACGCGAGGCCGGGCACGGCGGTGAAGGTGTACGCGGTGAAGATCGTGCCGCCGAGCAGCAGCCAGGTCCACACCGGGCCGAGGCTCCGGTCGGCCAGCGCCCAGCTCTCCAGCGAGGGCAGCCGGTCGGTGGGGCGCAGCCGGCGCGCGGTGACGGCGAGCAGCGACGCTCCGCCGATCACGGCGAGAAACGTCGCGGTCATGGCAGCGTCCGCCATGGGTCACCGTCCTTGGTGTGCCTGGGCCCTCGCGTGTTGGTTGCGTGGACGGCCGGTTCGGAGGACACGGATCGGCGGGAAATCTTCGGGGAATCTTCCGGAATTCGCTGTCAACCGGATCCGGCGGGTGGGCAACTCTTGCACAGACCCACAGCGATCGGGAGAGGAGCACGGCCCATGGCACGGACCGCTCACCAGCGGCTACGGCGCGTCGCGACCGCCGTCCTGCTCCTCGCCCCCGCCGCCGGACTGCTCTGGGTCCCCTGGTACGCCGACGCGGAGCCACGGCTCGCGGGCACGCCGTTCTTCTACTGGTACCAGCTCGCCTGGGTCCCGGGATGCGCGCTCTGCCTGCTCGCCGCGTACGCGCTGACGGACCGACATCGCTGAGCCGCACTTCCCTCCTTTGCCGCCGCTTCACACCCGTCCTCTGCTTCACCTCGTCCTCTGCCGCACACCGTTGATGTCAGGAGCCGCCATGTCCACCTCAGCCATGCCCGAATCCGGTCATGAGGGGCCGGAGAAGTCCCGTATGTCCCAGAAGATGTCACCGAAGTCGATCGCGCTCTGGATAGCCGTCGCCCTCGTCGGCGCGATCGGCTGGGCCGTGCTCGCGCTGTCCCGGGGCGAGGAGATCTCGGCCGTCTGGCTGCTGATGGCGGCCCTCGGCTCGTACGCGATCGGCTACCGCTTCTACTCGCGGTTCATCGCCCGCAGGGTCCTCCAGGTCGACGACACCCGGGCCACCCCGGCGGAACGCCTCGAAGACGGTGTCGACTACCACCCCACCGACAAGCGGGTGCTGTTCGGCCACCACTTCGCGGCCATCGCCGGCGCGGGTCCGTTGGTCGGACCGGTGCTGGCGGCCCAGATGGGCTATCTGCCGGGCACCATCTGGATCATCGCGGGCGTGATCTTCGCCGGCGCGGTGCAGGACATGATCGTCCTCTTCCTCTCCATGCGCCGGGACGGCAAGAGCCTCGGCCAGATGGCCCGCGACGAGATCGGCAGGGTCGGCGGTGCCGCCGCGCTGATCGGCGTCTTCGCCATCATGATCATCCTGCTCGCGGTCCTCGCGATGGTCGTCGTCAACGCCCTCGCCGAGTCCGCCTGGGGCACCTTCTCGGTCACCATGACCATCCCGATCGCCCTCTTCATGGGCTTCTACCTGCGCTATCTGCGCCCGGGCCGGGTCGTGGAGACCAGCTTCATCGGCGTGGCCCTCCTCCTGCTCGCCATCCTCGGCGGCGGCTGGATCCAGGACTCCTCGCTCGCCGAGTACTTCGTCTGGAGCCCCGAGACCCTGGTCTTCTGCCTGGTCGGCTACGGCTTCGTCGCCTCCGTGCTCCCCGTGTGGATGCTGCTGGCCCCGCGCGACTACCTCTCCACCTTCATGAAGGTCGGCACCATCGCGCTGATGGCCGTGGGTGTCGTCGTCGCCGCGCCGAACCTCCGCGCCGAGTCGGTCACCGAGTTCGCGCACACGGGCGCCGGGCCGGTCTTCGCCGGGTCCCTCTTCCCCTTCCTCTTCATCACCATCGCCTGCGGCGCCCTCTCCGGCTTCCACGCCCTGGTCTCCTCCGGCACCACGCCGAAGCTGATCCAGAAGGAGTCCCAGGTCCGCATGATCGGCTACGGCTCCATGCTCACGGAGTCCTTCGTCGCCGTCATGGCCCTGATCGCCGCGTGCGTCCTCGAACCCGGCCTCTTCTACGCCATGAACTCCCCGGCCGCGCTGCTCGGCCCGACCGTCGACACGGCCGCCGAGGCGGTCAAGAACCTAGGCTTCACCGTCACCCCGGAACAGCTCACCGCGGCGGCCAAGGCCGTCGAGGAGGAGACCCTCGTCGGCCGCTCCGGCGGCGCGCCCACCCTGGCCGTGGGCATGTCGGAGATCTTCGCCGGCGTCTTCGGCGGCGCCGGGATGAAGGCCTTCTGGTACCACTTCGCGATCATGTTCGAGGCACTGTTCATCCTCACCACGGTGGACGCCGGCACCCGCGTGGGCCGCTTCATGCTTCAGGACATGCTCGGCAACGTCTGGAAGCCGATCGGCCGCGTCACCTGGAAGCCGGGCATCTGGATCACCAGCGCCCTCGTCGTCGGCGCCTGGGGCTACTTCCTCTACGCCGGTGTCACCGACCCCCTCGGCGGAATCAAGCAGCTGTTCCCCCTCTTCGGCATCGCCAACCAGTTGCTCGCCGCCGTCGCCCTGGCCGTCACCACCACCGTGCTCATCAAGTCCGGCAAGCTGCGCTGGGCCTGGGTCACCGGCATCCCGCTCGCCTGGGACGTGGCCGTCACCTTCACCGCCGGCTGGCAGAAGATCTTCTCGGACAACCCCGCGATCGGCTTCTTCGCCCTGCGGGACAAGTACGCGGCGGCCATCGGCAAGGGCGAACTCCTGCCCGGCGCCACGGACATGGACGACATGCACACCATCGTCACCAACAACACGGTCGACGGCGTGATCATGGCGATCTTCCTGATCCTGGTCCTCACGGTCCTGGTCAACTGCGCCGTGGTGTGCGTCCGCGCCGTCCGCTCCCCGGTCCCGCTGCCGTCGACCGAGGCCCCGTACGTCGAGTCGCGCATCGACGCGGAGGACCCCGAGAAGCAGCTGGTGGGAGCCCGCCGATGACCGCCCCCGTCGCTCTCACGGCCCGGCACTGGGCACGGACCGTCCGCTGGTACCTCCGGGAACTCATGGGAGAGGCGGAGTACGACCGCTACTGCGAACGCCATCGCCGCCACCACCCGAAGGCCCCGGTACCGACGAGACGGGAGTACGACGTCCTGCGAACGCTCCGCCGGGAGGAGCAACCGGAGGGCCGCTGCTGCTGAGACTGCGCCGGGCCAGGTATTCGCGGACGCTGTCGCTGTGCAGGGCCGCTGTTGCTCACTCTGCTGTTCCCAACTGCGGGCAGTCGTGCCGCTAGGGGCGATGGGGGAGGGTGGGCGCAGCGGCACCCGGCAAGCGCCGGTGAGCGAAACCCACCCTCCGTCCAGCCAAAGCCGCCGGATGCCTGGCGATCCCAGGGCGCCCGGCGGCCCCGACCCACCCCCGTGACCGATCTCCGCCCCGCCCAACAACTCCACGGCCTGGGCGCCGGCCCCACTCGCCCCCCATGGACACCGGTGGCCGACCTCCTCCGCATCACCGGCCGCGACTGGGACCGCAGAGCGCACCGCATCGCCGTACTGGCCCAACGCCTCCCCACCGCGATCCCCCAGCGCTGGACCACCGACCGCCCGGCGGACGTCGTACCACCGCCTCCTGCGCTACCTCTCGCCGCACCCCACGCCGAAGCCGTCACCGACCTCAACATCCTCGCGTTCGCCCTGACCCGCGCCCACCGCCCGGCCGAGGCCGCCCCCGTCTTCGGGCGCCTGGGCCGCCAGCCGGAACGTACGTTCGTGTACTGGCGAGACCGGTCGAAGCGGTCGATGCGGTCGACGGACGACCGCGGCCGGACGTGAGGCCTGACTGATCGGACGTGAGGCCTGACCGGAACAGGCCTGACCAGGCCCGACCGGGCTATGCCGGAGCGGGCGCCGTCTCCTCGTCCTTCTCCTCCGCCGCGGCGGCCGCCGCCTCCGCGCGGTCGCGGCGCTCACGGCGGACGAGGATGACGTAGCCGACGGGAACGCCGAGGGCGAAGAGCCACCACTGAAGGGCGTAGGCGTAGTTCAGCGCGGCGTTCTCGTCGCCGGGACTGCCGAGCTGTTCCGGGGTGTCGCCCTTGGGCTCGGGCGCCGTCTGCGCGAGGTATCCGCCGAGCACCTGGACACCGAGGCGGTCCGCCTCCCGCTCGCTGTTGATCAGCATGATCTGCCGGTCCGGCAGGCCCTGGAGATCCTTGATACCGCTCGCCTCGGTCGTCTCGTCGGGCATCAGCCGCCCGGTGACGGTGACCTCGCCGCCGGCCGGCGCGGGGATCTTGGGGAACGCGGTCTGGCTCGGACCGTCCGCGGGGATCCACCCCCGGTTGACGAGCAGCACCTTGCCGTCGTCGAGCACGAACGGGGTCAGGACATGGAAGCCGACCTCGTCGTCGGCGTTGACGCGGCGGCGGACGACGACCTCGTCGTCGGTGTCGAAGCGGCCCTTCGCGGTCACCGTGCGGTAGCGCTCGGCGCTGGTGACGGTGTGCCCGGGGGAGGTCAGCCGCTCCACGGGCACCGGCTTCGAGGCCAGCGCGTCGGCGACGAGCTGATTACGCGCGCTGCGCTCCTCGTAGCGATGCATCTGCCAGATACCCAGCCTGACCATGGTCGGGATCAGGACGAGCGCGAGCAGAGTGAGGATCACCCACTGCCGGGACAACAGGAAGCGGTACACCCACTGACCGTACCTCGCGCGATTCGGCCCCCGGCGGGAGGGTCCCGCCGAGGGCCGTCACCGACGCGGACCTCACGCGCCGGCGTCAGACTTTGTCGACGATCCCCGCCTTCCCCTCGGCCCGAGCGCAGTGGGCGCCGCAGTACCAGTGGCCCTCGACCTCGACGCCCTGGCCGATGATCTGCACCCGGCAGTGCTCGCAGATCGGAGCCATGCGGTGGATCGCGCAGGAGAAGCAGTCGAAGACATGCACCGCGCCCTGGGCGTGGATCTCGAAGGTCATTCCGTAGTCATTGCCGCAAACTTCGCATCTCGCCATGCGCCACAGGGTGAGCCGTGACCGTCGCCCGGGCGAGCGGGCGGCGGGCGAGTCGCGTGCCAATCACCCAGAACGACTCACTCGTCCGCGGGTTCGACATCGCGGAGCAACTGCCCGAACGCGGCCTCGTCCACGACCGGCGTCCCGTACTGCCGGGCCTTGACCACCTTCGACGTGTTCGAGTCCGGGTCGTTGGTGACGAGCAGACTGGTCACCCGGGAGAGGCTCGTCGCGACATGCAGCCCGGCCTCGATCGCGCGGTCCTCCAGCAGATCGCGTTCGATCGACGTGTCCCCGGAGAAGGCGACCCGCATGCCCTGCTTGAGCGGTTTGCCGTCCTCGTAGCGCCCGGGGTTGGGATGCGGGCAGGCCGGCCGCTTCCGCGAGGGCCGCCAACTGGTGGGCCGGTAGCTGCCGTAACCGCCGCCGCCGGGGCCCGCCTGCTGCCCGATCCGGGGGGCGGCGGGGCTGTCCCGCCACTCGGTCAGCGGCCGGCACTCGTGCAGCGGCAGCCGTACGCCACTCGCGGCGGCGACCCGCAGACTAGGCCGGAACGCCTCCGCCAGCACCCGCGCGTCGTCCAACGCGTGGTGCGCCCGCTGCTGTACGACCCCGAAGTGCGCCGCCAGCGACTCCAGCTTGTGGTTCGGCAGCGGCAGCCCCAGCTCCTTCGACAGCGCGATCGTGCACAGCCGCTGCCGCACCGGCGCCTCGGTCTCCGCGCGCGCGTACTCCCGGGCGATCATCGACCAGTCGAACACCGCGTTGTGCGCGACGAGCACACGGTCCGCGAGCCGGGAGGAGAACTCCTCCGCGATCTCCTTGAAAAGGGGCGCCCCTTCGAGCACGTCACTCGTCAGCCCGTGGATCCACACCGGCCCCGGATCCCGCTCCGGGTTCACCAGCGTGTACCAGTGGTCCTCGACCTCGCCCCGCGCGTCCAGTCTGTACACAGCCGCCGAAATTATCCGGTCGTCCCGGGCCAGCCCGGTCGTCTCCACGTCCACGACCGCGTACCCCTGTGGATACGCGGCCGGCCAAGGCGCTTGCGACGCTGCGGTCGTGTGGTCTTCGAGCATGGTCCATGAGGATACGGGCCACGACTGACAGCTCGTTACCCGACGGTGAGCCGGTCCCTGGGGAAGAGCTCGGCGCCGATGACGTCCGGGCAGTCGTTGAGGTGGACCGTGAGGTGGTCGAGGGCGGCCAAGGGGGTCAGATCGATGGGGCCGGTCCGAGAGAACGAGACGTCCGTCAGTTCGGGGAGTTCGGCGAGGGCCGCGACGCGGTCCACCTGACGGACTTTGCCGAGGTACACACGCGTCAGTCGCTGATGGGGGAGCAGGTCGGCGCAGTCGACCCGGCTCACGTCCAGGAGCTGAAGGGTGCGCAGCGGGGAGCACGAGCCGGCGGCGAGGAAGTCGAGCCACTGGTGGTTTTCGTTGACGGTGAGCCACTCCAGTGCGGTCAAGGCCTCGATGCCGGACAGCTTCATCGTGGCCGCTCCCCTGAAGAATCCGAGGCCGGTGAGTCGTGGGGCGAAGGCGAGGTCGCCCACGGAAGTCTCCGGTGCCGGGTAGTCGAAGACCAGATGCCGCAGCGTGGGCAGGTCGTTCAGGGGTGCCAGTGAGAGCGGTTCGCGCGGTTCGTAGACGTAGAGGTTCTTCAGCGGGAGGCAGGCCACCGTTTCGAGAGTGACGGAGTGACAGCGCTGGAGCATCAACTCGCGGAGATGTGGCAGCCGTCGCAAGCCGGACGGGTCGCTGATCCGGTTGTTGTCGATGAGGGCCAGGTGTTCCAGGGGTGTTCGTTCCAGTGCGTCGACCGGGACATCGTGATCGCCCAGCAGGAGCAACCGCGTGAGCCGCGTGAGCCGCGGCAGCAGCGCCATCTGCTCGGGGCTGCTCATGGTGAGCCGCTCGTCCGCCGTGACGGTTCCGTCCAGCACCGTCTCGAAGTACTCGTTGACGTCGAACGCGTTCCACGCTTCGTTGAGCGCGATACGCACACGGAAGCGCTGATCGGCGCGGAACCGTGAGATCACCGCCAGTGCCGCGTCGCCCCCGACCCGCCCGGCGGTACGCACCACGGCCGCCGACTCCCGATCCGTCAGCCCCTCCGGCCCCGGCAGCAGCTCCACCACCAACTCGCCCACCTTCGCCAAGGCGTCGGCCTGTTCGGTCGAACCCGGCGGCATCAACTCCCCCGTCCGCTCCTCCACCTCCCTCCGCACCCCGGGATCCAACTCCGGCGCATGCTCCAGACTCGCCGCCGCCAGCAGCACCAGCCGCTCCCGATGCCTGCGCACCTTGTCGGCCCGCCGCAGCAACTGGCGGAGCAGCCGCCCCCGTTCCTCCACCCGCGCGTGCCCCACGGCCATCCGCACCACGTCGTCCCACTGGTCGTCGTGCGCGTGGCGGACGAGGACCCCGAAGTCGCGGGCCTCGACCGCCGCCTTGGCGCCCAGATAGTCCTGGAAGGTGCGGTGGACGAAGTCCACGTACCCGGGCACGGGCTCGCGGAGCAGCCCGCTGCGGATCAGGAGGTGGGAGAAGACCTGTTCGGCGTCGCCCTGTTCGCGGACCTGGGGCATGGCGTCCAGCCACTCCTCCAGCATGGAGACGGCGTCCTCGCGGGACGCCTCCACCTGGCCGTTGCGGATGAGCCAGTACGCGAGGCGTTGCAGGAGTGCCGTCTGTTCCTCGCGGGACAGCGTCACCCCCTCGACCGAGGTGATCTCCCGCTCGGTGTCCCGCCGTACGAGCAGCAGGTCCAGCGCGGCGTCGTACAACTCCTTGCGGGCGCGCGGCAGTCGCATACGGCGGTCGCGGTTGAGGGCGCAGAGCAGGGCGCACATCAGGGGGTTGGTGGCGAGCCGAGCCAGGTCCCGGCGGCCGGTGACCGCCTGGCCGAGGCCCGCCTCGTAGGTGTCGAGCGAGGACCGCTCCTCCTCGGACAGGCACTCCAGGCGGGCCGCGTCGTGCCAGTGGCCGATGAACGCCCGGATGTCCTCCCGCTCCATGGGGAGCAGCGAGAGCGCCGTGAACCCCTGCCCCGTCAGCCAGTCCTCCGGCACCGCCGCCGGCCGGGTCGTCACCACGTAACGCGCCTTCGGGTACGCGGCGATCAGGGACTTCAGCCAGCTCTCGGTACGGGCGCGCAGCCGTGTCGGCACCTCGTCGACCCCGTCGATCAGCACCAACGCCCGGCCGGTGGAGAGCAGTTCGGAGGTCCAGCCGTCGGGCGCGCGCAGCGGGACTCCGGAGGCCGGGAGGAAGTCCTCCGGCATCGGCAGGCCGTCGGGGGTGTTGAAGGAGCGCAGGCGCAGGACGAACGGCACGCACAGGTTCCACGCCGCCAGCTCCGGGGCGAAGCCGCGCCGGGCCGCGTTGAGGGCGAGCCACTGGACGAGGGTGGACTTGCCCGAACCGGCGGGGCCGCGCAGTACGAGCCGGTCGCAGTCGGCCAGGGCCTGCTCCACCTTGAGGGCGGCCGGTGCCGCATCGGGCGGTCCGAGGCCCTCGCGGCGCGGGTCGTCGGGGCGGTCGCCGCTCACCGCGAGGCTGATGTAGGCCGTGTCGAGCGACCATTCGGCGCGTCGGCGGTCGCCGAGGGTGACGCCGAACAGCTCCAGGCGGGACTGGGTCCGGGCGACGAACTCGGTGTACCGCTGTTCGAAGTCGAGGGCCACGGACCGCGGGCGGGGAGTATCGGCCAGGTCGAGCAGCAGACCCTCCGCGCGCCCGGAGCGTCGGGTCTGTTCCACGGCCGCCCGCGCCGCGAACGAGGGGTGGGCGGTGAGCTGTTCGACCAGGTGGGCACAGCACAGGCCGAGCAGTTCGGCGTACAGGTCCAAGGCGCGGGCGGAGAGACCGGCGTCCGGCGCGGGTAACCCGGCGGCGAGACGCTCGGGATCCAGGTCGGCCGCGAAGAGCCGGTCCGCCGTGAGACCGGCGGCGGCGAAGGTGTCCTGCACGGCGGCGACGGCCGCGAGCCGCTCGTGCTCGGGCAGGTCCGCGTACGCGCCGGAGATCCGGCCGGAGAGCACCCGGGCCAGCCTGTCGGGGGAGGGGGGCTTCGGCAGCGGCCGTACCGGATCGGTCACCAGGCCTGCGCCCTGCTTCCGTGCGACCGGGGTGAGGACCGACTTCACCAGGGTCGACACCACCGTCGACGCCAGCCGGACCAGCACCACTTCGATGCCCTGCATCGCGCCCTCCCCCTGCCGCCACGCCGGGATGCCCCCGCCCTGCTTCCTCCCTGCCCCTCGAATTGGTGGAGAACGCCAAGAAGCAAGCGCGTACCACCGGAAATACTTGTCAGTAACAACGTCTAGCCCCCGCCGACCAGCGGTTCTACCGTGCCCACATGCCGAACCTGCCCGATGTCGTGCTGTGGTCGATACCCGCCTTCGTGCTGCTCACCGTGATCGAGGTGATCAGTGTCCGGATCCATCCGGACGACGATGCCGCGGGGTACGAGGCGAAGGACGCCGCGACGAGCGTCGGCATGGGACTCGGGAGTCTCGCCTTCGACTTCCTCTGGAAGATCCCGATCGTCGCGATCTACACGGCGGTCCACGAACTGACCCCGCTGCGCGTGCCCGTCCTGTGGTGGACGATTCCGCTGATGCTGCTCGCGCAGGACTTCTTCTACTACTGGTCGCACCGCGGCCACCACGTGATCCGGATCCTCTGGGCGTGCCATGTCGTCCACCACTCCAGCCGGAAGTTCAATCTGACCACCGCCCTGCGGCAGCCCTGGACGACCCTGACCGTGTGGCCCTTCTACGTCCCGCTCATCGCCCTCGGCGTGCACCCGGCCGCGCTCGCCTTCTGCTCCGCCGCCAACCTCGTCTACCAGTTCTGGATCCACACCGAGCGGATCGGGAAGCTGCCCCGCGCCTTCGAGTTCGTGTTCAACACGCCCTCGCACCACCGGGTCCACCACGCCTCCCAGGGCGGCTATCTGGACCGCAACTTCGGCGGCATCCTCATCGTCTGGGACCGGCTCTTCGGCTCGTTCGTCGAGGAGACCGAGCGGCCGGTGTACGGGCTGACGAAGAACATCGACACGTACAACCCGCTGCGGGTCGCCACCCATGAGTACGTCTCCATCGCCAAGGACCTGAAGAGAGCGGAGAGTTGGGGCGAGCGGGCGGGTCGGGTCCTCGGCGGACCCGGCTGGCAGCCCGCGCGGCCGGTGGAGACCGTCGAGCGCGACGCCACCGCCCCGGCCACGGAAACCGTCGCGTGAAGCCGGACCGAGGCTCGGCCCTCCGCTCCGCCCTCCTCGTCGCCTTCGGGGTGGCCGCCGCCGTCGACCTCGGCTCCCTCGCCGCCGGGTTCTCCGAGGGGCACGTCGTCGCCAAGCCGCTGCTGATGCCCTTGCTCGCGGCCTACGCGTACACACGCGGTGCGCCTCGACCGCTGCTCGCCGCACTGCTGTTCGGCTGGGGCGGCGATGTGCTGCTCCTCTCCGACGCCGAACCGGCCTTCCTCGCCGGGATGGCCTCCTTCGCGGCGGGCCACGTCTGCTACCTCGTGCTCTTCGGGAGGTCCGAGGAGCGCGGGCGGGTCGCGTACGGCATCGGATACGCCGTCGCCCTGGTCGTCGCCGTCGCGAGCCTGTGGCCCGGGCTGCCGGCGGATCTACGGCTCCCCGTCGCGGGCTACAGCGCCCTGCTGACCACGATGGCGTGGGCCGCCACTCGGCTGGGGCTCCTCGCGGGGCTCGGCGGCGCGCTCTTCGTGGTGTCGGACATGCTCATCGCGACCGGTGTCGCCGAGTGGCCGCAACCGCCCCGACCCGACCTGTGGATCATGCTCACCTATCTGGCGGCCCAGTACCTGCTGGTCCGGGGGATCCTCGGAACCCTCGGCGCGCGCCCCACGCCCACCCCGGCGCACGGTGAGGTCTCCACGACCACCACCTCGACCACGACCTCCACGGGCACGACCTCCACGGGCACGGCCTGACCAGCCCGAACAGTGCGCCCCGGTCGCTCACCAGCGGATCGGCACCGGCAACGCCGTCAGCAGCGCCGACACCGCGACGACCAGGCCGAGCACCGCCACCTCCGCGCGTGCGGGCACGCAGGCGTGGAGCGGGTCGTCGGCCGCGCCGCGCAGCCGAAGGCGGGCCCAGAGGGCGAGGGCGGCGACGGCGGCCACGAGGAGCACCTTGGCGAGCAGGGCGCGCCCGTACGCCGTCTCCGTCAGCTGGTCCAGGACCGTGCCCGGCGGCATCCGGCGCAGCGTGCTCCCCACACCGGTGGCGGTGACGGCGGCGAGCAGAACGGCGGCCACGCGCGCGTAGAGGCCCAACAACGCGACCCCCGCCTCCGTCGAGCGCCACGCGCGCGTGCGCAGCGTCCGCAGGACGTGGAGCAGCCCGCCCGCCCACAGGGCCGCGCACGTCAGGTGCACCAGGGTCAGCCCGGTGCCGACGAGCGGGCTGTACTCGGTGGTGGGGTGGGCGCGCAGTGCCTCCGCGACGACGACCGCGGCCAGGGGCAGCGCCTGGGCGGCCGGGCGGCGGGAGAGCGCGAGCAGACCGGCCGCCGCGAACGCGTTGACCTCCAGCAGGGCGAGTCTCCCGTCCCGGGTCTCGTACAGGCCGCCCACGTCGATGTCGGCGGGGGAGTCCGGCACCAGATTGCCCGTGGCCACGACCGAGGCCAGCCCCAGCGAGGCCACGAAACCGGCCCCCGCCGCCCAAGGCGCCCCACCGCGCGGCGCCTGCCCGGGCGCGCCCGGCACCCGTCGCGCCAGCCACGCCACGAACAGCTCACCCGCCGACACACAGAGCGCGGCCAGCGACACCGCCCGCAGCAGAGCGATCCCACCGGCCCCGGGCGCCCCGGCCTCCCCCGTACCGTTCAGCGCGACACGCGGCCCGAGCAGCGGTATCAGCGCGCCCACGGCCACCAGGACGAGCACCACGACGGCCCGGCCGGTCCCACTCCCGGGCCGCCCGGGTCGCGGCTCGGCCCGCTCCTCGGGCTCGCCGGCCTCCGCCCCCGCTCCCGTCTCCGCGCTCGCTTCCGTCTCCTCCGCCGTCCGTCTCGTCAGGCCCACCCCGAAAAGTTCACCAGTCGCACCAGAACCGGGCAAGCGCCCGAAAACAACTGGCAGTTCTGCATTCCGCCCATACGTACGGTTCAGGGCTTCCGGTGACTCAGTCCCAGCGCGCGTCGTCCGTTCCCCAGAGGCCCGGCGGCCGTGCCCAGTCACCCGGCCCGTCCTCGAAGGACACCGGCGACAGCGCGTACCGCAGCCGCCCCAGCGGGCTGTCCCGTTCGGCGAGCCACGGCTCCGGCCCGGCGTAGGCGTCGGATCCGCCCGGGCCACGCTCGACGCCGTCCGTCAACCAGGCCGCCGTGCGCGCGAGCGCCAGCCGGACGACACGACCGCCGCCCCCGTCCACCCGCTCGGTGAGCGCCCGCAGGACGGCCGCCGCCAGCAGATACCCCGTCCCGTGGTCCAGCGCCTGCGCGGGCAGGGCGCCCGGCCGCTCCACGGAGCCCTCGGCCGCCGCGATCCCCGTGGCCACCTGCACCAGACTGTCGAAGCCCCGCCGCTCCGCCCACGGCCCGTACGCGCCCCACGCCGAGAGCCGCGCCACCACCAGCCCCGGCCGCCGCTCGGCCAGCGCCTCGGGGGACAACCCGAACCGGTCCAGAGCGCCGGGCCGGTACCCGGTGACGACGACGTCCGCCTCGGCGAGCAGCGCCTCGAAGGCCCCCGGATCCGCGGCCAGATCGAGCGCCGCCGACCGCTTCCCGAAGCCCGTGTCGGCGTGCTGGTCGAGGATCTCGGGCATCCCCGGCGGGTCGACACGCAGGACGTCCGCGCCCAGCAGGGCGAGCGTGCGGGTGGCGACAGGACCCGCGATGACCCGGGTCAGGTCCAGGACCCTTACCCCGGCGGCGGGCAATGAGGACGCCTCGGCCGAAGCCAAGGGCCCGGGCACGCGCGCGTGGGGAGCGCCGGCGTCGTCCACCCGCTCCCACTCGACCAGCGGACGCCCCCGTACGGCCGCCGCCTGCTCGTGCGCCGCCCACTCCCCGGCCGTCCGCAGGGCGACCGCGAGGCCCCCGGCCGCGTACACGGTCTCCTCGACCTCCAGGGACGACCGCTCGGCGAGCACGGACGCGACAGCGGACACGTCGGCGGTAGGTGCATCGGAGGCGGGTACACCGGCGGCGGGCACCCCCAGCGCGGACAGCAACCGCTCCCGGTGATGCGGATAGTTGGCGTGCGTGCGCACCCACCCGTCCGCCGTCCGCCAGAACCGCGACAGCGGCGCGAAGGCGACCGGCGCCCGCCCGTCGACCAGCAGATGCCGCTCACTCACGAAGGCGGTACCGACCGCCCCGTCGTCCACCCGCACCCGGGGCACCTCCGCGAGCCCGGCCCGCCGCGCCCCCAGCTCGGCCGCCGCCAGCGCGCACACCCCCACGCAGGTCCGCGCCAGCTCCCGTACCGGCAGCCGGGCGTCGAGCACCCCGTCCCGTACGACGGTCGAGACCCTCGGCAGCAGGGCGGGATCGCCGCCCAGTGCCGCCCATGCGAACTCCATGTCTGTCATGAACCCACTGTGCGCTGTGTACACGATCAACACCGCCCCGGGACAACGGAAGGGCCGGGCGGTGAACACCGCCCGGCCCGTGAACTCCGTACGAGAGCAGTACCTGCCTGATCGAGCGTTACGAGGCGTGGCGCTCCCCGGGCGACGGGGTTACTACTTGACGGCCTTCAGGGCGTTGACGATGCCGAAGCCGTAGAAGCCGTTCACGTGCGGGTCGCCCTCGCACACCGCGTCCTGGACGCCGTCGCCGTTCTGGTCGTACGACGTCGGGCAGGCCTGCTCGTCCGCCTGGGCCTTGAGCAGCCACTGCAGCTGCTTCGGGCTCGCCCACGGGTGCGTGGACTTCAGCAGCGCGGCGACACCGGCGGCGTGCGGCGACGCCATCGACGTGCCCTGCAGGAAGCCGTACGCGCCGTTCGGCATGGTGGACAGGATGCGGCCGTTCTTCGACGGCGTGTCCGGGATCTGGTAGCGGGCGTCGCCGCCCGGCGCCGCGATGTCGACGACACCGTTGCCGTACGTGGAGTAGTACGACTTCTCGTTCTTCACGCCCGTCGCGCTGACCGTGACGATGCCCGGCAGCTGGGTCGGCACGTCGAAGCACTCGCTCGGGTCGATGGTGCGCTCGACCGGGGTGGTGTCGTTGGGGCTGGACGCGTCCACGATCGCGTCGGAGGCGAGGTCGTGGTTGGAGTTGCCCGCCGAGGCCAGGTGCAGGGTGCCCTTCTTCGTGGCGTACTTCTGGGCCCGGTTCACCGCGTCGACGATGGCTTCCTGGTCCGGGTCGTCGACACAGTTGTAGAGCCACGGGTCGACGTAGTAGCTGTTGTTCGTGATCTCCACACCGCGGTCGGCGGCGAACACGAACGCGCAGACGACGCTCTCCGCGTAGAAGAGGCCGCTGGCGCGGTCGGTCACATTGATGCTGGAGACCTTCACACCCGGCGCGACACCGGCCACACCGACGCCGTTGCGGGCCGCGGCTATCTCACCGGCGACATGCGTGCCGTGGTAGTCCTGCGGGGTGTACGGCCGCCAGGAGCCCTCGCTGGTGTCCGCGACACCGCCGTTGCAGTTGGCCGACTGCGACTTGGAGAAGTTCGGCGCGAGGTCCGGGTGGGTGTCGTCGACGCCGGTGTCGATCACGGCGACCGTGACCTTCTTGCTGCCGTCGTCGATCTTCGCGGCCTTGTCGGCGCCGATCGACCGCAGGTCCCACTGGTCGGCCTCGAGGGGCTCGGCGTCGGGTATGTCCGCCGAGGCGGCCTTCACCTTCGCGGCCTCCGCGTCCGTCAGCATGTCGACGGCACCCAGGTCCGTCGTACCGGCGGGGGTCAGCGGCGAGGTTCGGGTGGCGCCGGCGGACTGCACCCCGCGCACGGCGCGGATCGTCGCGCCGAACGCCGGGTCGGTCGAGTGGACCACGATCACGCCGATCCGGTCGTACGTGATCACGACCGTGCCGCCGGCCTTGGCTATCGCCTTCTGCACGGAGGCGATCGTGCGCTTGTCCGTCTTCGTGTTCACGACGTACGAGAGGTTCGGGCCCTCCGCGGTCGCGGCCGTGGACTGCGCGAGCGGGGTCGCCGAGGCGACGCCCGGCAGGAAACCGAGCGAGGCGGTCAGCGACAGGACGACCGGCACCGCGAGGGCGAGCCGTCGTCTGGAGCGCAGATGAGCCATGGGATCTCCACATCATCCTCAAAGAAACCGGCCCGAGACACACGGGTGCCCGGGCAGGTACATGACGTTGGTGGTGCAGCCCGAAGCTATCCCTGGTCGTCACCGGCCAGCAATGACTTCACGGGCGGGAGGCCGAAGTAGAGGGGTAACCCTCGAAGTCACCGCACTTACCGGCCACTTCCGTATCGGCCTCCGCAGTGCTTCCGCATCGGTTCTCGAAAGAAACACGCGCGGTTGAACCGGTCCTCGCGCGCCGCCGTGACGTTGAGCAGGGAGCCCGAGCACGATCGTGCACCCGTCACCGAAGGAACAGAGCCGACCCCATGTCCGTACCCAGTCCGTCCCCCGATCCGACGGCGAAAAAGTCACCATCCACCGTCGCGACCGCGGCTCAGACGCGAGGAGACTCCGTGGCAACCGACGCACCGCCCCCCGCGAAGGCCGAGCATCATCTCCCCTCCCCCGAGGAGTTCTCCGCGGTCCATGAGAGCGCCGAGTTCGCCGAGCTGCGCCGCTCCTACCGCTCGTTCGCCTTCCCGCTGACCGTGGGCTTCATCGCCTGGTACCTGCTGTACGTCCTGCTCTCCAACTACGCGGGCGACTTCATGGGCACCAAGCTCTTCGGCAACATCAACGTCGCCTTCGTCTTCGGCGTCGCCCAGTTCGTCACCACGTTCCTCATCGCCTGGTGGTACTCGAAGCACGCCGCCGCGAAGCTCGACCCCAAGGCCGAGGCGATCAAGTCCCGGATGGAGGGCGGCGCATGAGCCCCGTACAGCAGACGTTCCTCGCGGCCAACGAGGCCAGCGAGCACCGGCCGCTCATCATCACCCTGTTCGCGCTGTTCGTCCTGGCGACCCTCGGCATCACCGTCTGGGCCGGCCGCCAGACCAAGGACGCCGCCGACTTCTACGCGGGCGGCCGCCAGTTCAGCGCCTTCCAGAACGGCCTCGCGGTCTCCGGCGACTACATGTCCGCCGCGTCGTTCCTCGGCATCGCCGGCGCGATCGCCCTCTTCGGCTACGACGGCTTCCTGTACTCCATCGGCTTCCTGGTCGCTTGGCTGGTCGCCCTGCTCCTGGTCGCCGAGCCGCTGCGGAACTCCGGCCGCTACACCATGGGCGACGTGCTCGCGTACCGCATGCGCCAGCGCCCCGTCCGCACCGCCGCCGGCACCTCCACGATCGTCGTGTCGATCTTCTACCTGCTGGCCCAGATGGCGGGCGCGGGCGTCCTCGTCTCGCTGCTCCTCGGCATCACCTCCGACGCGGGCAAGATCCTCATCGTCGCCCTCGTCGGCCTCCTGATGATCGTCTACGTCTCCATCGGCGGTATGAAGGGCACCACCTGGGTCCAGATGGTGAAGGCGGTGCTGCTCATCGGCGGCACGCTCCTCATTACGTTCCTGGTGCTGCTGAAGTTCAACTTCAACATCTCCGATCTGCTCGGCACCGCCGCCGAGAACAGCGGCAAGGGCGCCGCCTTCCTGGAGCCCGGCCTCCAGTACGGCTTGACGGGCACCTCCAAGCTGGACTTCATCTCCCTCGGCATCGCCCTGGTCCTCGGCACCGCCGGTCTGCCGCACATCCTGATCCGCTTCTACACGGTGCCCAACGCCAAGGCCGCCCGTAAGTCCGTGAACTGGGCCATCGGCATCATCGGCGGCTTCTACCTGATGACCATCGCCCTCGGCTTCGGCGCCGCCGCGCTGATCTCCCAGGACGAGATCATCGCCTCCAACCCGTCGGGCAACACGGCGGCCCCGCTGCTCGCCCTGCATCTCGGCGGCGTCGACTCGGCCTGGGGCGCGATCCTGCTCGCCACCATCTCGGCGGTGGCCTTCGCGACGATCCTCGCCGTGGTCGCGGGCCTCACCCTCGCCTCGTCGTCGTCCTTCGCGCACGACATCTACGCCAACGTCATCCGCAAGGGACAGGCCTCCGGCGCCGAGGAGGTCCGCGCGGCCCGCTGGGCGACCGTCGCCATCGGCATCGTCTCCATCGGCCTCGGCGCCCTCGCCCGCGACCTGAACGTGGCCGGCCTGGTCGCCCTAGCCTTCGCGGTCGCGGCCTCCGCCAACCTGCCGACGATCCTCTACAGCCTCTTCTGGAAGAAGTTCACCACCCAGGGCGCGCTGTGGTCGATCTACGGCGGTCTGATCGTCGCCGTCGGCCTGGTGCTGTTCTCGCCCGTCGTCTCCGGCGACCCGAAGGCGATGTTCCCGGACGTCGACTTCGCCTGGTTCCCGCTGAAGAACCCGGGCATCATCTCCATCCCGTTCGGCTTCCTCATGGGCTGGCTCGGCACCGTCCTGTCCAAGGAGGAGCCCGACACCGCCAAGTACGCCGAACTGGAGGTCCGGTCCCTCACGGGCACCGGCGCGCACTGATCCGGCTCGCTCCGCCCGGGGCCGTCGTAGATCCCTACGGCGGCCCCGCGCCGCGTCTCGTGCGAATCGGCCCGTGATGTTGTCAGCGCGGTCACGTAGGCTCGCAGGTGTCGGAGAATTTGTGATCAGCTGCGAGGGAGGGGGCCCACGTGCTCATCGACACCTACGGCCGAGTGGCCACCGACCTGAGGGTCTCGTTGACCGACCGGTGCAATCTGCGCTGCACCTACTGCATGCCCGAGGAGGGCCTGCAGTGGCTGGCCAAGCCCGACCTGCTCACGGACGACGAGATCGTCCGCCTCATCGACATAGCCGTCCGCACCCTGGGCGTCGAGGAGGTCCGCTTCACCGGCGGTGAGCCCCTGCTGCGCCCCGGCCTGGTCGGCATCGTGGAGCGCGTGGCGGCCCTCGCCCCCCGCCCCCAGATGTCCCTCACCACCAACGGCATCGGCCTCAAGCGGACCGCCGTCGCACTGAAGGCCGCGGGCCTGGACCGGGTGAACGTCTCCCTGGACACCATCCGCCCCGACGTCTTCAAGACCCTCACCCGCCGGGACCGCCACAAGGACGTCCTCGAAGGCCTGGCCGCCGCCCGCGACGCGGGGCTCACCCCCGTCAAGGTCAACTCGGTCCTGATGCCGGGCCTGAACGACAACGAGGCCCCGGACCTCCTCGCCTGGGCCGTCGAGCACGACTACGAGCTCCGCTTCATCGAGCAGATGCCCCTGGACGCCCAGCACGGCTGGAAGCGCGACGGCATGGTCACGGCGGGCGACATCCTGACCTCCCTGCGCACCCGCTTCGACCTCACCCCCGAGGGCCAGGACGAACGCGGCTCGGCCCCGGCGGAACGCTGGCTGGTCGACGGCGGCCCGCACCGCGTCGGCGTCATCGCCTCGGTGACCCGCCCCTTCTGCTCCGCCTGCGACCGCACCCGCCTCACCGCCGACGGCCAGGTCCGCACCTGCCTCTTCGCCCGCGAGGAGACGGACCTCAGGGCCGCGTTGCGCTCCGGCGCCCCCGACGATGAGATAGCCCGTATCTGGCGCCTGGCGATGTGGGGCAAGAAGGCGGGAGCGGGCCTGGACGACCCGTCGTTCATCCAGCCGGACCGCCCGATGTCGGCGATCGGCGGCTGAGGGGAGCTCCCCGCCCGCTCACTCCTTGGGCGCTTCCCACTCCGACAGCGCGACGACATCCTTCAGGAACCCCCGCACACCCAGGAACTGCGACAGATGCTCCCGGTGCTCGTCACACGCGAGCCACGTCTTGCGCCGCTCCGGCGTGTGCAGCTTGGGGTTGTTCCAGGCGAGCACCCAGACCGCGTCCGCACGACAGCCCTTGGCCGAACAGATGGGGGAGGACGGATCGGAGCCGGGGACGTTGAGGATGTTCACACGTCGACCCTAGTCGCAGCGATCCCGCCGCAGAAAAGGCGACGCCGAGCAGCCACGGGGGGAGCTGCCCGGCGTCGGTCTGTCGCTCCGACGGGGGATGCGGAGCGCGTACGAAGTATGTCACGGGTAGGCCTCTGCCCGGCACTGGAACTACATGATTGATCTGAGCATTTCTTGAGCTTGGCGGGCGGATGAATTCCGCTTCGTCCGGCTTCCCGGTGCTCAGGCCCGCTCGCGCGGCTCGCTCCGCCGACCGCCCGCGGGATCGGTCGCGGCGTCCTCCGGGACGGATTCCGCGAAGCGCCCCGAGGCCCCGGATTCCGCCGAGGAGGAGGCGTCCTTCTCCCGCGGCGGCGTGATCATCGGACGCGTGGGCGCGGCGACGAACGTCGACGGCAGGGAGGGCGCGTTCTCACGGCCCGCGTTGGCGATCACCACGGCGATGTACGGCAGCACCGCGCCGAGCACCAGTGCGACGACCGCGACGTGCCGTTCGACGTTCCAGAGAACCGCGGCGGCGATCACCGCGAGGGTGCGCACGGACATCGAGATGATGTACCGGCGCTGCCGGCCGCGGACGTCGTCGGTGAGACCCTGCCGGGCGCCTGTGATCCGGAAGACCTCGACGTTGCTCTGCTTCCGCATCGCGTTCCACCACCCGCCTGTATCGGACGCTCCCCGGCCCGTGCCCCGCCCGCGCCCGCTGTAGGGACCGCGGTCCGGACAAGCTCCACGTTACGCCGCGCCTGCGCCGCCTACGAGACCGGGTCACCTTCCACCGGGAGTGGAGGAAATGCGCCGTGGCGCGTACGGCCGTGCCCGACATGCGGCGTACCGCGGGCGGGCCGACACTGGGCGTACTGCTCACGTCGAGCCGTACGAGGAGGCAGCCATGGGCTGGTTGTGGGCGATCATCGTGGGATTCATCCTCGGCCTGTTGGCCAAGGCGATCATCCCGGGCAAGCAGCACAGCCCGCTCTGGCTGACGACGATCTTCGGAATGCTGGGCGCCATCGTCGGCAACGCGGTCGCACGCGGCTTCGGTGTGGAGGAGACCTCCGGCATCGACTGGAGCCGCCACATCTTCCAGCTGGTCGCCGCGATCATCATCGTGGCCCTGGGAGACATGGCCTACATGGCCACCCTGGGCAAGAGAAAACACCGAACCTGAACACCACAGCGCCTTGAACGGCGGCGCAGCCGCCACAAAGGGGCGCGGGGAACTGCGCGAGCAACCACGACGAACCGGTACTCGCCAGACACCCCACGCCCCTACGGCGCTAGGCCCCGACGACCTCAACCGCGGCCAGATTCTTCTTCCCCCGGCGCAGCACCAGCCACCGCCCATGAATGAGGTCCTCCGACGCCGGCACGGCGTCCTCCGCGGTGACCTTGACGTTGTTCACGTAGGCCCCACCCTCCTTCACGGTCCGCCGCCCCGCGGACTTGCTGGGCACCAGCCCGACCTCGGTGAACAGATCGACCACCGGACCCAGCTCGGCGACCTGCACGTGGGGCACCTCGGACAGCGCCGCCGCGAGGGTCCGGTCGTCCAGCTCCGCCAGCTCGCCCTGACCGAACAGCGCACGGGACGCGGCGATCACCGCGGCCGTCTGGCCGGCCCCGTGCACCAGCGTCGTCAGCTCCTCCGCCAGCGCCCGCTGCGCGGCCCGCGCCTGCGGCCGCTCCTCCGTCTGCTTCTCCAACTCCTCAATCTGCGCACGGGACTTGAAGGACAGGATCCGCATGTACCGGGTGATGTCCCGGTCGTCCACGTTCAGCCAGAACTGGTAGAACGCGTACGGCGTCGTCATCTCCGGGTCGAGCCAGACGGCGCCGCCCTCGGTCTTGCCGAACTTGGTGCCGTCCGCCTTGGTCATCAGCGGCGTGGCCAGCGCGTGCGCCTCGACGCCGGGCTCCAGGCGGTGGATCAGGTCCAGGCCAGCCGTGAGGTTGCCCCACTGGTCGCTGCCGCCCTGCTGGAGCGTGCAGCCGTACCTCCGGTAGAGCTGGAGGAAGTCCATGCCCTGGAGGATCTGGTAGCTGAACTCGGTGTAGCTGATGCCCTGGTCGGACTCCAGGCGCCGGGCGACGGAGTCCTTCGTCAGCATCTTGTTGACGCGGAAGTGCTTGCCGATGTCCCGCAGGAACTCGATCGCGGACAGGCCCTCGGTCCAGTCGAGGTTGTTGACCATGACGGCCGCGTTCTCGCCCTCGAAGGACAGGAACGGCTCGATCTGGGAGCGCAGCCTGCCGACCCACTTGTTGACCGTCTCCGGGTCGTTCAGCGTGCGCTCCGCCGTCGGGCGCGGGTCGCCGATCAGGCCCGTCGCGCCGCCGACCAGTGCCAGCGGCCGGTGTCCGGCCTGCTGGAGCCGGCGCACGGTGAGCACCTGCACCAGGTGCCCGACGTGCAGGGACGGCGCGGTCGGGTCGAAACCGCAATAGAACGTGACCGGACCGTCCGCGAGCGCCTTGCGCAAGGCGTCCTCGTCGGTGGACAGGGCGAACAGGCCCCGCCACTTCAGCTCGTCGACGATGTCCGTCACGGTCTCGTGCTCCTCGGGTGATCTTCAGCCAGGTGATCTTCGCCAGTCGAGTGACTGTCGGCTACGAGGTTATACGCCCTGGCTGACAGAACTCATATTGAAATCCGGCACCCGCAGCGCGGGCATCGCCGCCCTGGTGAAGTAGTCGCTCCACTCGCGCGGCAGCGTCTTCTCCGTACGCCCCGCCTCCGTGGCCCGGCCCAGCAGATCCACCGGCGACTCGTTGAACCGGAAGTTGTTGACCTCGCCCGTGACCTCGCCGTTCTCCACGAGGTAGACGCCGTCGCGGGTGAGCCCGGTCAGGAGCAGGGTCGCCGGGTCGACCTCGCGGATGTACCACAGGCAGGTCAGCAGCAGCCCGCGCTCCGTGTTCGCGACCATCTCCTCCAGGGAGCGGTCCTCGCCGCCGTCCAGGATCAGGTTGCCGATCGTCGGCACCACCGGCAGCCCGGTCAGCCCGGCGCTGTGCCGGGTGGTCGGCAGGTGCGCGACCTCGCCCCCGCTGATCCACTCGGTCGCCGTCAGCGGCAGCCCGTTGTCGAACACCGAGCTGTCGCCGCCGGAGGAGTGGGCCAGCACGAAGGGCGCGGACTCCAGGCCCGGCTCGTTCGGGTCGCTGCGCAGGGTCAGCGGCAGCTCGGTCAGCCGCTCGCCGATCCGCGTACCGCCGCCGGGCTTGCTGAACACCGTCCGGCCCTCGGCCGCGTCCCGCGCCGACGCCGACCACATCTGGTAGATCAGCAGATCCGCCACCGCCGTCGGCGGCAGCAGCGTCTCGTACCGCCCGGCGTCCAGCGGCACCCGCCGCTCGGCCCAGCCCAGCCGTACGGCCAGTTCCGCGTCCAGGCTCGCCGGGTCGACGTCCTTGAAGTCCCGGGTGGAGCGCCCCGCCCAGGCCGAGCGCCTGCGGTCCGGGGACTTGGCGTTCAGCTCCAGCGTCCCGTTCGGCTGGTCGTGCCGCAGCCGCAGCCCCGTGGACGTACCGACATAGCTCGACACCAGCTCGTGGTTGGCGAAGCCGTACAGCTCCCGGCCGCCCGCACGCGCGCGTGCGAACGATTCGCCGAGCGCCGGCGCGAAGTCGGCGAACACGGCGGAGGAGGTCTCGGCGGGCGCGTCCGTGAAGTCGGGGGAGTGCGCCACGCCCGTGACCAGCGGCTGGGCGTCCTCGGCGGGTCCTGCGCCGCGCGCGGCGGCCTCGGCGGCCCGGACCAGCGGCTCCAGCTCCTCGGGGGTGACGGCGGACCGGGACACGACCCCGGAGGCGGTCCCCTCCTTGCCGTCGACGGTGGCGACGACGGTGACCGAGCGGCCCCGGGTGACCCCGTTCGTGGTGAGCGCGTTGCCCGCCCAGCGCAGGTTCGCCGTCGAGTACTCGTCGGCGATCACCACACAGCCGTCGGCCCGGGACAGTTCGAGGGCCCGCTCGACGATCTCGTGCGGCTTGTGGGTACGGGCGCTCATCGACCGGCCTCCTGCGTGGTGTTGAGAATGTTGACGCCCTTGAAGAGGGCCGACGGGCAGCCGTGCGACACCGCGGCGACCTGGCCCGGCTGGGCCTTCCCGCAGTTGAAGGCGCCGCCCAGGACGTACGTCTGCGGCCCGCCCACGGCCGCCATGGAGCCCCAGAAGTCCGTGGTCGTCGCCTGGTACGCGACGTCCCGCAGCTGCCCGGTGATCCGCCCGTTCTCGATCCTGAAGAACCGCTGCCCGGTGAACTGGAAGTTGTACCGCTGCATGTCGATGGACCACGACCGGTCGCCGACGACATAGATCCCCCGGTCGACCCCGCCGATCAGGTCCTCGGTGGACATCCCGGCCGGGTCCGGCTTCAGCGACACATTGGCCATGCGCTGCACCGGCACATGCCCGGGGGAGTCGGCGTACGCGCAGCCGTTGGAGCGGCCCAGATCGGTCAACTTCGCGATGCGGCGGTCGAGTTGGTAGCCGACGAGGGTGCCGTCCCGCACCAGGTCCCAGCTCTGGCCCGCCACACCCTCGTCGTCGTACCCGATGGTCGCCAGGCCGTGCTCGGCGGTGCGGTCGCCGGTGACGTTCATCAGCTCGGAGCCGTAGCGCAGCTTGCCGAGCTTGTCGAAGGTGGCGAAGGAGGTGCCGGCGTACGCGGCCTCGTAGCCGAGCGCGCGGTCCAGCTCGGTGGCGTGGCCGATGGACTCGTGGATCGTCAGCCACAGGTTGGACGGGTCGACGACCAGGTCGTAGACGCCCGCCTCGACGCTCGGCGCCCGCATCTTCTCGGCGAGCAGCTCCGGGATCCGCGCCAGCTCGTCGTCCCAGTCCCAGCCGGTGCCCGTCACGTACTCCCAGCCCCGGCCGACCGGCGGCGCCAGCGTCCGCATCGAGTCGAACTCACCGCTGGACTCGTCGACCGACACGGCGGTCAGCGACGGATGCAGCCGTACGCGCTGCTGGGTGGTCACGGTCCCGGCGGTGTCCGCGTAGAACTTGTTCTCGTGCACGGTCATCAGCTGCGCGTCCACGTGGTTGACCCCGTCGGCCGCCAGCAGCCGGGTGCTCCACTCGGTGAGCAGCGCCGACTTCTCCTCGTCGGGCACGGTGAAGGGATCGATCTCGTACGACGAGATCCAGGTCTTCTCCGCGTGCACCGGCTCGTCCGCCAGCTCCACCCGCTCGTCGGACCCGGCGGCCTTGATGACCCGCGCGGACAGCTGGGCCATCGCCACGGCCTGCGAGGCGACCTTCGCGGCGGCGTCCATCGTCAGATCCACCCCGGACGCGAACCCCCAGGTCCCGCCGTGCACCACCCGCACCGCGTACCCGAGATCCGTCGTGTCCGACGACCCGGCCGGCTTCGCGTCCCGCAGCCGCCAGGAGGCACTGCGCACCCGCTCGAACCGGAAGTCGGCATGATCGGCGCCGAGGGCCCGGGCACGGGCGAGCGCGGCGTCGGCCAGGGCCCTTAGCGGTAGTGCCGTGAAGGCTTCGTCGATGGAATGAGGCACCGAGGTCTCCCTGTTGCCGTGTGGTTGTCGTGGCCTGTCGGGTCCGATCATGTCGCGCCCGCGGCCGGCCGGACCACATTTTTCCGGCTGAGGTCGGCGGGCTTTCTGTAGAGACCCGACAGCGCCGTCCCCGCGCCACTGTCACAGCTCGAATGCCCACCCGGCGGACCGGACCGATAGGTTTTCGAGGAAGGCACCTGCCGTCCAGGCATTCAGGCAGGCGTTCAGACCGCTAAGGAAAGGGTGATCCGTTGAGCCGCTCGGTTCTCGTCACCGGAGGCAACCGGGGCATCGGCCTCGCCATCGCCCGCGCGTTCGCCGACGCCGGCGACAAGGTCGCCGTCACATACCGCTCGGGGGAGCCGCCGGCCGGCTTCCTGGCCGTCAGGTGCGACATCACCGACTCCGAGCAGGTGGAGCAGGCCTACAAGGAGATCGAGGCCCAGCACGGCCCGGTCGAGATCCTGGTCGCCAACGCCGGCGTCACCAAGGACCAGCTCCTGATGCGGATGACCGAGGAGGACTTCACCTCGGTCATCGACACCAACCTCACGGGCACCTTCCGCGTCGTCAAGCGCGCCAACCGCGGCATGCTGCGCGCCAAGAAGGGCCGCGTGGTCCTCATTTCCTCGGTCGTGGGCCTCTACGGCTCGCCCGGCCAGGCCAACTACGCAGCCTCCAAGGCCGCCCTGGTCGGCTTCGCGCGCTCCCTCGCCCGTGAGCTGGGCTCGCGCAACATCACCTTCAACGTCGTCGCCCCCGGCTTCGTCGACACCGACATGACCAAGGTGCTCACCGACGAGCAGCGCGCGGGCATCGTGAAGCAGGTGCCGCTCGGCCGGTACGCGCAGCCCGAGGAGATCGCCGCGACGGTGCGGTTCCTCGCCTCGGACGACGCCTCGTACATCACTGGAGCCGTCATCCCCGTAGACGGCGGACTGGGAATGGGTCACTGATCACCATGAGCGGAATTCTCGAGGGCAAGCGCGTCCTGATCACCGGTGTGCTGATGGAGTCCTCCATCGCCTTCCACGCCGCCAAGCTGGCCCAGGAGCAGGGCGCCGAGATCATCCTGACCGCGTTCCCGCGGCCCACGCTGACCGAGCGCATCGCCAAGAAGCTCCCCAGGCCCACCAAGGTCATCGAGCTCGACGTCACCAACGACGAGCACATGGGCCGCCTGGCCGACATCGTCGGCGAGGAGCTCGGCGGCCTCGACGGCGTCGTCCACTCCATCGGCTTCGCCCCGCAGGACGCCCTCGGCGGCAACTTCCTGAACACGCCGTTCGAGTCCGTCGCCACCGCGATGCACGTCTCCGCGTACTCCCTGAAGTCGCTGACCATGGCCTGTCTGCCGCTGATGCAGAACGGCGGCTCGGTCGTCGGCCTCACCTTCGACGCGAAGTTCGCCTGGCCGCAGTACGACTGGATGGGCCCGGCCAAGGCCGCCCTGGAGGCCACCAGCCGTTACGTCGCCCGCGACCTGGGCAAGCAGAACATCCGCTGCAACCTCGTCTCCGCCGGCCCCCTCGCCTCCATGGCCGCCAAGTCCATCCCGGGCTTCGGCGAGCTGGCCGCCGTGTGGGACGACCGCGCGCCGCTGGAGTGGGACCTCAAGGACCCCGAGCCGGCCGGCCGCGCCATCGTCGCGCTGCTCAGCGACTGGTTCCCGAAGACCACCGGCGAGATCGTCCACGTCGACGGCGGGCTGCACGCGATCGGCGCGTGAGCGCTGCCACTGAGGCCTCACCGACGGTTCGAGGGCGCGCATCCATTCGGGTGCGCGCCCTCGCCGTACTCCTCTCCGCGGGGACGATCACTCGTTCGGCCCATTCGACGGGCCGCCGGGCCGGGCGCCGCGCACGCTGGACGTACACCGCTCAGCCGCTCGGCCTGAGGAGGTCCCCCTTGTGCGCATCTCCCGCAGCATCGCACCGGCGGTCGTCGCCCTGGCTCTCGTCCTCACCCTCCCGTCCGAGTCGGCACCGCACACGCGCGTGGAGACCGGGGAGCGGCACGCGCGCGTAGGGACGGACGACAAGCCCGACCCCTTCGGGGCGGCCTGCCGCAGTACCGTCACCGGTTCCCAGGTGATCGCGCACTGCTTCAACCCCTACGCGGCCGTCGACCGCGTCCGGCTGCACATCGAGTGCGCGCGCTGGTGGGACATCGACAGCGACAGCGCCTCGGTCGCGACGGGGCCCGCGCGGACCGTACGGCTCACCGGGCGCTGCTGGAAAGAGGTCCGCTCGGTGTGGTTCAGCCACCAGCGGGCGGCGGACTGACCCGTCCCGGACGGCAGTGGAACGGATAGCCGGCCGCCTCCGCAGCCGCGGTCTCCGCGTCGCCCGCGCGGATGGCGGCCACGAGCCGGGCGTGGTCCATGTACGTCTCCGGAGTCAGCTCCTCGCCCACGTCGCCGCGCAGCCAGTCCCGCAGGACCTCGCCCAGGTCCGCGTAGACCGTCGTCACGACGTCGTTGTGGGACGCGGCCACGACCGCCATGTGGAAGGTCGCGTCGGCGGTCACGAAGGCCTCCGCGTCGCCCGACGCCCACGCCTCCTCACGGCGGGCCAGGAGCGTGTCCAGCTGCTTGAGGTCCTTCTCGGTGCGCCGCTCGGCGGCCAGCTTCGCGGCGCTCGACTCCAGGGCGGAGCGCAGCTCGGCGATATGGGCCGGGTCGGCGTCCGCGAAGCGGCGGTGCATCACGCCCGCCAGCTCGCTGGTCGCGACGACGTAGGTGCCGGAGCCCTGGCGGATGTCCAGCAGCCCGTTGTGCGCGAGGGCGCGGACGGCCTCGCGGACCGTGTTCCGGGCGACGCCCAGCTCCTCGACGAGCTCGGGCTCGGTGGGGATACGGGAACCGACCGGCCACTCGCCCGAGGTGATCTGGTTCCGCAGCGCGGCGATGACCTGCTCGGACAGCGCCGATCGGCGGGGATGGCTCAGCGGCATGGCACACCTTCGCACGGAGGGGCCGACCGGGAGCAGCCGGGCCATGGACAACCAATCATCCTATGATTCTATGATGGGTGTCATGGTGAGCGAGAAAACCCTGACGCCGACAGCCGCACCCGAACGCTCCATGTCCGAAGGCCCCCTGTCCGATGGTCCGGTGCCGTCGCCCACGCGCGCGTGGACGACACGGCTCGTGGTCGTGGGCATCGTCCTGACGGCTCTCAACCTCCGCCCCGCCATCACCAGCCTCGGCTCCCTCCTCGAAGAGGTGCGCGTCGGGCTCGGCATGAGCGGCAGCGCCGCCGGGCTCCTCACCTCCGTACCCCCGCTCTGCTTCGCCGTCTTCGGTGTCATGGCGCCCCGGCTCGCCCGCCGCTTCGGCCCGGCCGCCGTCGTCTGCGCGGGCATGGTCGCGATCACCGGCGGCCTGCTGATCCGGCCGTACGCCGGCGGCACGGCCGGTTTCCTGGCCGCGAGCGCCCTCGCCCTGATGGGCATCGCCGTCAGCAACGTCCTGATGCCGGTCATCGTCAAGCGCTGGTTCCCCGACCGGGTCGGCTCCATGACGGGCCTCTACTCCATGGCCCTCGCCCTCGGCACCTCGTCCGCCGCGGCCGTCACCGTGCCCATGACCCAGGCGCTGGGCGGGAGTTGGCAGACCGGGCTCGCGGTATGGGCGGGCCTGGCGGCCGCCGCCGTACTGCCCTGGCTGCCCTTCGTCCGGGACCGCGCCGCCCGCCCGGCCGAGCGGGCTCCCGCGCGCGGGGAGGGACCCGCCGAGGCAGCCACCGCACGCGCGGAGCGGCCCGCCCTCCGGATCACCCGGAGCCGTACGGCCTGGGCGCTCGCCGTGTTCTTCGGGCTCCAGGCGACCGCCGCCTACATCACGATGGGGTGGATGCCGCAGATCTTCCGGGACGCGGGGGTCCCGGCCGGCACGGCCGGGCTGCTGCTGGCCGTCACGATGGTGATGGGCGTACCGCTGGCCTTCGTGATACCCCGCCTCGCCACCCGGCTGCCCCACCAGGGGCCGATCGCGGTCGCCCTGGGCATCTGCGGCCTCCTCGGGTACGGCGGCCTCCACCTCGCCCCGGCGGAGGGCGCCTGGGCGTGGGCGCTGCTGATCGGTATCGCCAACTGCTCCTTCCCGCTGGCGCTCACCATGGTCGGCATGCGGGCCCGATCCGGCGCGGGCGTGGCCCAGCTGTCCGCCTTCGCGCAGAGCACGGGCTATCTGATCTCGATCCCCGGCCCGCTCCTCGTCGGCGTCCTCTACCAGCACAGCGGCGGCTGGGGCCTGCCCCTCGCCCTCATGGCCGCCCTGATGCTCCCGCAGATGGCCGCCGGTGTCCTGGCGGGCCGCGACCGGGTGGTGGAGGACGAGGCGGCCCGCTGAGGCGGACCCCGGCAGCCTCACCGAGGGCCGGGGGTGCGAGACTGGGCGTATGCCAGTGCTCGACCCGAACCCCCAGAACGGCCAGAAGAAGATGCTCCTGGTCTTCGGCTCGTTCTTCGCCATCTTCGTCGTCATCGGGATCATCGCGGCCATCGCGTCACCGTGAGCGGCGCGGTCGTCACGTCACTGTGAGCGGCGCCGACCGTCGCGTCAGGGCGACCTGTCGTCGTGCGTGTCGAGGGTGGGGATAACCCCCTGTCCCCTAGGGGGCGAGTCTCAGGGTGAAGTGGGTGGATCACCGGATGGGCCGGGGCGCCCGCGTTCCGTAGCTTCGAGATGTGGCCGGGAGGACGGGCCACCGCCCACTCGCAGACCACGGAGGCGGCATGTCGGCCCCTACGCACACCCGGCCCCACCCGGCGCCCACGAGCCGCGTCGACATCCGGCTGCCCTGGTGGGCGGTCGCCCTGCCCGCCCTCGGCTTCGTCACCCTCCTGCTGCTGATCCTCAACCCCGCGGAAGCGCAGGCGGCGAGCGGCGACCCCACGATCGCCCACCTCCTGGAGCGCATCCAGCAGGCACTGCCGAGCCACGCACCGTGACGAGCGGTCGGCCCGCCGGAAGCACATGTACCGGTGGCGGGTATCCGCACTTCAACTACCCGCGCCCCATGGCCTGTTTCGTGCGAAGCTGGGACTCATGAGCGTCGCAGAATCCCGCAGGATCGTCCTCTTCCGGCATGCGAAGGCCGACTGGCCCCAGGTCTCCGACCACGAGCGGCCGCTCGCCGACCGGGGCCGCATGGACGCCGCCGTCGCCGGGCGCAAGCTGGTCGACTCCGGCATCCCCCTCGACCTTGCCCTCTGCTCCACCGCCGTCAGGACCCGCGAGACCTGGAAGCTGGCCGTCCACGAACTGCCCGAGCGGCCGAAAACGGTCTACGAGGAGCGGATCTACGAAGCCTCCCCCGGCGAGCTGATCGCCCTGCTCAACGAAACCCCGGACGACGCCCAGAACGTGGTCCTGATCGGCCACAACCCCGGAATCCAGGGCCTCGCCGACATCCTCGCCGGCACCGCCGAGGGCGACGCCCGCGAGCGGATGAACCGCCACGGCTTCCCGGCCGCCGCCTTCGCCGTGCTCACCTTCGAGGGCCCCTGGAAGAGCCTGGAGCCGGGCGTGGCCACGCTGGCCGACTACTGGGCGCCGACGGAATAACCAGGGCCGCGCAACCCCCCGAGCAGCCTCACCGGCACGCGGCACGCCGGCACGCGGCACTACGCACTCGACACCAGGCACTCGACACCTGGCACTCGGCACTCGGTACGACAGAGGCCCGGCACCACTCGTGCCGGGCCTTTCCGCGCGTGTGAACGTACGCCCGTACGGAACACGCCCGTCGTCGTACGCCCGTCCGCCCCCTACTCGTCGTGCGTGTCCGCCGCCTCGACCTCTTCCCGGGTCACCCCGAGGAGATACAGCACGGTGTCGAGGAAGGGGAAGTTCACCGCCGTGTGCGCGGCCTCGCGGACGACCGGCTTGGCGTTGAAGGCGACGCCCAGACCGGCCGCGTTGAGCATGTCGAGATCGTTCGCGCCGTCGCCGATCGCCACGGTCTGGGCCAGCGGGACCCCCGCCTCGGCGGCGAACCGGCGCAGCAGCCGCGCCTTGCCCGCGCGGTCCACGATCTCCCCGACGACCCTGCCGGTGAGCTTCCCGTCGACGATCTCCAGCGTGTTGGCCTGCGCGAAGTCGAGGCCCAGCCGCTCTTTGAGGTCATCCGTGACCTGGGTGAACCCGCCCGAGACGACGCCGACTTGGAAGCCGAGCCGCTTCAGCGTACGGATCAGCGTGCGCGCCCCCGGCGTGAGCCGTACCTCGCTGCGGACCTTCTCCACCACCGAGGCGTCGAGCCCCTCCAGCAGCGCCACGCGCGCGTGCAGCGACTGCTCGAAGTCCAGCTCCCCGCGCATCGCCGCCTCCGTCACCTCGGCGACCTCCTTCTCGCACCCCGCGTGCGCGGCGAAGAGCTCGATCACCTCGTCCTGGATGAGCGTGGAGTCGACGTCCATGACCACCAGCCGCTGCGCCCGCCGGTGCAGCCCCGCCGCGACCACGGCCACGTCCACGCCCAGCGCCACCGACTCGGTGACCAGCGCGGTCCGCAGCGTCTCCGGTTCCGTACCGGACACCGCGAACTCCACGGCCGTCACCGGGTACTTGGCGAGCCGGAAGATACGGTCGATGTTGCCGCCGGTCGCCGTGATCCGGGCGGCGATACGGGCGGTGGACTCGGCGGTCAGCGGGTGGCCGAGCACGGTGACGTGGGAGCGGCCGAGGCCACGGGGCCGGTTGTCGCCCAGGCCGGAGATGATCTCCGCCTGCATCTTCATCGACTCCGCCCAGCTGTGGACGGTCGCCCGCAGGTCGCCCTCCTGCCCGGCGGGCGGCTCGGTCACGAGCGCGCACAGCACGATCCGGCCACGGGTGACGACCTGCTCGATGTCGACCACGTCGACGGAGTACGCGGCGAGGGTGTCGAACAGCCCGGCGGTGATACCCGGCCGGTCCTTGCCGAAGATCTTGACGAGGAGGGTGGGGATGTCAGAGGAGGTCTGCGAAGCGCTCATGATGTGCCAACCGTATCCGGCGCCCCGTGCGTTTTGCCCTGAGGTCCGCCCAGCGGACGGAGAACACTGGGTTACCGGCGGTTGAAGCGCACCCGGATCGTGTACGACGCCCCGGAGCGCCTTCACAGGAACGTTCCCTCGCCGGGCGCCTCAACGCCCCCGGGGGCCCCGTGGAGGCGGAGGAGGCGGCCCCTCCTCCGGCGGGGGCGGCGGGGGCGGCGGAGCCGGCCAGGCACCCGCCCCGGACCCAGCCCCGGAACCCGTCCCCGGCCGCCGCGGCGGAGGCGTGGACCGCCGCACCACCGTGGGCGCCCCGTACACATCAGCATCGGGTGGCCGCGCCCCTGGCGCCCCGGGCACCCCCGGCCCCCTCCGCAGCTCGTCCGGCAGCCGCAGATACGGATTGGTGTCCGGGTTCGGCGGCCGGTACGGCGTACCCGGCGCGTACGGCCCCGAGGCGGAGGCCGTCGCGGAGGTCTCGTGAACCCCTGCGGTCGCCGGCCCACCGCCGCCCGTGTCCCCCCGCGCCCACGGCGAGGCCCGCAGCCCGGCGGCCCGTGTCACGCAGGCCAGCAGCGCCCCGGCGGCCCCCGCCCCCGCGCCCCACAGCGCGCCCAGCACCAACGCCGTCGCCGCCCGCCCGCGCAGCTCGACGCCCGCGTCGAACGCGTCGATGCCGAACACGGCCAGCGAGGCGTCGACCGACACCTCCGTCAGCCGTACGAGCAGCGGCAGCGCCACCGCCGTCGCCAGCCCGAGCCGAAGCGCGCAGCGCGCGACGAAGCCGAGCGCACCCCCGCCTCGTGCGTCCGCACCGGACGCACCTCCGGCAGCGGTGGCGGCCGAGGCCCGTACGAAAGGCGTACGGACGGCGGTCAGGACTCCCGCGTACAGCATCATCAGTGCCGCCGCGAGGCCCAACAGCCAGACCCGGCTGTCGAGTTCGGCGAGGCGGCCGAGGGTGACGGGTTCGTCCGCGTCGACGCGGAGGAGCTCGTCGAGGGGGTCGGGCAGCAGGTCGGCCAGCGCGCCGGTGGCCCTGCCGTCCCAGGGGACGAGGAGGCCGAGGGGGACGCCGAGCCAGACGCCGTTGGGCGCGCCGAGGAGGGCCGCGCCGGCGATCCGCTTGGGGTGGGGGTCACCGATCGCCGCGTACGCCGCCGCCGCGAGCCCGGCCAGGACCGCCACCAGCAGCACGGTCACCACCGCGGACACGGCCGGCCGTACGACCCGGTGCACCGCGTCCAGGGCGGGCGGCAGGGGAGTGCGGCGCGAGGCCAGCAGGGCGACGACCAGCACGCCGAGGCACCAGACCAGGCCGCCGAGCAGGCTCGGCACGGTGTCGACGGTGAAGCCCACCTCGGCGTTCGCGTCGGCCAGATCGCCCAGCCGGTCCGGCAGCAGACCGCCGCCGATGTCCCCGAGGTCGCCGAGTCCGGGGATCTCCACCTTGTCGAGGTCGCCGCCGCCCGGCAGTTGTTCGTCGATGCCCAGCCGGCTCCCGTCGAGGGTGACGACGGCGTTGCCGGCCCAGGCCAGTCCGCCCATCAGCGCCACGAAGAGCGCGAGCACCGTGCCCGCCCGCGCGAGGAGTTCGACGGAGGAGATCACAACTCCCGCGCCGCGCAAGGACCGCAGGAAGAACCAGGACAGCAGGAGCGCCCCCACCAGGCCGACACCCAGTGGCGTGATCTCGATGGCGGTGGTCGCCCGCGCTCCCTCCAGGCCGAAGACGGACACATCGCCGGACGGTGTCACCGACCCACCCGCCCCGAGCGCCACAACCGCCGCCGTCAGGGCCCCCAGTTCACCCGCCGAGTCGGCCTCCAGCAGATGCAGACCGAGCGCCGCCGTACCCGCCATCCCGATCAACGCCCAGCTCACGGCGGCGATCGCGGAGAACAGTACGTCCCCCCACGGTACGCGCCTGCCGAGGTCGGCATTCCGGTCGTTCATGGTCGGACCCCCCGATCCGCATCGCGGCGTTGCACCGCTGATGTCCCCCTCGCGTGGGATTACCACTCTCCGGCCCGTTTTCAACCCCGTCAACGGGACGGGGCGATGCCCCCGTACGTTCTCTTCACAAGGCCCGACTTTCGGTCAGGGGGTCGAGCCTGAAATAGTTCCCCCCGATGTTCGACATCCCTAGACTCCCTGTGTTGGGGGTAATTCGGGGGACAACTCAGTGGGGCATGGAGTGCCGGAACTCGTACTGGAATTGAACGGACAAACCTGGACGCTCGATCCGTCCAGGGCATATACCCTCGGACGTGATCCGCAGGGAGACGTCGTGTTCGACGACGCCAGGGTGTCCTGGCGTCACGCCACGATCAGCTACAGCGGCCGTGGTTGGGTGATCGAGGACCACGGCAGCACCAACGGCACCTTCGCGCAGGGGCAGCGGATCCATCAGCTGGAGATCGGCCCCGGTTCGGCCGTGCATCTCGGCAACGCGACCGACGGCCCGAGACTCAACCTCTCCGGCACCGCCGCTGCCGCGCAGCCCCAGCAGCAGCCGTACGCGGCGCAGGGCGCGAGCGCGGGATACGCGGGCCAGCAGGCCCCGCCGCAGCAGACACCGCAGGCGGGCTGGCAGCAGCCGCCGCAGGCACAGGTCCCGCAGCAGCAGGGCTTCCCGCAGCAGGGCCCCGGTGGTGGCGCGGGGGCGCCGCCGGTCTACGGCGACCGCAGCCCGACCACGTTCCACCAGCTGGCCCTCGGCCGTGTCATGCGCATCGGCCGTGCCCTGGAGAACGAACTGGTGGTCTCCGACCTCCAGGTGTCGCGCCACCACGCCGAGTTCCACGCGACGCCCGACGGGCGCTTCGAGATCCGCGACCTCGGCTCGCACAACGGCACGTTCGTCAACGGCATGCCGATCGCCAAGGGTGGTACGGCCCTCCTCGGCCCGAACGACATCGTCGGCGTCGGCCACTCGACGTTCCGCATCATCGGCGACCGTCTCGAGGAGTTCGTCGACACCGGTGAAGTCTCCTTCTCCGCACGCCACTTGACGGTCACCGTCGACGGCGGCAAGCAGATCCTGAAGGACGTCTCCTTCGGTGTCCCGGAGAAGTCGCTCATCGCGGTCATCGGCCCCTCCGGCTCCGGCAAGTCCACCCTGCTGAAGGCGCTCACGGGCTACCGCCCCGCCAACCAGGGCGACGTCCTCTACGACAACCGGAACCTGTACAAGCAGTTCGCCGAGCTGCGCCAGCGCATCGGTCTGGTCCCGCAGGACGACATCCTGCACAAGGAGCTGACCGTCAAGAAGGCCCTCAAGTACGCGGCCAAGCTGCGCTTCCCGGCCGACACCACGGCCGCCGAGCGCGACGCCCGTATCGACGAGGTGCTGCGCGAGCTCAAGCTCGACATCCACAAGGACAAGAAGGTCACCTCCCTCTCCGGCGGCCAGCGCAAGCGCGTCTCGGTCGCCCTGGAGCTGCTGACCAAGCCGTCGCTGATCTTCCTGGATGAGCCGACCTCCGGCCTCGACCCGGGCATGGACCGCGATGTCATGCAGCTGCTGCGCGGCCTCGCCGACGACGGCCGTACGGTCCTGGTGGTCACCCACTCGGTGGCCGAGCTGGCGATCTGCGACAAGCTCCTGGTGATGGCCCCGGGCGGCTCGGTGGCGTACTTCGGTCCGCCCGAGGAGGCCCTGAACTTCTTCGGCTACGACACCTGGGCCGACGTCTTCTCCGCCTTCGAGAACTACCGCGACTACGACTGGGCGGGCCGCTGGAAGGGCTCGCAGCACTACCAGATGTACGCCGCGGACATCGACGCCGTCGCCCCGCAGTCGGTGCACATGCCGCCGCCGCAGTCGATGCGCCCGCCGAAGCCGCAGGGCTGGTTCTCCCAGCTCGGCACGCTGGTCCGGCGCTATGTCTCGGTGATCGTCTCCGACAAGGGCTTCCTGGCGCTGACGGTGATCCTGCCGGCCGTGCTCGGCGCGGTGAGCCTGCTCATCGACCCGGACAAGGACCTGCTGGTCCGGAAGATCAACCCGGCGACCGACCTGCCCATCCCGAACGGCACGGCCACCACGGTGCTGCTGATCCTCGCGGTCGGCGCGTGTTTCGCGGGCGCCGCCAACTCCGTCCGAGAGCTGATCAAGGAACGGGTGATCTACGAGCGGGAGCGGGCCACCGGCCTGTCGCGTTCGGCGTACCTGATGTCCAAGGTGATCGTCCTGGGCGCGGTCACCGTGTTCCAGGGCGCCATGGTCGGCGCGATCGGCTTCTCCAGCCGGACCATCCCGGACGAGGCGCTGATCTTCGGCGAGGGCAAGTTCGCCGTGATGCTCGAACTCTCGATCCCGATCATGGGACTCGGCTTCACGTCCATGATGTTTGGCCTGGTCATCTCCTCGCTGGTGAAGACCGCCGAGAAGACGATGCCGCTGCTGGTGATGTTCGCGATCGTCCAGGTCGTCTTCACCGGCTGCCTCTTCGCCCTGCACGGCAGCCCCGGCGTCAACGAGTTCTCGTACCTGATGCCGTCCCGCTGGGCGGTCGCCGCCGCCGGTGCCACGCTGGACTTCAACAACATCAGTCCGCCCAAGGAGGCCGGCGACACGGACCCGCTGTGGGACCACACGGTCGGCGCGTACAGCCTCGACATGATCGCCCTCGTCGTGATCGGCGTGATCTGCGGAGTCCTCGTGGCCCGCTTCCTGCGCCGCCACGAGCCGGAGGTCATGCGGAAGTAGTCGCACGGCCCACGGCCGGGCACTGACATACGAAGGGCGGCACCCGCACCGGGTGCCGCCCTTCCACGTTCTCAGAGGTCCCGCGCGGGCCTCAGTACGCGCTGTTGACGTTGTCGATCGAGCCGTAACGGTCGGCGGCGTAGTTCGCGGCGGCCGTCAGGTTGGCGACCGGGTCGTACTGGCTCTTGGGCGTGCCGGGGACGTGGTAGGCGTCGAAGGTCGGCTTGATGACCTGGAGCAGACCGATCGACGGGACGCCGTTCTGGGCGTTGATGTCCCAGTTGTTGATGGCGTTCGGGTTGCCCGAGGACTCCCGCATGATGTTCTTGTGCAGGCCGTGGTAGGTGCCCGGGATCTTGTGCTTCTTCATGATGTCGAGCGCCTCACGGATCCAGCCGTCGAGGTTGTTCGGGTACGACTTCGCGGCGGCCTTGGCAGCCTTGGCGATCTTGGCGCGCTGGGCGGCCCGGCTGGCGGCCTCCTTCTTCGCGCGCTCCTGCTCGGCCTTCTTCTTCGCGGCAGCGGCGGCGGCCTTCTTGTCGGCGTCGGCGGCCTGGTTCGTGACGCTCGCCTTGGCGGCCTGGGCCGGGTTCTGGCTGAACGCGGCCGGAGCCGCGGACACCGTCTGCGTGGCGGTCTGAGCCTCGGCCGGCACCAGCGAGAACGCGAGGGCGGCGGCGCCGAAGGCGGCCACTCCGGCGAACGAGAGCTTGTGGGCCTTGGTCAGCGCGAGACTGTGACCGGGATTCTTGGCGTTCTTGAGCATGAGTGAGGGACCTCTTCGAATAGCGCGGAGGTCGCTCTCGTGCCGGGTGGGGACACTTCTCTTCCAGCACAAACGCCGCGGGAGAACCCACGGCGTCGAGCGACTGAAGCCATTCTTAGCGGCCGCAAAATCGCGTGGCAAAGGTGTGACGTACGATGCCGGGTAGTTGGACCACAAACGGCAAAACGGGACAGACCAACCCGTCTCTCCCGCTCAAACCGCCCTTATCTCTCTCCTAGGCTCGTTCGTACGTGATGCGCGCCCTATGGGAGGGCTCACATGGGGCGGGTCCGTGTCTCACCGGTAGTTGCTGCCGCAATGCTCTGCGTGAGGCCCCTTCTCCGGCGGGATCTCCGGCAGGATGAGGTGCACGTCTCCGAACTCGTGCCACAGATAGCGCCCCTCGACCGCCGCCTCGTACGCCCGGTCGATCGCCGCCCGCCCCGCGACCGCCTCCAGCATCAGCAGATGCGAGGCCTCCGGCTCGTGCAGCCCCGTCAGCAGCCCGTCCACCACCCGCACCCCGCGCTCCGGCGTCACCACCAGATCCGTCCAGCCCTCCCGCGCCCGTACGACGCCGTCCGGGCCGGTGGCGGATTCCACGGCCCGCACCGCCGTCGTCCCCACCGCCACGACCCGCCCGCCACCCGCCCGCGCCGCGTTGATCAGCCGCGCCGACGCCTCCGGCACCGCGAACCGCTCCGGATACGGCGGCTCGTGCGCCTCCGCCGACGCCACCCCGGTGTGCAACGTGATCGGCGCGAACTGCACGCCCCGGCTCACCAGCTCCGCCACCAGCCGCGCCGTGAACGGCCGCCCCGCACTCGGCATCTCCGCGCTCCCCGCCCCGTCCTCCGCAGGCAGCGCGAACACCGTCTGGTACACGGACAGCGGCTGGTCCCGCTCCGTATAGGAGTACCGAATGGGCCGCCCGTGCTCGCGGAGGACCTCGGCGAGGGCCGGTGCCTCCGCCACGGCCCGCACCCCGGCCGCATCCGACGACGACACCCGTGCCCACCACAGCCGCTCGCCCCGCTCGCTCAGCGGTTCCTCCAGGACGAGCCGTACGTCACGGGGGAGCCGCACCTCCGTCCCCGCAGGCCCGCCCGCACGCGCGCGCGAGGTGCCGCGTCCGTTCGGATCCCGCAGCTCGACGGCCCACCGCCCGTCGTCGCCCCGCGTGGAGAGATGCACCACCACGCGCGCGTGCCCCACCGTCCCGTCCACCGCCGCCGCCAGCGTCGGCGACGTGTTGACCACCAGCAGATCCCCCGCTCTCAGCAGCCCCGGCAGTGCCGCGAACGTGTGGTGCGACACCTCCGTACCCCGCGAGACCAGCAGCCGTACGCCGTCCCGGTCGAGCCCCGGCCCACGCTGCTCGACGGGCACACGCGCGTGCAGCCCCTCCGGCACCCGTACCGTCGCCGTCGTCATCGCCCCTCCAACAGGGACGGAGCCCCGTAGCGGCCACTGGCCGGCCGCTCGTCGAGCAACCGCAGAAAGGCCGGGACCACACTGCTCGGGCTCGGCCGCGGATCGTCGTCGTCCGGTACGGCCGCCGCGTACAGGTCCGTGCCCATGTCCCCGGGATCCACGGCCCACACCCGAAGCCCCGGCTCCTCCTCGGCCAGCACCGCCGACAGCTGGTCCAGCGCCGCCTTCGAGGCCCCGTACCCGCCCCACGTCCCGTACGCCTCGGCCGCCGCGTCCGAGCTGACACCGATCACCGCACCCGCCCCGGAGGCCCGCAGCGACGGCAGCGCCTCCTGGACCAGCCCCAGCGCCGCGACCACATTGACCTCCAGGGCCCGCCGCAGCCCGTCCAGCGCCAACCCCTCCAGCCGTACGAGCGGCTCGGCGCCCAGCGCGCTCGCGTTGTTCACCAGCAGATCGACACCGCCCAGCCCCCGCGCCGCCGCCACCAGCTCCGCCCGGTGCCCGGCGTCCATGACATCCCCCGGCAGGGCCTCCACCCGCGTCCCGTACGCCGACAGCTCCGCCGCCGTCTCCTTCAGGACCCCGGCGGTCCTGGCGTCGAGCACCAGATCCCAGCCGCGCTCCGCCAGGGCCGCGCCGAGTGCCCGGCCCAGCCCCTTCGAAGCCCCCGTGATGATCGCTACCGGCATGACATCCGTCCCCTCGTCCTCTGCCGCCTCCCGTCCTGGTCGGCGGTGATCCCAACGTAGGAACGGGACCGCCCCCGCCGCCTCGTGCGCGGGCCGCAGACCGCCGGGGCCCTTCGCCCTAGGCCGCTGGGCCCGAACCCGGGCCTAGGTCGGGCCTAGGTCGGGCCTAGGTCGGGTCCTAGGCCGCGTCCAGGGCCGGCAGTAGGCCTCCGGCCTAGGTCCGAGGGCCCGGACGAGGCCTCCGGCGGTCCGATCCGCGGTGTCGGACCCCGCCGGTACGGTGAGGTCATGAGTCAAGGTCCACGGTCCGGCCTCGCCGCGGTGAGCAGTGCGTTGCTGGCCATGAGCAGGCACCTGGAGGTGCGTGACGTCCTCAAGACGATCGTCGCCTCCGCGCGCGAGCTGCTCGACGCGGAGTACGCCGCGCTCGGCGTCCCCGACGACCACGGCGGCTTCGCCCAGTTCGTCGTCGACGGCGTCAGCGACGCCCAGTGGAAGGCCATCGGCCCGCTCCCGCGCCAGCACGGCATCCTCGCCGCGATGCTCCACGAGGCCACCCCCGAGCGCCTGGCCGACGTCCGCGAGGACCCCCGCTTCGAGGGCTGGCCCAGCGCCCACCCCGACCTGATCGACTTCCTGGGCCTGCCCATCCGCGACGGCGACGAGGTCATCGGCGCCCTCTTCCTCGCCAACAAGCGCTGCCCCAGGCCCGAGGGCGGCTGCGGCTTCACCGAGGAGGACGAGGACCTGCTGGCGATCCTCGCCCAGCACGCCGCGATCGCCCTCACCAACGCCCGCCTCTACGAGCGCAGCCGCGAGCTGACCATCGCCGAGGAGCGCTCCCGGCTCGCCCACGAACTCCACGACGCCGTCAGCCAGAAGCTCTTCTCCCTGCGCCTGACCGCCCAGGCCGCCGCCGCGCTGGTCGACCGCGACCCCACGCGCGCGAAGGGCGAACTCCAGCACGTGGCCGCCCTCGCCGCCGAGGCCGCGGACGAGCTGCGCGCCGCCGTCGTCGAGCTGCGCCCCGCCGGACTCGACGAGGACGGTCTGGCCGCCACCCTGCGCACCCAGGTCCACGTCATGGACCGCGCCCACAGCGCCCGCGTCACCTTCTCCGGCCGCGGCGCCCGCGCGCTGCCCGCCGCCCAGGAGGAGGCCATGCTGCGCGTCGCCCAGGAGGCCCTGCACAACGCCCTGCGGCACTCGGGGGCCGAGCGGGTCGACGTCACCCTCGACCGGCACGGCGGCGGAGCCGTCCTGCGGGTCACGGACGACGGCACCGGCTTCGACCCCCAGGTCGTCCGCCGCGCGGGCCGCCACCTCGGCCTCGTCTCCATGCGCGACCGGGCGAGCGGGGTCGGCGGCCGGCTGACCGTGGAATCGGCGCCCGGAAAGGGCACCACGATCGAGATGGAGGTCCCCGGTGGCTGACGCAATCAAGGTGCTCCTCGTCGACGACCACCAGGTGGTCCGACGCGGCCTGCGCACCTTCCTGGAGGTGCAGGACGACATCGAGGTCGTGGGAGAGGCCGCCGACGGCGCCGAGGGCGTCGCCCGCGCGGAGGAGCTCCGGCCCGACGTCGTCCTCATGGACGTCAAGATGCCGGGCATGGACGGCGTCGACGCGCTGCGCAAGCTCCGCGAACTCGCCAACCCCGCGCGCGTGCTCATCGTCACCAGCTTCACCGAACAGCGCACGGTCGTCCCGGCCCTGCGCGCCGGCGCCGCCGGATACGTCTACAAGGACGTCGACCCCGACGCCCTCGCCGGCGCCATCCGCTCGGTGCACGCCGGACACATCCTGCTCCAGCCGGAGGTCGCCGACGCGCTCCTGTCCCAGGAGGAGGCCAACTCCGGCCAGGGGAGAGGAAGTTCCCTCACCGAGCGGGAGCGCGAGGTGCTCGGCCTGATCGCCGACGGCCGCTCGAACCGCGAGATCGCCCGCGCCCTGGTCCTCTCCGAGAAGACCGTGAAGACCCATGTCTCGAACATCCTGATGAAGCTCGACCTGGCGGACCGGACACAGGCCGCACTGTGGGCGGTGCGCCACGGTATGGCCGGATGACGGTCGGATTGTCCGGCAACATGGAGGGTTCCGCTCCGGGCTGAGATTCATACTGTCGGGTGTATGTCCCTCGGGTGGCGCATCCTGCCGGGGCCGCCCGCGTTCTTCAGTGCGTGCTGCGTGCGACCGCCGCAGTGATCGCAAGGAAGGGCTCAAAGTGAAGAACCTGAAGAAGGCCGCCGCTGTCACGATGGTGGCCGGTGGCCTCGTCGCCGCCGGTGCCGGCATGGCCTCCGCCACCGACGGCGGCGCGCACGCCGACGGCAAGGCGATCGGCTCGCCGGGCGTCGTCTCGGGCAACGTCATCCAGGCCCCGGTCCACATCCCCGTGAACGCGGTCGGCAACAGCGTGAACGTCGTCGGCATCCTGAACCCGGCCTTCGGCAACCTGGGTGTCAACCACTGACGTTCCCGCCCCGGAGCACCAGTGACCACCGGCCTCCCAGGCGCCCCTGGGAGGCCGGTCAGGTTGTCACCTCACTGCACCGAAAGGGCCGTTCCCCTCGCCCGTCCGTGCCACCACGCCCCACCCCCGCGTTGATCAGCGCACGGCCCGCGGGCGGGCCGGACACGTACGACGCGGGAGGAACCCAGCTCATGAACTTCGCCAAGAAGGCCGCCCTGACCGTCACCGCCGCCGGGCTCGCCGCGGGTGCCTCGTCCGGTGCGGCCGTCGCCGACTCGACCGCCGACAGCGCGGCCGTCGGCTCCCCGGGTGTCGCCTCCGGCCTCGACGTCCAGGTCCCCGTCAGCGTCCCCGTCACGGTCACAGGCCTCAGCGCCAACCTCATCGCGGCGCTCAACCCGACATTCGGCAACATCTCGGCCAACCACTGACGTTCGCCGCGCCAACCAGGGCTTCGCCGGCCTTTCGGGGTCGGTGGGGCACTTTGCCATGCTGCGGGCTCCGGATGTCGAACGCCCCATGGCCCGGGAGCCGCGGTGAGTCCGGCGTCCGCGAGCCGCGCGTGGCTGCTCGCGCAGTTCCCCGCGCCCCCGAAAGGGCTGCGCCCACCTCACCGCCCACCGCCCCAGCCGCGGGCAGTCGTGCCGCTGAGGCGACCTGCCTGTCCTACGCTCCCAACTGCGGGCAGTCGTGCCGCTGGGGCGGCACGGGTGGGCGCAGCGGCACCCCGTAAGCGCCGGGCCGCACGAACCCGCCCCCGTCCGACACAGCCACCGGGCACCGCACAACCAAGGGCCCACAGCCCCGCCGTACTACCGCCCCCGCTCCCGTTCCTCCACGAACGCGTTGTACGCCGCCACCTGCGCCCGCCGAGCCGTCCGCTCGACCGGACGCAGCGCGGCGGCCCGGGAGGCCATCTCGGAGGCGCTCACGGCGCCACCGTGGCCGTTCTCGAACGCCACGGAGATCAGCAACCCCACCCGCTGCGCCAACTCCAGCACCCGTACCGCCCGCGGCGGATACCCGGGCGCCAACACCTCCCGCCCCCGCTCGGCCCGCGCCCGATACGCGTCGATCGCCGCCTCGGCCACCGGCCCGGACGCCGCGACATCCAGCCTGGCCAGCACCGCGGTCGCGTCCCGCAGCGCCTCCGCCAACTCCCGCTCGGCCTCCCCGAGGGACGGCACATCGGCGGGCGGCGCCTCCCGCACCTCCAGACAGTGCCAGACGACCTCCACATGCTCATCGCCCGAGGGGCCCACCGCGTACACCTCCGGCACCAGCCCCAGCGCACCCCCGTGGCAGACGACCGCCTCCTCCGCCTCCAGCGCCCGCTTGTTGAACTCCGGCGGCCCGCTCAGCCCCAGCGGATGTCCCGCCGCGGGCAGCGCGACCCGCAGCCCGGTCACCCCGAGCGCCCGCAACCGCCCCAGCGCGAGCGTCAGTCCGACGGGCCCCGTCTCACCGGGCAACCCCTCCACCCGATGCACCGCGTCCTCCCCGACGATCGCGAGCACCGCGTCATCCGGCGAGACAAGTCCGGCAAGAAGGGCATTTCCCCATGAGGCGAGGCGCCCTGAACGTGGTTCGGAAAGCATGCCCCCACCCTAAGGACCGACCGATGGGATGGACGGCCCGACCGGTGGCGTAGATTTCCCTGAGGGCTGCGCCCACCCGGCGGTGGCTCCGACCACAGGCGTACGCGACAGCCGAGACAGGCCGACACTGCAAGGGGAGACAGCGCGCTCATGAGCGATGTTCTGGAGCTGGAGGACGTATCCGTGGTCCGCGAGGGCCGGGCTCTGGTGGACCAGGTCTCCTGGTCGGTCAAGGAGGGCGAGCGCTGGGCCATCCTCGGCCCGAACGGCGCCGGCAAGACCACCCTCCTCAACATCGCGTCCAGCTACCTGTACCCCAGCAAGGGCACCGCCACGATCCTCGGCGACACCCTCGGCAAGGTCGACGTCTTCGAACTGCGCCCCCGCATCGGCATGGCCGGCATCGCCATGGCGGAGAAGCTCCCCAGGCGCCAGACCGTCCTGCAGACCGTCCTGACCGCCGCCTACGGCATGACGGCGACCTGGAACGAGGACTACGAGGAGGTCGACGAGCTTCGCGCCCGCGCCTTCCTCGACCGCCTCGGCATGACCGACTACATCGACCGCAAGTTCGGCACCCTCTCCGAGGGCGAGCGCAAGCGCACCCTCATCGCCCGCGCCCTCATGGCCGACCCCGAGCTGCTCCTCCTCGACGAGCCCGCCGCCGGCCTCGACCTCGGCGGCCGCGAGGACCTCGTACGCCGCCTCGGCCGTCTCGCCCGCGACCCGATCGCCCCCTCCATGATCATGGTCACGCACCACGTGGAGGAGATCCCCCCGGGCTTCACCCACGTCCTGATGATCCGTCAGGGCAAGGTCCTCGCCGCGGGCCCGCTGGAGCTGGAGCTCACCTCCCGCAACCTCTCCCACTGCTTCGGCCTCCCGCTCGTCGTCGAGCAGCTGGGCGAGCGCTGGACCGCCCACGGCCTGCCGCTCACCTGACCTCCAACTTCTCCCGATCTTCCGCCGGTCGGGGGGGGCCCCCCCCCACAAAGGGGCCGGGCGCACCCGACTTGGGATCCCTCTGTACGCGATCTTTGACCGTGCGCTCTGTTCGGCGGACGGATCGCGGTTCTACCATGGCCGTTGTGGACAGCATCGACGCATGGGTGTGGTGGCTGATCGGCGCGGCCGGGCTCGGGATCGCCCTCGTCGTGACCGCGATGCCCGAGTTGGGCATGCTCGCCCTCGGCGCGGTCGCCGGCGCCGTGGTCGCTGGGCTGGGCGGTGGGATCGTCCTCCAGGTCGTCGTCTTCGCGATCGTCTCCGTCGCGCTCATCGCCGTCGTACGCCCCATCGCGGCCCGGCACAGATCCCAGCGGCCCCAACTCGCCACCGGCATCGACGCGTTGAAGGGCAAACACGCCGTCGTCCTGGAACGGGTCGACGGCTCGGGAGGCCGTATCAAGCTGGGCGGCGAAGTCTGGTCCGCCCGCGCGCTCGACACCGGCCAGGCCTACGAGGTGGGTCAGGAAGTGGACGTCGTGGAGATCGAGGGAGCCACCGCGATCGTCATGTGACCTCGCACGACGTGGTCACGACGCGATGACGCCATGACGGAACGACCCACCTGGCGGGCGGTGTTCTGCCAGACTCGACCAGCAAGATCTTCAACAGTCCCGACAGGCATAAGATCTTCAGGAAGCGCCACGGCAGAGAAGGGCACGGGGAGCAAACGATGGAACCGATCATCATCGTCCTGATCATTCTGGTGGTGTTGGTCTTCATCGCCCTGATCAAGACCATCCAGGTGATTCCACAGGCCAGCGCGGCCATCGTCGAGCGGTTCGGCCGCTACACACGCACACTCAACGCGGGCCTCAACATCGTCGTCCCGTTCATCGACTCCATCCGCAACCGCATCGACCTCCGCGAACAGGTCGTACCGTTCCCGCCGCAGCCGGTGATCACCCAGGACAACCTGGTCGTGAACATCGACACGGTCATCTACTACCAGGTCACCGACGCCCGCGCGGCGACGTACGAGGTCGCCAGCTACATCCAGGCGATCGAGCAGCTCACCGTCACCACACTGCGCAACATCATCGGTGGCATGGACCTGGAGCGGACCCTGACCTCCCGCGAGGAGATCAACGCGGCCCTGCGCGGCGTCCTCGACGAGGCCACCGGCAAGTGGGGCATCCGCGTCAACCGCGTCGAACTGAAGGCGATCGAGCCGCCCACCTCCATCCAGGACTCGATGGAGAAGCAGATGCGCGCCGACCGTGACAAGCGCGCCGCGATCCTCACCGCCGAAGGTACGCGCCAGGCGGCCATCCTCACCGCCGAGGGCGAGAAGCAGTCCCAGATCCTGCGCGCCGAGGGTGAGGCCAAGGCCGCCGCCCTGCGCGCCGAGGGCGAGGCCCAGGCCGTCCGTACGGTCTTCGAGGCCATCCACGCCGGCGACCCGGACCAGAAGCTCCTCTCCTACCAGTACCTCCAGATGCTCCCGAAGATCGCCGAGGGCGACGCCAACAAGCTCTGGATCGTCCCCAGCGAGATCGGCGACGCCCTCAAGGGCCTCTCCGGCGCCATGGGCAACTTCGGCAACCTGGGCGGCGGCCCCTCCGTCCCCCGCCCCACGGACGGCGGCAACGAACGCCGAGAGAAGCCGGCGATCGACTGAGTACACGGCACATGAGCATGGGCCCGCCTTCGCAAGAAGAGCGGGCCCTGGTGCTTTTGCTTTCAGGGGCGCGGGGAACTGCGCGATCAGCCACAACGAACCCGCAGCCCGCGAACGACAGCGGCCGCGACGGCGCTCGACGGCCCACCGGCGGAGCCCTACGCGGCCCCTTGCGAAAGCCAGGCCGGCAGCGCATCGAAGTCATCGTGCCCCAGCGACAGCAACATCGCATCGGCAGGCGTAGGCTCGAACGGCTGCCGAAGCAACGGCATCCCCGCCTGCTCCGGAGTCCGGTCCGCCTTCCGGTGGTTGTCCTCGGCGCAAGAGGCCACCGTGTTCAGCCAGGTGTCACCACCGCCCCGCGACCGCGGCACCACATGGTCCACGGTCGTCGCCCGACGACCGCAGTACGCGCACCTGTGCCTGTCCCGTACCAGGACCCCCCGCCTCGACCAAGGGGCTTGTCTTCGGAACGGCACCCTGACATACCTGCAGAGCCTGATCACCCGGGGCGCCGGTATATCGACCGCGGCTCCGCGCATGCGCAGTTCGGGGTGGGTCTGCTCGACGACGGCCTTGTCCTGCAGTACCAGCACGACGGCTCGGTTGAGCGTCACCGTCGACAGCGGCTCGAAGCTCGCGTTCAGTACCAGCGTGTCCCGCATTCCAGCCCACCTCCTGTGCCAGCCCACCCCCCGGCGGGCTTGGATCAACTCTGGCCGGGCACGCCGAGATGGACAACGCAATAAAAAATGCCCGTCTCTGATCACTTCCAAGACCAGAGACGGGCAAACGTTCAATGAACGTCCGGCTTCGTTACTTTTCCGCCACGGCGGCGTACTCACCGATGAGTTGAGCACGCCCCAGCGTGTGGAACCGCAGGTTGAAACCGACCACGGCGGGAGAGGCGTCCGCATCCGGACCGAGCTTCTCCTGATCCACGGCGTACACCGTGAACACATACCGGTGCGCCGGATCCCCGGGCGGCGGCGCGGCCCCGCCGAAGTCCTTCGTCCCGTAGTCGTTGCGCACCTGGACAGCGCCCTCGGGCAGCCCCTCGAACTTCCCCGAGCCCGCACCCGTCGGCAATTCCGTCACCGACACCGGGATGTCGAACACGACCCAGTGCCAGAACCCGCTCCCCGTGGGAGCGTCCGGGTCGTAACACGTCACGGCGAAACTCTTGGTCTCAGGCGGGAAGCCCTCCCAGCGCAGCTGCGGTGAGGTGTTCCCCTCCGCGTAGACCTGAGCGTCCTTGAGCGTCGCACCTGCCTCGACGTCCTCGCTCGCGACCGTGAAGGACGGCACGACCGGGTGGAAATCGTGGGGGAGCGGCGGCCTCTTCGGCTCGGTCACCTCGGTACCTCCTGATGGATCGGGGGTAGGTGTGGTTCCAGTTGTGTCGAGCAGGTCGAGCCTAGAACCAGCTGCGCTTGCTGCCGACCTCCGACAGCCACTGGTTCAGATACGCCGCCCAGTCCGTGCCCTGGTAGTCGTGCAGCCCCACCTTGAACGAGCGGAACGAGTCGCTGCCCTCGCTGAACAGACCCGGCTTCTTGTCCATCTCCAGCACGACGTCCATTTCGCGCTCGTCGGCGACGAAGCTCAGCTCGACCTGGTTGAGGCCGTGGTACTGCTGGGGCGGGTAGAACTCGATCTCCTGGTAGAAGGGCAGCTTCTGCCGCGTCCCCCGGATGTGGCCGCGCTCCAGGTCCGCGTTCTTGAAGCGGAAGCCCAGCTGGATGAAGGCGTCCAGGATGGCCTGCTGTGCCGGCAGCGGGTGCACGTTGATCGGGTCCAGGTCACCGGAGTCGACCGCGCGCGCGATCTCCAGCTCGGTGGTCACACCGATGTTCATGCCCGGCAGCGTCTGCCCCTGGATCGTGGTGACCGGCGTCTCCCACGGGATCTCCAGCCCGAACGGCACCACGTGGACCGCCTCGGCCTTCAGCTCGAAGGCACCACCGAGCCGCTGCTTGGTGAACACGATGTCCTGCTTGTACTCCGCGTCTTGGCCCTCGACCTCGACCTTGGCCTGCAGTCCGACGGACAGCGCCTCGATCTGCTGGTCCACGGAGCCGCCCTGGATGCGCACCTCACCCTGGACGACACCGCCCGGGACGACATTGACCTCGGTCAGCACCGTCTCGACCGAAGCGCCACCGGCCCCCAGGCTCGCGAGCAACCGCTTGAACCCCATGTCTGTTCCTCCCGTCAGGCAACGCCTGCGTATATATCTGTGTGGTTCTGTGTTCTGAGTTCGTGCTTTGTGTGGTGTGGATCGCTCTGCGCGGCGTGGATCCTTGATCCCTACAAACGCAGACCGACGGCCGCCGGTTCCGCACCCGTCTGGACTACGCTCGTACGCCATGATCGCGAGCCCCGACCGTACGCCCCTCGCCCGCGAGTTCTTCGACCGCCCCGTACTGGAGGTGGCACCGGACCTCCTGGGACGCGTCCTCGTACGCACTACCCCGGACGGCCCGATCGAAGTGCGCCTCACGGAGGTGGAGGCCTACGACGGTGCGAACGACCCCGGCTCCCACGCCTTCCGGGGCCGCACCGCCCGCAACGACGTGATGTTCGGTCCGCCCGGACACGTGTACGTCTACTTCACCTACGGCATGTGGCACTGCATGAACCTGGTGTGCGGCCCGGAGGGCCGGGCGAGCGCGGTTCTACTGCGGGCCGGCGAGATCATCGAGGGCGCCGACCTCGCCCGCAAACGTCGAATCTCGGCCCGAAATGACAAGGAACTGGCCAAAGGCCCCGCCCGCCTGGCCACGGCCCTGGACGTGGACCGAGCCCTCGACGGCACGGATGCCTGCGCCTCCGGCACCCCACCCCTGACGGTCCTGACCGGCACCCCCGCCAGCCCTGACCAGGTACTCGATGGCCCCCGCACCGGTGTCTCCGGAGACGGCGGCGTCCACCCCTGGCGCTTCTGGGTCGCCAACGACCCCACCGTCAGCCCGTATCGGGCCCACGTCCCCCGCCGGCGCTCAACTTGACTCACCCCTGGGCGATCCGTAACGTAGCCCGAGCCGCTTGACCCGGTTACGGCGATCAGCCAGCAGCCGAGAGCGGCCAACCCACTACCTACGACATCCCCTCAGCGGGGGCGAATTAGGCGTGCCATGATTCCAGCCCGCAGCACTCAATTATGAGTTGCCGAGGGAATCGGCTAACGTAGTGAATGTCGAAAGGCCGCAAGGGAAACCGAGAGGCCAAAGACAGCCGAAAGGCAAATCCCCCCGACAGGGAATCGGATCGGAAAACGGTCTGATAGAGTCGGAAACGCAAGACAGCAAGACCGAAGGGAAACTGCCCGGAGGAAAGCCCGAGACTAGCTTGGGTGAGTACAAAGGAAGCGTCCGTTCCTTGAGAACTCAACAGCGT
>NZ_JBEOYO010000016.1:17636-187914 GCF_040297125.1 Streptomyces sp. NPDC001868 | reverse complement strand
GGACCTACCACCGGCGGCGCAGACAAGCCTCACTCGGCCGCCTGACCCCCATCGAATTCGAGACCGTCATGACCACACCGGCCCTCCAGGCCGCGTGACCGCACCTGTCACCCGAACCTGCATCAGACCCCTTGCCCCTGAAGAAGTCCGGGCTTGCGCTGGGGTGACCTGCGCGGAGTGCTGGTGTGAGTCGTCCGCGGCCGTCACAGTGGGGGTGGGCCTTGGCGGGCGGGGGTGGTGGCGATGTTGCGTGTGTCCGGGCCACAGGACGCGTGGTGGGAGGTGCTGCCGGAGCAAGCGCGGCAGCTGCCCGTCGAGCTGGCCGAGATCGACGCGTACCTGGATGACGAGCGGTTCATCGCTCCGTGGCGGGCGGTGTTCGCCGAACGGCTGGGGCGGCCGTCGGTCCCGGTCGAGACGCTGCTGCGGCTGCTGTACCTCAAGCACCGCTACCAGCTCGGCTACGAGACGCTCTGTCGTGAGGTGGCGGACTCGCTGAGCTGGCGGCGGTTCTGCCGCATCCCGCTGGCCTCCCCGGTGCCGCACCCGACCACGCTGGTCAAACTCGTGCGCCGCAGCGGCCCCCAGATCATCGAGCAGCTCAACGCCGCGCTGCTGGGCAAGCTGGTGGAGGAGAAACTGCTGCGGTGCCGCAAACTGCGTATCGACACCACCGTGATCGAGGCCGACATCGACCATCCCACGGACGCCGACCTGCTGGAGCACGGAGTGCGCAAGCTGGGCAGGCTGGTGCACCGGATCAAGGCCGCCGGTGCCGCCGGGCGCACTCCTTTCCGGGACCGCAGCCGGTCAGCAGGCCGCCGCTTGAAGCAGATCTCCCGCACTCTGCGGCGGCGCACCGGCCGGGCCCTGGGCGAGATCGACCGGCTCACCGGCGAGGTCGCCGCCATCGCCCGTGCGACGCTGCGGGACGTGGCCTCCGTGGAGCGCAACGCGCGGCGCGCGCTGCGCGGGCGGCCCTCGGGGCGGCTGGCGCATCTGGTCGGTAAGCTGGCCGGGACGGTGGCGGGCACCCGGCGCTTGCTGGAGCAGACCGCGTTACGGCTGGCGGGGATCCGCACGATCCCCGACCGGCTGGTGTCGTTGGCCGACCCCGATGCCCGGCCGATCCGCAAGGGCAAGCCCCAGCACCCCACCCAGTTCGGCTACACCGCGCTGGTGGCCGAAGACGAAGACGGCTTCGTCGTCGACCACCAGGTCAACCGCGGAAACCCGGCCGATGCCCCGCAACTGGTGCCCTCGGTCGAGCGGGTGACCACGCTGACCGGCCGCGTTCCGGCAACTGTGGTCGCCGACCGCGGCTTCGGCACCGCGGGCAACGACCGGGCCCTGGCCGAACTCGGGGTCCGGCGCATCGGCCTCCAACGCACCGGAACCCCGGGAAAAGCCCGCCAGGAGTACGAACGCAGCCGCCCGTTCCGACGGATGCGCAACTGGAGAGTCGGCATCGAAGCCCGCATCAGCCACCTCAAGCGCACCTTCGGATTCCGCCGCACCCGCCTCCGCCGCCTCGCCGGCGCACAGACCTGGGCCGGACTCGGGATCTTCGCCTACAACCTCCACCGGATGACCGTCCTCAGCCGGTGAACAAGGAAGGGCAACCCAGCCCCGCCCGGGACCAGGTGTCAGCAACAGCCCGCCCACCAGGCCAAATCCTTTTTCAGGGGCAAGTAGCTAGACGCGGTCCTGGAAGACGGTGTACCAGGGGTACGTGCCCACCACGGCGCCGTCGGCCGTCACGGCCTCCAGCGTGTAGAAGTATGTGTTCCCCTTCGTCGCCGTGGCGTCCTCCCACGTCCGGGCGTCCGGCGGGAGCAGTCCGTCGTGCTGGGGCTCGTACGCCTTGGTCGCCGGGTTCCACCGGCTCATGCGGTAGCCGGTGACCGTGGCGCAGCGGGCCGTGTCGGTGCACTGCCAGTCGACGGACGGACGAGTGGCCGTCCGGTTGTGGCCCAGGCTGCCGAGGCTCCAGTCCCGGGTGACGGTCACGGACGGCCGGACGTCGAGCTCGGTGGCCTCGACCACGGTGACCTTCGGGTCGCTCGGGTGCAGCGTGTTGCCCCAGTGGTCCTTGGCCATCACCGCGTACACGTGCGTCTCGGCGTCCGGCAGGTTGCCGCAGAGGATCGCGAGCCAGTTGCTCGTGCCATCCGAGCAGGTGTCGGGGCCGAGCCACTTGACCGTGCCGTCGGCCTGCCGGACGCCCTTCCACACCACGTACTCGTCGATGTCGTCCTCGGGCGAGGCGGCCCAGCTCACCAGCATGCCGTCGTTGCGCGGGGTGACCTTCACGCCGGTGACCGGGCCGGGCGCCACGGTGTCGCCGGTGCGGACGACGACCGGCGCGGAGTACGCCGACTCGTTGCCGTACGGGTCCACCGCCGTGACGGCGTACGTCACGTACGTGTTCGCGGGCATGTCCACGTCGTAGCAGTTGCCGCCGTTGCCCGCCTCGTGGCTCTCCTCCGCGACGCAGGTCACCTGGGTGCGCGCGGTCGGGTCGAACGTCTTGCCGGGCGAGCGGTACACGCGGTAGTGCCCGCCGTTGTCCCAGTCCTCGTAGAAACTGTCGGGCTGGCTCCAGTGCACGTTGGTGTAGCCGGGACGGGCGCCGGCGGTGACGCCGGTCGGGGACTTCGGTGGCATCCGGTCGATGCCGTCGCTGGTGACCGTCGCGTACGCCCCCGGGTTGCCGGCTGCGTCGAGGGCCCGGACCCGGTAGTACGTGTTCGTGTTCACGGCGCCGCTGGTCCGGTACGACGTCGTGGTCGTCGTACCGCGCAGCTCGAACGGTCCGGCAGCCGCGGACGAGGCGTACACCTCGTACTTCGCCGTGTCGGCGACTCCCTGCCAGTTCAGGGTGTCAAACCACCCGTCGCCAGTGGCGACCGTGAGACCGGTGGGGGCGGCCGGCCCGGTGCGGTCGACGGTCGTCGCCGTCACGTCCGGGCTGCCGGTGGACTCGCGGCCGGCCTTGTCGACGGCGCGGACCTCGTACAGGAAGGTCTGGCCGGTTGCGGGCGGGGCGTCGACGAAGGACCGGGTGGTCAGCAGGGACGTCCCGCTGACCTTGGCCCAACTGGTGGCGCTCAGCCGGCGGTACACGCGGTACCCGGCGAGGTCCATCTCCTTGTTGGCGGTCCAGCGCAGGGTGGTCTTGGCCGTCGCCCAGTCGTACGTGGCGGTGAGGCCGGTCGGGGCGAGCGGCTTGACCGTGTCGACGGCGGCCTCGGTGCGCGGGGCGTACGTGAAGGCGGCGTTGGCGACGCCGGTCCATGCGACGTAGTCCACGCGGAGCGTGTGCTTGCCGGCCGGGATGGTCAGGTCGACGGTCTTGCGGGCGGTGGTGGAGACGTTCTTCCACAGGTCGATCTTCCGCACACCGTCGACGTAGACGCGCATGCCGTCCTGCGTGGCGGCGGAGAGCCGGAAGGGGCCGCCGGAGCCGAAGTCCCGGGTGAGGGACCAGCGGACGGAGAAGTCGTCCTTGGGCAGCGTGACGCCGGCCGGGTCGCCGTACCCGTAGTTCTCGCTGATGGCGGTGTCGCAGGCGGTGAGCTTCGGCGTGCCACTGAAGGTGGAGTTGCCGAAGTACTGCGCCCTCCAGACGGGAGAGGTGCAGGTGACCGCCGCGGAGGCGGGGGCGGCGGTGATCAGGCCGCCGGTGGTGGCGAGCGCCGCCGTCGCCACCAGCGCGGACAGCCGGGTACGAGTCATCACAGAGAGTGGGCCCCTTCTGGACCAAGGGAAAGCATGTGAAACGGGCGACGCCTGTGTGACTCATGAGGCGGGGGCAGGGTTGCCCCGCCCGCTCACCATTTTTCACGGACGTTCGCCATACGTCAGCCGTACCGGTGGACGTCAATGGAAAGCGCTGACCTGCCGAGATGCCGGACAGACAACGGGCATCCGGAGCCGCTGCTGTACAGCAGCGAATTACAGCAACCACACCAACCGGCCTTGTCGGTAGCGTCTTCCCAGGGCCGAAGCACGACCGGTATGACCTTCGCTGACCGATCTCTGTAGGGCTACGGATCAGAAGCCCGAGTACAAGGGCCTGCCCGTCAGGGCAGGCCCTTCGGCCGCTCCGGCAACCATCCGATGAGACCTACCCGTCGACGTGCTCGGACCACCAGCCTCGGTCGGCTTGCCACTCTTGGAACCATGCGACGAAGTCGGCCTCAGGCTCGCTTTCCTCTCCCGCGTCCGCGTACGGAGCCGCACATCCATCCCCTAGCCACCAGACCCGGCCCCGCTGAGACCCCGTGACCACGAGCACCCAGAACTCGCAGTCACGGTTGCCACCCAAGAAGGACCGAGCCGTTCTGACAGATGACGTGGAGTAGAGGTGAGTGCTCATCGTCGTCGTAGTAGTCGTACTCCCACTGCCACTCCTCCACCAGCGCGAACGGCTCGGTGAACTTGCGTTCAGCCGTTCCATCGAATGGTCCGGGGCTGAGCCAACAATCGGCCTTCCAGCTCTGCCAGTTCTCAGGCAGTCTTCAGGCTTTTCAGCGCGCACGGGATCGTGGGTCTGAGTCGACAGGGATACGCCAACCGCTCGGTGATCGACAACGCCATGCGGCTCACCGAAGCGGGCGATGGGTACCTCGCGTCACTGTGACTCCGAGCATCGCTTGGATCGGCAGGCGGCCCGCCAGACGGGGCCAGTCCCAAGCGGTTGGTCACCGGGGCGACGTTCCGCACCAGCGCGCCCTCACCCTCGCAGCATGATCCGCCGGGCGGGTTCATCGGTCTCGACGCTGCCCGCCGCCCTCGGCCGTACGCCTGAGCCGCCGGTGAAGTCGGTGAAGTCGGTGAAGTCGGTGAAGTCGGTGAAGTCGGTGATGAGGAACGACACCGACACAGCCCCGAGGTGCTGCTTCGGCTCCTCACTGGTCGATGACGCCCAGGACTCCACCAGAGCCCCCTCGCCCACCAGTCTCGCTGACCATGTGACGTCGGGGCCCCGAGTCATGTGCTGGGGGCTGCCTCCGGCCGCGGTCATGTGGCTGCCAGGAGGATGGCCGTGTAATGCGCGGTGAAGGCGGCGATGGTGAGGGTGTGGAAGACCTCGTGGAAGCCGAACCAGGCCGGTGAGGGGTCGGGGCGCTTGAGGCCGTAGACGACGGCGCCCGCGGTGTAGAGCAGACCGCCGACGATGACGAGTACGACGACCGCGGTGCCGCCGGTGCGTGCGAAGTCGGGCAGGTTGAAGACGGCGACCCAGCCCAGCGCGATGTAGCACGGGGTGTACAGCCACCGGGGAGCCCCGATCCACAGGATGCGGAAGGCGATGCCGGCCAGGGCACCCGCCCACACCACGGCCAGCAGCACCCGCTGCTGACCCGCGGGCAGCAGCAGTACCGCCAGCGGGGTGTAGGTGCCGGCGATGATCAGGAAGATGTTCGCGTGGTCCAGCCGCCGCAGGACCGCCTCCCCTCGCGGACCCCACGTTCCGCGGTGGTAGACCCCGCTGGTGCCGAACAGCAGACAGGCCGACAGCGCGTACACCGAGCAGGCCGCCACTGCCGCCGCCGAGCGCGAGACGGCGATCAGGACGATGCCGCCGACCAGAGCCAGGGGGAACACGCCGGCGTGCAGCCAGCCGCGCATTCTCGGCTTCAGCGCAGCCGCCACACGCTCCGCCCCGCCTTCCAGGCCTGCGGCAGCCTGCCGGCCGGTTGGGCCGGCAGGCGCATCGACCGCGGGGGTGCGCAGGGCGTCGGGAGTGGTGCCGGGGCGAGGCTGCGGATCGCGTCCGTGTGGCGGCGGCTGAGTGTCTTCGGCGATCATGCGCTCGTATTCTGAAATCGACGGATCAGTGCGGCCTGGCCCCTCGCTGCGGACTGCGGGTCAGCTGCCGACCGTGTGCCGGGAGGCGGCGCGGCGGTACTCGGCGTTGATGCGCTGGGCTTCTTCGAGCTGGTCTTCGAGGATGATGATGCGGCAGGCCGCCTCTATGGGGGTGCCGTGGTCGACGAGTTCCCGGGCGCGGGCGGCGATCCGCAGCTGGTAGCGGGAGTAGCGGCGATGTCCGCCCTCGGAGCGGAGCGGGGTGATGAGGCGGGCTTCGCCGAGGGCGCGCAGGAAGGTGGGTGTGGTGCCGAGCATCTCGGCAGCTCGACCCATCGTGTAGGCGGGGTAATCGTCGTCGTCGAGACGGCCGAAGGAATCGTCTGCTGTCATCTCACCTCTCTGTGGAACGCGTTGAGGGGCCCTGGTGCCGTACGGCACCAGGGCCCCGAAGGAACTGCTACACCATCTGCCGGCCCTGGTACTGCGCCGGCCTTCTGTGTCCTCGACCGAGACGCTGTCGGGGACGCGGGGATCGCGGTTGCTCGACCGGAGACCACCTCACTATCGATGTCCTGCGGTACCCGGGCTCAACACGTCCGCCCGGGCGATCCTGATGGCGCTCGGCTCCTCCGTTCTTCCCTCTGAACCAATCACTTGCCAAACGGGTACTGCGTACTGCTTGCACTGCCGATACTGCGAACTGCTGGTGGCCTCGCGAAGCGCCACTCTCCGGCAGCCAGCCCCGTCGCCCGTCCTGCGTCCGCTCTGGCTTGGAACCCCACTGCCGAACCTCCCGGTGCGCGCGCCCGCAGCCGACGCCTTCACCGAGGTACTGCCCACTGACTCACTGCTGGGTACTGCGAACTTCACTCACAGGTACTGCCACTGCGGTACTGCTCATGGCGGCCCCTGATCACCGCGGGCCACCCGGTCCGGTCGTCAGCCCCGTCGCCGTCCTGCGACAACCCTGGCTTCGGAACTCCACCACCGCACCGTCCTGCGAACTGCAACTACGTACTGCTGCCCGGCAGTTCGTGTCTGCCGGGCCCTTCTGTCTCTCTGGGCTACGAGAGAAACCATAACCATGGGACCACCCAATGTCTACTCCAGCCACTATAGATTTCCGCGTGTTCGACGGTGAGGTAATCCGCCTCGAACGGCGATGGAGGACTGGGCGCAGACGATGAGAGACCGGGGTGACCTGATGGGCACGATGGGCGGCAACGTCGCAACCGCCCGCCTCGCCACACCCGTCGCGGGCGCGCGCGACAGAGCCCGGCACTTCCTCGAAGATCTCGTACCGGCGACTGCGGTCGAGGCTGCCGACACCGTGGGGTCCTGGTCGTTCGGAGCTCGCCGCCAACGCCCTGCATCACGGTGGCGGCGCACCCCACCCTGGACCTGAGCGAGTACGCCGGAAGCCGGTGTGCGGTGGCGATCGCATACGGGCGCCTGCCCCGCCCGTCCATCAGCACACTCCCCCGCCGGGATCGTCGGCCGGCACGATCGCCGTGGTGATCCGTTTGCCCACGGGTTCGCGGTGGACCGCGAAGCTCCGGCCGACCGCCATGACGATCTCCAGCCCGTGCCGGCCAATGCGCAACGGGTCGGGCGCGAGGATCGCCGGCGGCGTCGGGTTGCTGTCCCACACGGTCACCTCCACCAAGCCGCCGGTGAGTTCCAGCGTCAGCAGACACGGGCCGGGTGCGTACTTGCGGGCGTTGGTCACCAGTTCGCTGACCACGAGCTGAACCATGCCCATCGCGCGCCCGGACACCGGCAGCCCGTGCACGGCCTGGACATCGGTGAGGAAGCTGCGGGCCAGATCGCGGGCGCCGGCGATGTCCTCGCTGCCCTCGAACGCCCCGGACACCGATAGGAGGTTCTCCACCAGAGACTGCCCGCCCTCACTTCCCGCCGTCTGCACCATGCTGCCCCACCCCCCTCCCCTGTACCCGAACGTGCTGCGACCCGCCTACCCCCGAACCCTCACATGAGGCGTGCCGGGGCAGTCAGGAGGGTGACGTCTCCGGGGCTCCTTCATGTCCCGGCGCAAACAGGCTGAGGCATGTGTCACAGCCGTGCTGTGCCTGCCGCGTCAGCGGGAAAACGAGTCGGCAACCCAAAGGAGGCTGACGTGGCACGCGATCGGATCGAACTGGCTGAGGTGCTGGCAGCGGCGGAGGGCGCCGCGCCGGTGGCCTCCCTCGATGTCGTGGCGCGCAACCTGCGCGACCGGTTCGGCGCGCGGTACGTGTCGTTCCTGTTCGTCGACGTGGTCGGTCAGCGCCTGCTGCGGGTCAGCGAGGAGGCTGCTACGCGACAGGAGCGCCGCGCCGAACAGGTTCCCTTCGACGACAGCATCTACGACGAGGTCCTGCGCGCCCAGGAAGTGGTGCAGGCGCCGGAGGGCGAGCGCGGGCAGCGGGTGCTCGCCCCCGTCACCAACCGCGGCGACGCCGTCGGTGTCCTGGAGCTGTTCCTTCCCCAGGTCACACAGGATGTGCTGGAACAGGTGGAGGAGGCCGCGCACGCGCTGGCGTACATCATCATCACCGACCGCCGCTTCACCGACCTCTACCACTGGGGCAACCGCACCACCTCGGTCAGCCTGGCCGCGGAGATCCAGCGCCAGCTCCTGCCCTCGGCTCCTTCCTGCGAGGCCGCCGAGTTCGCCCTCGCCGGGGCGCTGGTCCCGGCCGCCGACATCGCCGGCGACACCTACGACTACGCCCTCGACCACGACACCCTGCACCTGTCCATCACCGACGCCATGGGCCACGACGTCGACGCCGCCCTCATGGCCACCCTCCTGGTCAACGCCTCCCGCGGCGCCCGCCGCGCCGGGACCGACCTCGCCGAACAGGCCCGCCGGACCCACCAGGCCCTCCTCGACCACGGCAGACGCACCTTCGCCACCGGCCAGCTGCTACGCATCGCCCTGGACGGGACCGGCGCCCAGCTCGTCAACGCCGGCCACCCCTGGCCCCTACGGCTGCGCGACGGCACGGTCGACGAACTGCGCCTCGCCGTGAACCTGCCCTTCGGCGTAGCCGCGCACAAGGACCCCTACAAGGTGCAGAACCTAGACCTGCGCCCCGGTGACCGCCTCGTGCTCTACACCGACGGCATGCAAGAGCGCCAAGCGCAGAAAGTCGACCTCCCCGGCCTCATCCGTGACACCGCCACCGAGCACCCGCGCGAGGTCGCGCGCAATCTGGCCACCACCGTCACCGACGCCTGCAACGGTCACCCGGAAGACGACGCCACCGTCCTGTGCCTGGACTGGCACGGCCCCCACGCCGCAGGCCGTCGAGCGAACGCCGGGACCGACACCTGACCCAGTCGCGAGGACGTCGCGGGTCCTGCGGTGAAGGCTGTCATCCCGGCCGGGTCAGTCCGGCCGGGTCGGTCCGACCGACGCACGGTACTTGCCGGAGCGTCCGCCGGCGCCGGAACTCATCACCGGCGCCCTGCTGGTGGAGAGCGTCTTCAGCTGCCGGGCATCGCGGCGGCCACGGTGGAGGCGGCCACCGCCGTCGACTTCCCGCTGCTCGCCGCCCTCACCACCCTGGCCATCGCCGCCGTTCTCGTCGGGAACCTGCTCGCGGACCTGCTCTACGGCCTCTTCGACCCGAGGGTGAGGTTCAGTGACATGTGAATCCCCCGCCGACCCTGGCCCTGGTATCGCCTCCCTGCCAAGACGGCCTGGCGGTCGTACGGGCACCAACCGCCGTTCCACCCGGGCGGTGCGACTTGTCACCCGTGCGTCGGTCGCAGCCGTCAGGGTCCAGATCTGCCTACGGCCGTCGCCCTGCACCCAGGAAGGAATCGCGCGGGAACCGCAAATGCCCCGCCCAGCTCCTCGCGGCGCTCCATGGCCACGTTCTCGCGCGCTCCGTTGAGGATGGTGCGCTCCTCCTCGTCGGCGTGGTGGGTGACGGCCCGCACGAGTTCTTCCAGCTTGCTTCTCGTCCCATTCCTGCGAGCCGACCTCGTCGCACCCCTGGAACCCGACGCGGGCCGTAGCGCTTGCCGACCGGCTCGCTCCCGCGGAAGGAGTACGCGTGAAGGCGAGGGGAAGGGGTATGCGCGGTGGCAGCGAGTTGAGGTGGGCCGGGGTCGGCAGGGCCGACAGGGGAGGGACACATGGTTACGGTTACGGCAGCGGTGACGGCGGACGCACACTGCGCTGCACTGCCGGAGGTGGCCGACCCGTCGAAGGTCGCTCCGAAGGACGCGCGTGAGCTCACCCGCCTGTTCTTCCAGCAGCTGGACCGGCTGGAGGAGGGCACGCCGGAGTACCAGGACGCGCGCAACACGTTGATCGAGATGAACATCTCCCTGGTGCGCTATGCGGCCTCCCGGTTCCGCAGCCGGGACCCGGAGGAGATGGAGGACATCGTCCAGGTCGGCGTGATCGGCCTGATCAAGGCCATCGACCGCTTCGAGCTGTCCCGCGAGGTGGAGTTCACCTCCTTCTCGATCCCCTACATCGTGGGCGAGATCAAGCGGTTCTTCCGTGACACCACCTGGGCCGTGCACGTTCCGCGCCGCCTCCAGGAGGCCCGCGTCCAGCTGGCGCGCGCCACCGAGGAACTGAGCAGCCGCCTGGGCCGCACCCCGACCGTTGCGGAGCTGGCCCAGCTGATGAACCTGGACGAGGAGGAGGTCATCGAGGCGCGGCTGGCCTCCAACGGCTACCGCTCCTCCTCCCTGGATGCCGCCATCGGCAACGGTGAGGACGGTGAAACCGCCCTGTCCGACTTCATCGGCAACGAGGACGGCGCGCTGGAACTGGTGGAGGACTTCCACGCCCTCGCGCCGATGATCGGCGACCTCGACGAGCGCTCGCGCAAGATCTTGCACTGGCGGTTCGTGGAGGAACTGACCCAGGCCCAGATCGGCGAACGGCTCGGCGTCTCCCAGATGCACGTCTCCCGACTGCTGTCACGCACCCTGGCCCAGCTCCGCGAGGGCATGCTCACCACCCACTGAACACCCCCGCATCACGCGGCGCATTCGCTGTCGGGACCGTCGACACCCGCGGCTTCGAGGAACACCACCAGGCCGTGGTCGCTGTGGGCGGTGCCGAGGATCTCGTCCCGGCCGTGCGAATGATCTCCGGGGAGGTCGAGGTCGTATCTCACCTCTCGATCGTCACCAGGCCGGCACCACCCGGAACGATCTCGTTGTGGAGGATCCGCTCGTAGGTGTCCAGCAGGACGCGGCTGGGTGTGACGCCGAGTTGGTCCACGAGCTCGCCCCGCACGTGATGGAAAACGCTCAGCGCCGCAGCCTGTTGACCGATTCCGGCGAGGGCGACCATCAGGCAGGCCTGGGCCTGGTCGTTGAGGGGGTCCCGTTGTACCAGGCTCTCGATCTGGTCGAGGGCCCGCCGGTACTGCCGCTGGGAGAAACAGGTCTTGGCGAACTCGACGACCACGGTCGCCCAGCGCCGGAGCAGGAACTCCAGCAGGGAACTGTCACGCAGGACGTCGAGGTCGCAGAGCGGATCCGCCTGCCAGAGGGCCAGGGCCTCCTCGTACAGGTCGGCCGACCCTTCGCAGTCACCCGTCTCACGGGCCTGACGCGCTTCCCTGTCCATCCCCTCGAAAGCGAGCAGGTCGATGTCGGCGTCGCCGCTCCGCAGGCTGTAGCTGTTGCCTCTGCGGACCAGTTCTATGCCGGCTTCCCTGTTCCGCCGCCCCTGGACACGAAGCAGAGGCCCCAGCCGCGTGGCGTACGTCTGGACGAGGCTGGGCGCGCCGGTCAGTCGCCGGTTTCGTCCTTGCCGTTGGTGGCGGTCATGGGGGCCCAGCCACGGGGGTCGGGGTACCAGTAGTGCGGTAGCCCCTTGATGCTGGTGGTGCGGAACGGGCGGCCGTGGTCGTCGATGCGCACCGTGCCGGTTCGCCCCTGGGAGGACCAGTCGAGGTCGACGTACCAGTCGCAGGTGCAGGACTCGGTGCTCGCGGCGAGCATCAGGACCTCCGGCTCCCGCAGGGACACCTGGTAGGGGAGGCCGATCGCGGGGGTCGGTCTGTCCGGGTCGTTGCCGGGTACCGAACGGGCCAGGGGCCGGTGCGCGTCGAGGTCCACGGCGAAGTGGCGGGGGACGAGGATCGCGCCGCAGCCCTCGTACATGGAGTAGGCGATACGCCCGCGGGTGGCGGGGGTGGCGCGGTTGACCACGCGCACACGCACCGCCTCCAGGACGACGGCGGCGGAGCCGCGCCCCTGCACCGTGATCCGCAGATTGGTGGTGCCCCCGTGCACCGCCTCCTGGGACGCGGCCCACACCGCGGCGTCCGCCGGCATCGGCGGCGGCGGGACCTCCTGCGGTGGCTTGGCGATGACGTAGTCATGGGCGCATTCGCGCTGCCACAGCTGGGAGTCGACCGTCCAGGTGAGCGGGACCGACTGCGGGTCCGGCCGCGGGTCCGACGGCGGGTCCGTGTCGGCGCTCGCCGGGCTCTTCTGCGGGCCGCCGCCGCTGCGCGTGGCCGACGCCGAGGGCTCCGGTGTCGTGCGGGCCGAGGCCGACGACCCACCGCCACCGGAGGAGGGCTCGGCAGCGGATCGCGGGCCGCCGCCGTGCGTGTTCGACGCCGAGGGTTCCGGTGTGGTGCGGGCGGAGGCCGACAACCCCCCGCCGCCGGAAGGGGGTCCGGCAGCGGATGCGGTGAGACCGGCGAGCGCGACGGCGAGCAAGGCCGCCATCGCCATCGATCGCCCGGGCCGTCGTCCGGGCCGTCGTCGGGGGCGTACGGCATGGGGCCGCCGGTCGGCCGGCGAGGTCGGCTCGGGTGCCTCGTCCGCCGGGCTGCCGAGGCCCACGGGTGCGGCCGATCCCACGGTGCTCGTGGGGCTCGTAGGGCTCGTAGTGCTCGTAGTGCTCGTGGGGCTCGTGGGGCTCGTAGTGCTCGTGGGGCTCGTAGTGCTCGTGGTGGCGTGGGGCGTCGCTGCCCGCCGGGCCTCGGACCCGCGTGTCCGTCTCCGTGCCGCGACCGCGAGGATCCACCGGCGGTGCAACTCCACGCGTTCCTCGGGGGAGGCTCCGCAGAGCGCGGCGAACCGCTCGATCCCGGTGAAGTCCATGGGAACCGCCTCACCGGAGCAGTAGCGGTGCAGCGTGGAGGCGTTGATGTCCAGACGGCGGGCCAGCGCCGCGTAGCTGCGTTCTGTGCGCTCCTTGAGACGCGTCAGCAGCAACGCGAACTCCGCTACATCATCGTGGATCGCATCCATGTGGTCCTTGCTCACATCCATCCATCGGCCTGTGCGGTCATGTCCCGATCCGGGGACGGCATCCCAGGCGCTCCCCCTACCTGCACGTCAATACGACTGGGATGGTTGCGAGTTGCGCCGGGTCCCTCTCGCGCCGGCCTCGGCGGTTTCCCGTCCCGGACAGGCATCCCAGGCTTCCCTGTCTCCGCAGGTGGTCGGGGGTGGGACCGTCCCACCGTTGCGAGTTGGGGGCAGCCGTTGCCCCAGGCCGACGCGGCATTCGATGCTCTGGCTGTCGCACCGGCTGAAGCGGCCGACCGCACGGCAGCGCCACGACACCCCGACGCACCCGTCCACTGGGACACCCGTCGGCGGCGACAGCCCGGCGCGCGACCTCATAGCGGCTACCGACTGCCGACTACCGATCAGAGAAGGAACACGCATATGAACATGAAGTCCCTTGCGACCCACCGTGTGGCCGTGGCCGCGGGCCTCGTCCTGGCTCTTGGATGTGGCGTGTCGGCACATGCCTCCACCACCGCCGCCAAGTCCACCACCGCCGCCAAAGCCCCGATCGCCGCCTGCTCCCAGAAGGTCCTCGGGGTGTCCGCCACGAAGGAGCCCGCGAACAGCAAGGATGCCAGGCACCTCCTCCTCGCCGTCCAGAACACCGGCACCAAGAAGTGCGAGCTCTACCGCTACCCTCTCGTGCGGCTCGGTGCCGGCCGGAACACGGCCCGCGTGATCAAGGAGAGCGACCCGAACCCCGGCGTGCCCGTCGTTCTCGGCCCGGGCGACGAGGCCTATGCCGGTCTGCTCGTCAACGGCCCCATGGACGAGTACGAGGCGAAGACCATCACCCTCAGCCTCCAGGGCCGCAAGCCCGGCAGCCGCCCGAGCAAGCCGATCGATGTCCCCATGCCCGTCAAAACGCTGTACGCCAACGACTTCCAGCGTGTCACCTACTGGACGACCGCTCCCGGTTACGCCTTGGACTTCATCATGTCGAGGTGACGGACCTCGACCGGAACCGCCGCGGTTCCTCACCGTGGACACGGTGAGGAACCGCGCGAGGCCGGGCGGCCTCAGCGCGCCCGGTGTCGGCTCAGTAGGAGCCGTTGGCCTGCCAGAACGCCCATGCGTCGCAGGGGCTGCCATAGCGGTCGTTCATGTAGTTCAGGCCCCACTTGATCTGCGTGGCCGGATTGGTCCGCCAGTCGGCTCCGGCGGACGACATCTTGGAGCCGGGATAGGCCTGTACGAGACCGTAGGCCCCGGAAGAGGGGTTGACCGCCTTGTGGTTCCAGCCGGACTCGTGGTCCACGATGTTGCTGAAGCACTGGAACTGACCGCCGGGCACCATCTGCCGTGCGATGGCCTGGACCTCGGCGACGGTGTACGAGGACTGCGGCGCGACACCGGAAGAGTTCGTCGGCGAGTCGTCGTCCTGCTGCTGCGCCTCCTGGCGCTCCTCGGCGTCCTGCTGGGCTTTCCGTTCGGCCTCCTTCCGCTCGGCCTCCTTCTGCTCGGCCTCCTTCTGCTTGGCCTCCTTCTGCTTGGCGATCGCGTCCTTGGCGGCCTGCTTGCGGGCCGCCTCCGCCGCGGTTTCCCTCGCGCTGTTGTTCGCGGCGACGGACTGCGCGTCGGCCTGTTGGGTCAAGGAGGCCGTCTGTATCCGAGCCTGCTGCCCCATGGGTATGTCCGCGAGGAGGGTCGAGCCGCTCGCCGTCGTCTCGGCGTCGTTCACCGCCTGGCCGGTGCCGCTCTGGCCAACTCCCACTACGGCACCGACAGTGGTGACCGCGGTGGCAGAGACCACCGCGAGTTCCCGGACTAAGTTCCCGCTCACACGGTGTCCTTCCGACTTCGTCAGATCAAGAGGTGGAGCTTCACAGGACTAAGACGATTGATCGGCCGCACTGGTGGCACCGCGTCCGAGCGCTGCGCGGAAGCACCGGCCGGGCGACGGCGGAGAGCAGAGACACGCAGTCAGGACTGCCCCGACGTACGGGGCTCTCTCTTGGCCGACTACACCTCGTTGAAGCCACGCGCCGCGTCGTAGACGTCGGCCTCGATGACGACCACGAAGAAGCTCGTCACGATGTAGTGGACCATGACGCGGTCCTCCCAGGCCTCCCGCGTCACAGTGTCGGTCGTGAAGGCAAGGTGACTGTCGGCGCCTTCAGGCTCCGCCGCGATCCTGCTGACGAGCCGCAGGAACTTCTCCCGATCCGCGGTCGGCAGGTGGTCACGGAACCGCGCGACCTGCTCGGTGAACTGGACAAGTCTCTTCATCGAGGCCGGATCCTATGGACACGGCGCGGCCCCCCGCAGGGAATATCGGGTGGCGGCACCGTCGGCCTTCCCCCTGGGTGGGGGAAGGCCGACGGCAGCCGGCCAGTGGGGCCTCGTGCGGTGCGGGGCTCCGTCAGGTGGCGTCGCGTACCGTGCCGGTGAACTCCGGGCCTTCGACCGCCTCCCCGGTGGGGTCGTAGGTCCACAGCCGCAGCCGTAGCGACTCCGGGGCCTCGTTCAGCTGGTCGGTGACGGTGGGCACGGAGATGTCGATGCTCAGGCTGCCCGGGGGTACTTCGGACATGAGCAGCGTGCCGTCCGGCAGTGCGGCGGACACGGGGCGCTCGGGATCCGGTGAGGCCTCGAAGTGTTCGTCCAGCCAGGTCGCGGGGACGTCCGTCGTGGACAGTTCGGTGCCGTCCGAGACGGGGAGCAGTTGCAGGTCCGTCCAGATGGCGACGTCGGCGGCGGCGGAGAGGCTGATCCGCCAGACCAGCGGCTGCCCCTCGGTGACCTGGTCGGCGACCGGTGTCATGGTCACCGTGGGCTGGGGGTCGTCGTTCTGCGCGGTGACGCCGCCCAGGTAGGAGCCGACCACGGCGCCGCGTACGGTCTTGACGGCCACCCGGTGGATCGTGTCGGAGCTGTAGCGCGTGTTGCCCTCGACCGTCACCGGGACGTCGACATGGGTGCCCGCCTGGACCTTCACCGTGCGCGCGACGGGGAAGTCGCTGCCCGGCTCGTCCACGAACAGCCGGACCTCGCCGCTGCCCGACCCGGTCACCCGTACCGGCACCTGGTAGGTGCGCGAGCCGGAGTCGCCCTCCTTGACGGTCAGCCGGCCGACGTCCACGCGCGCCGGCTTCGCGGGCTCGACGACGGGGGTGCCGGGGCGCCAGCCGTGGGCGTCCACCAGCCATGCCGTCCCGGACCCGGTACGCGGGGTCAGGTGCAGGGTCCTGACGTGGCCGAGGTCGATGCGCTTCCGGGTCTCGGCGGTCAGGGGTACGCGGACCTCTCGCGCCCAGTAGGAGGAGGTACGGGAGGTGCCCGGCACGCCGTCGACGCGGACCCGGCCGAGGTCCGCCCGCTTGCCGGAGGTATCGGTGAGGGCGATGTCCAGCTCGGTGCCGGTGGTGTTCGGCGGGACGATCACGCGCAGGCTCAGCGCTGTCGCGCCGGGCAGGGAGACCGGGCGGGCGGGGCTGAGCTCGGTGGCGGTGCCGGAGCGGCTCCAGTTCATGGCGAGCGCGTACCGGTCCGGCTCCTTGCCGGGTGACACCCTGCGCCACTGGGTGAAGTGCGGGGAAGCGGTCAGGAGGCCGGGGTCAAGGCAGGAGACGTTCGGGTCCGGGTCCACCTGGGCGCACAGCCGGCCGCCGCTGACCTTGGCGGAGGAGGCGGGAAGGAACGCCCCCGAGCGGGCGGCGCCGACGGCGTGGGTGAGGACGCGGGCGGGTCCGGCGGAGGCGGCACGCGCGGAGGACCCGTCGAGCAGCGGGCGGACCCGGTCGTCACCGGCGACGAACAGCCGGGCCGCGGCGGCTATGTACGTCGAGCCCGCCTTCTGCTGCTGCTCGGCGGTGAGCCGGGTGGCGGTGCCCGGCGAGCACAGCGGGTCGTGCTCGTCTCCGCCGTACAGGAAATCGTCGTCGGCCGGTGCCGTGGCCTGGCCGGGGGTCCACTCGCTGTTGAAGTAGTTGTGGTTCGCCCCCGTCATGTAGACCGCGCTGTGCAGGGCCTTGCCGCGGCTGACTCCACGGGTGCCGTCGACGTAGTACTCGCCCTGGAGGTCGATGACGTCTCCGTCGCAGCCCGGCAGGATCGACACGGACGGTACGTCGGGTGCGGGGTTCTGGCCGAAGATCGTGGGGCCTATGAGGACGGTTCCGCGTATCGTCCAGCGGGTTCTGCCGTGGTAGCCGTCCTGGTCGGCGGGCGGCGGGGTGAGGCTGTCCAGCGCGGCCCGGTCGGCGCCCTCACCGCCGCGGGAGTGGCCCACCAGCAGCACCCGGCCGAGGTCGGCGCGGGGCGCCCGTCGTACGACGTCGGGGGCCGTGGACGGGTCGGCGGCCCAGTCCGCCCAGTGGGCCAGGTGCAGCCGTATCAGCGAGGAGCGGGCCTGGGCGCCGGCGTCGTCGGCCTTCCAGTCCTGGGCGTTGACGGAGTTGGCCGAGATCGAGACCGTCACATAGCCCTGGGAGGCCAGGAGTCGCTGGTCGTGCAGGTAACCGCGGTAGCTCGGCACCGACTCGTAGTCGGCCGGGCACGGCCACTCCAGGGTCACGTCGTCGGCCTTGAAGCAGGTCACGTGGCGCCCGTGGAGGAACAGCGCCAGCGGGCGGCTGCCCGTGGCGCCCTCCGGCGCGACCACCACGGCCTTCATCTCCACCTCGGTGTCGTAACCGGGCAGTTGGACGGAAGGCAGGGAGTACTCACCGCTGGTCGTACGGAACGAGCCGGGCACCCCGGGGTCGACCTTGTTCACGGTCGCGGCCAGGGGCAGACGCGACGGGCCCGCCGGGCTGTCGAGTTCGCGGCGCTCCCGGGCCGCGGCCTTCACTCCGGCCGCGTCCAGACGGCGCCCCGCGGCCTCGACCCGTAGGTCGTCCGTCCTGTCGAGGCGCACCCCGTCGAGCGGCAACCGGAAGGTGCGCCCGTCCGCCGCGGGTCTCGGGATGCCCAACAGGCGTTCCCCGCTGCGGAATTCGACCTGGGCGTCGCCCACCGGCACCTTCTCGGGCGAGCGCCACACCAGCTCCGCCGACTCCCCGGAGCCGGTGGTCCGCCAGCCCTCGGGAAGCCCCGCGGACGCGGGAGCGGACGGCGGCACCGGGTCCGGTTGCGGCGCCGCCAGCGCCGCGACCGGCGACGCCAGCGCCAGCGCGAGGGCCGCCGCCACAGCGGCCGTCACGCGCGAGACACGGATCACTTCTGTTCCTCCTCATGGTCAGTGCCCCAAGAACCCCACGGGCCCCGGGCTCCCCCGACGCACCAAATGCAACACATCCGATCACCCGGTCATCCCCTCGCACAGCATTCGCACAACTTCCGTCCGTTCCGCGCAACAAAAAACGTGTAACCAGGGGGAGTTGGGGTGTCGGGGCGCGGAGCGCGCGCACCCGTGTCGATACCGCGTTCACGGGTGCCGGCTCCTCGTTCTGCTCGTGCCGGAACGCGGGCCCGCCGCCCTCCCGGTGGGCGACGGCGCCAGCAGTGCGGCGGAGACCAGCGTCAGGGACGAGAGCAGGCTCACCAGCGCGATGCGTTCACCCGAGGTGAACATGCTCAAGTGCCGTAGGTGGTAGAGCAGATGGAAGACGCAGAAGACGAGCCAGCCCGCGCCGACCGTGATGACGTACCGGTCGCTGTCGGCGAAACGCCAGGCCGCGGCTGTCACGACCAGCAGGGCCATGTACAACGCGGCCATGTCCGTGACCAGATGCTCGTTGTACGGACCGAGGCGAGGCTGCCAGGGCCGACCGATGTGAGGGAACGTCTCGTACCAGAGTTCGGGCGCGAAATAGGCCCACACATGGCCCAGGCACGCGAGAACCAGAACACCGAGTAGTACCCGTCGGGTCGCAATCTTTCCCATGGCCGTACGACCATGACGTGCCCTCATCTGTGACACGGCGCCGTCGTCGTCCCAGGTGCTCTGGCCGGTACCGAGTTGAGTTGTGTGATGATGCAGAAAAGGTGACCGGCCCTGGGGAGGGGCCGGGTACGTGGGGAGGGCGGGGCCCGTGGTGGGCAAGGCCGGGGAGTCCATACCGGACGACGAGTGGGAGCGCTTCCTCCGTGAAGCCGAAGCCGGGTCCAAGGACGCGCCCGAGGAGCCGTCGGCGCGGGCCCGCATGGTGACGGCGCGGCTGCGGGGGGAGAGCGGCCGGCCGGAGCCGTGGCGGAGTCACCAACCGGCCCGGCGGCGAGGCAAGGGCTGGTACGTGATCGGTCTGCTCGTCGCGGCCGCCTTGCTGGTCGTGGCGGTGGCTCCGGGGCGGGTTGTCGGATGGTTCGGAGGCGGAGAGGGAGGCGGCGAGAGTGCGCCCCTCGCCGTGGAGTCGGAACGTCCGGATGAGCCGCCGCCGGCGGACGCGGCAGCCCAACTTCCGACCGTGGACGAGCCGTTCAAGGGGTCGCCCGCGGCTCGGTGGGGCGACGGGACGGCCGGCATCGGGCTGCCCGAGGCACGGGCGACCGGCTGGATGAGCAAGGGGCAGGTCGCGCGGGCGCTCGAGGAGAGCCGGGACTTCCTCGCCGCGTCCAGTCTGGATCCCGGTGTGCTGCGCGGGGAGCGCCCGAAGAAGGCGATCGCCCTGATCAACCCTCATCAACAGGATGTCCAGGACTTCCTGGCGACCGCGTTCCGTTCGCCCAGCAGCGAGAACGACCCCCTGCTGCTGTTCAGCCGGTTCGAGAAGACGAAGGTCCGGCTCGTCGGGGACGTGGTCAAGACCCGAGGGCGGATCACCTACCGGGAAGGCGAGCGCGGCGCGGTCGAGGTGACCACCGATGTCACGTACGTCTACCCGTCCGTACGCGCCTCGGCGGGCAGCGACGAGGTCGCGCGCACCATCGTGCGCCGCGAGGTCGTGATGAGCTGGGACGACCCGGAGAAGATCATCACCGAACCGGGCACGTTCTCCCTCGTCTCCTACAAGGCGGACACCGCCAACGGCGGCTGCGACAACTCCACCGGCTACTTCGTCCCCGAGTTCAGCGCGGAGCGCGCGACCTCGGGCCCGGGCGACGGCCCCGAGGTCGACCCGTACGACCGGAGCACGTCGATGGAATCGCGTATGCGGGACACCGACGGCGCGGAGTGCGGGACCGCCTCACGGACGTGAGCGGACGTGCGGCGCCGGCGCGGGCCGTTCCCCCGAGCCCCGGACGATGAGGCGGGTGGGGACCGTGATGGTGCGGGTGCGGGTGCGGTCGCCGTCCAGGCGGGCCAGGGCTGTGGTCGCCGCCGTTCGGCCGATCTCCTCGGCGTCCTGGGCCACGACGGTCAGGGCCGGTTCGAGGGCCTCGGCCAGTGCGACGTCGTCGAAGGCGACGACCGCGACGTCCTTGCGTCCGCTGCGGGCGAGTTCGGTGACTATGCCCAGCGCGACGATGTTGTTGCCGGCGAACAGGGCGGTGGGGGGATCGGGCAGGGCCAGGAGCTGCGCGGTGGCGGCGGAGGCACCGTGCTGGTCGTGGGCGTTGGTGATCAGCGCGCGGTCGGCGGGGAGGCCGGCCTCCTGGAGGGCGGAGCGGTAGCCGGCCAGGCGCTCGCGGCGGGTGTAGAGCTTGGTGGGGAGGTCGCCGACGAAGCCGATGCGCCGGTGGCCGTGGGCGATGAGGTGGGCGACACCGTCGTGGGCGCCCGTGCGGTTGGTGCTGACGACATGGTCCGTGGGCAGACCCGAGCCCGGGCGGTCGAGGAAGACGACGGGCAGCCCGGCGGTGCGGTGGGGCTTGAGGTGGGAGTGGTCGGCGCCGACGGACGGCACGACCATCAGGATGCTGATGCGGCGGGCCAGGAACTTGTCCGTCAGGGCGCGTTCGCGGTCGGGGTCGTCCGCGGAGGAGCCCATGAGCAGGGTCAGACCGCGTTCGCGGACGGTGTCCTCGATGGCGCGGGCCACGGCCCCGAAGAAGGGGTTGCCGAGGTCGGGGATGACAAGGCCGATGGTCGTGTCGGGCCCGCCGACGCGGATGTTGCGGGCCATCAGGTTCGGCTGGAAGCCGAGCTTGGCGACGGCGGCGAGGACCTGTTCCCTGGTCCGGGCCGAGGCGGGGCCGTCGTCGTTGAGGACGCGGGAGACGGTTTTGGCGCTGACGCCCACTTCTCGGGCGACGTCTGCCAGGGTGGGGCGGCGGTTCGCTGCCATGGAGGAAACGGTCTCCTGTGCTCGTCACTCACGGGTTCCGGCCACGGCCCGGGCCGGACCCCGTGGGTGCTCGGTCGTACGTCAGTTGGCCTGGACGCCCGCGGCCTTGGCCGCCGCGGAATCCGCCACGACAGTATCTCCGGCCGCGTCGACGGTGAGGGCGCCGGTCATGATGGCGACGACCTCCGCCATGGAGTAGTCCGAGGGCTTGATCACGGCGGCGCGCCTGCCCAGCCGGTGGACGTGGATCCGGTCGGCGATCTCGAAGACGTGCGGCATGTTGTGGCTGATCAGGACGACCGGCATGCCCTTGTCCCGGACCCGGCGGATGAGGTCGAGGACCTGTCCGGACTCCTTGACGCCGAGGGCGGCGGTGGGTTCGTCCATGACGACGACGCTGCGGGCCCAGGCGACGGAACGTGCGACCGCGACGGCCTGCCGCTGTCCGCCGGAGAGGGTCTCGACCGACTGGGTCAGCGAGCGCAGCCCGATCTTCAGGTCGGCCATGTGCTCGGCGGCCTCCTCACGCATGCGCTTCTTGTCGAGCATGCGGAAGACACTGCCGAGGACACCGGGGCGGCGCAGTTCGCGTCCCAGGAACATGTTCGAGGCGATGTCCATGGAGGCGGCCACGGCCAGGTCCTGGTACACCGTCTCGATGCCGTGGGCGCGGGCGCTCTGCGGTCCGGAGAAGGTGATGGGTTCGCCGTTGAGCCGTATCTCGCCCGCGTCGGGGGTGACCGCGCCGGTGAGGGCCTTGATCAGGCTGGTCTTGCCGGCGCCGTTGTCGCCGATGACGGCGAGGACCTCGCCGGGCAGCAGGTCGAAGTCGGCGCCGTCGATGGCGGTGACCTGGCCGTAGCGCTTGACCAGGCCGCGGGCCTGCAGAACGGGCGTGGCGGTGCTGGTGGCGGTCATCGGGCCTTCTTCCGGGAGAGCTGGTCGACGGTCACCGCGAGGATCACCAGGACTCCGGTGATCAGGGTCTGGTAGATGGAGGCGACGCCCATCAGCTGCAGACCGTTGCGGAAGACACCGACGATGAGGACGCCGATGAAGGTGCCCAGGACCGAACCGCGGCCGCCGAAGAGGCTGGTGCCGCCGAGCACCACGGCGGTGATGCTGTCGAGGTTGTCGGTCTGGCCGGCCTGCGGGTCGCCGACGCCGGTGCGGGAGATGAGCAGCAGGGCGGCGATGCCGTAGAGGACGCCGGCCACGGTGTAGACGCCGATGGTCAGCCGGGAGGTGCGGATACCGTTCAGCCGGGCCGCCTCCGGGCTGTTGCCCAGGGCGTAGACGTGCCGGCCCCAGCCCGTGCTGCTCAGCGCGTAGGCGAGGAGGAGGAACAGGGCGATGGTGACCAGGGAGCCGTAGGTGATGTCGGTGTTGCCGAGCGGGAAGGTCTGCCCGAGGGCCGTCAGCGGGCCCGGCAGGTTGGTGACCGTCTGCTCCTCGGAGTAGATGTGGGTCAGCGCGAAGGCCACGTTGAGCATGCCGAGGGTGACGATGAACGGCGGCAGCGGGATCTTCTGCACCAGCAGCCCGTTGAGCAGTCCGAAGCCGCCGCAGACGACCAGGCCCAGGGCAATGGCGGCGAGCGGGGGCAGTGAGCCCTCGGCGGCCATCTTGGCGATCATGATGCTGCCGAACGCCATCACGGCACCGCACGACAGGTCGATGCCCGCCGTGAGGATGATCAGGGTCTGTCCGATGGCGAGGGTGCCGACGACCATGACCTGCTGCACGATCAGCGAGAAGTTGCCGCCGGTCAGGAACTGGTCGGTGGACAGGGAGAAGAAGGCGCAGGCGAGGAGGAGGGCGACCAGAGGGCCGGTGGTCGGTGCCGTGAGCAGACGGCGGGCCGTGGTCGGTCCTTTGAGCTCGGCGTACGGCGAGGACGTGTCCGGGGGTGTGGTCGTGGCTGTCATGCGGAGTCCTTGTCGGAAGACAGAGGTCGTTGCCCGCCCTGGTCGGCGGGCAAGGGCGTGTTTCGGAAGTCCCTTCGTCGCCCGAAGGGCGGCTCCGCGGCGTCCGGTGCGGGCTCTCGGCGTGCCGGACGAAATGCCTTGTACTGGGCGTACTCGGCTTTTCGGCCGGTGCGGCGAGAGTGCGTGCCGGACGTCGCGGAGCAGAAGGGACTTCCGAAACACGCCCTGGAGGACGAGCGGGCGGCCGCCCTCCGGGTCGGGGAGGAGGGGCGGCCGCCCCGCCGGGAGGAGAGGCGGAGTCGTACGGTCCTCAGGGGCCGGCTCAGCCCCAGCAGTTCTCCAGGCCGTAGGCGGTGTCCTTGGAGTCGACCCCGTCCTGCGCCTTGTCGGTGATCAGCGTGACGCCCGTGTCGGTGTAACCGGAGGCCTTCTTGCCGTCCTTGGCGTAGGTGACGACGGCCTTGACGCCCTCGGAGGCCATCTTCAGCGGGTACTGCTGCGAGGTGGCGGCGATCGTGCCGTCCTTGACCGCCTTGGTCCCGGTGCAGCCGCCGTCGACGGAGACGATCAGGACGTCCTTCTCCCGGCCCTTGGCCTTGAGCGCGGTGTACGCGCCCAGCGCGGCCGGCTCGTTGATCGTGTAGACGACGTTGATGTCCGGCTCCTTCTGGAGGCAGTTCTCCATCGCCGTCTGGCCCTTGGCCTGGTCGCCACCGGTGTCCTGGGAACAGACGACGGAGGGGTCGCCCTCCTCGATGCCGAAGCCCTTCAGGAAGCCGTTGTGCCGCTGGACGCCGACGGAGACACCCGGCGCGAGGTCGAGGGTGGCTATCTTGGCGGACTTGCCCGCCATGGCGGCCTTCGCGTACTCGCCGATCAGCTCGCCGGCCTTGAGGTTGTCGGTGGCGAAGAGGGCGTCGACCGCGCTCTCCGGCTCGGTCGGGGTGTCCAGGGCGATGACCAGGACGCCCTTGGCCTTGGCCTTCTCGATCGCGGGCACGATGGCCTTGGAGTCGCTCGGGGTGATCAGGATGCCCTTCACACCGGCGGCGACCATGTTCTCGATGGCCGTGACCTGACCGGCGTTGTCGCCGTCGAACTTGCCGGCCGCCGTCATCAGCTTGACGCCCTCGGCCTTCGCGGCCTTCTCGGCGCCCTCCTTCATCTTCACGAAGAACGGGTTGGTGTCGGTCTTGGTGATCAGGCCGACCTTGACCTCACCCGAACCGGAGCTCGCGGAATCCGAACCGGAGCCGGACCCGCAGGCCGTCAGGGTGAGGGCCGCGACGCCCGCGACAGCGGCTGTTCTGAGGAGGGAGGAGGACAGACGGATGGTGCGAGACATGTTCGACTCCTGTGGGATAGCGGGCGGCACGGGGCCGGGGTTCAGAGCATGCCGTCCGGGAGTGTCATCGTTGACTTATGTCATCGTTGACACCGCCTGGCGAGGATGATGGACTCCGTCTCCCGGAAACGTCAATGCCCTGCACTTGTCACAAATCGGCAACGCCCGAGACCCGCCGCCCCGCCGGTGACGGCCCGGTCGCCGCGCCAGGACGCGTCCGGTCTGCAGGTACGTCCGTCAGAGAAGAGCAGCCCATGAGCCCGCGTCAGATCACCGTCCTGGGAGAGTGCGTCGCGGACGCCTTCACCGAACCCGGGGGTGCCTCGAACGAACTCGCCCTGCGCGTCCTGCCGGGCGGCGGACCCGCGAACACGGCCGTGGCCCTGGCCCGCCTCGGCACCCCGGCCCGCTTCCTGGCGCGGCTGTCCGGCGATGTGTTCGGCCGCCTGTTCCGCGCCCACCTGGAGGCCTCGGGGGTGGACCTCTCGGACGCGGTCCGGGCCGCCGAGCCCAGCACACTGGCCGTGGCGGAGCTGGACGCCCAGGGGCAGGCCGCGTTCTCCTTCCACGCGCAGAACACGGCCGACTGGCAGTGGACGGCCGGGGAACTGGCCCGGGTCGACCTGTCCGCGACCGCCTGCCTGCACACCGGGTCCCTGGCCCTGGTCCGGGAACCCGGCGCGGCGGTGGTGGAGGACTTCCTGGCGACGGCCGCCCCCGGCGCCACCATCAGCATCGACCCCAATGTCCGGCCGCTGCTGGTCCACCCCGACGTCTACCGTGCCCGCCTCACGCACTGGTGCGCGCTCGCCGATGTGCTCCGGCTGAGCGAGGACGACCTGGAACTCCTGCTTCCGGGCACCCCGCCCGAGCAGGCCTGCGACCTCTGGCACGCGGCCGGCGCCCGGCTCGTCGTGATCACCCGCGGTGCCGGCGGTGTCCTCGCCTCGCTCGACGGCGAACGGGTCCAGGTGGCCGCCGTACCGACGACCGTCGTCGACACGGTCGGGGCGGGCGACTCCTTCACCGCCGGACTGCTCCACCACCTCGGCACCCTCGGCCTCCTCGGCGGCCGGCTGACGGAACTCCGCCTCGACGACGTCGCGGAGGCGTGCCGGTTCGCCGCCCGGGTGGCGGCCCTGACCTGCTCGGTCGCCGGGCCCAACCCGCCGTGGCAGAGCCAGTTGGCGGAGCTGGCCGCGGCCGACCGCGTATGACGGGCGGGCGAACCGCCTGAGTACGCATCGCGGCCGAACTGTTGACGCCTTGGCCGGATTGCCTCCATCATCGGGCCCAATCGGTGTCATCGATGACACATGTCAACGATGACACCCCCTTGTCCGGTGCCGTGGACGACGGCGCCGGCAGGCGTCACTTTTCGGTCGGTCCGCTGCGCGGGCATCAGGCTCCGCCGCCCGCACGGCCGCAGCACAGGAGACATCATGAGCTCTGGACGTGTGTCCCGGCATGCCCGTATACGGATGATCGCGGCGATGGCGACCGTCTGCGCCCTGTCCGCTGCCCCGCTGACCCCTCAGGCCGTGGCCGCCGACGCTCCGCCGTACTCCGAGACCTACCGGCCCCAGTTCCACTTCACGCCGGAGAAGAACTGGATGAACGACCCCAACGGCCTCGTGTACTACGAGGGCGAGTACCACCTCTTCTACCAGTACAACCCGAACGGGAACTCCTGGGGCGACATGTCCTGGGGGCACGCGGTGAGCGAGGACCTAGTGCACTGGGAGGAGTTGCCGCTCGCCCTCTCGCACGACGACAACGAGATGGTGTTCTCCGGCAGCGCGGTCGTCGACCGGGACAACACCACCGGGTTCGGCACGAAGGAGAACCCGGCGATGGTGGCGGTGTACACGAGCCTCGCCAAGGACACGGGCATCCAGTCCCAGGCCCTCGCCTACAGCACCGACCGGGGCCGCACCTGGACCAAGTACCAGGGCAATCCCGTCCTCGACATCGGCTCCAGGGAATTCCGCGACCCGAAGGTCCAGTGGTACGCGCCGACCCAGAGCTGGCTGATGACGGTGTCGCTGTCCACCGAGCACAAGGTGCGGTTCTACTCGTCGAAGAACCTCAAGGACTGGTCGCTGGAGAGCGAGTTCGGCCCGGCCGGCGCGACGGGCGGCGTGTGGGAGTGCCCCGACCTGTTCCCCCTCGCGGTCGACGGGGACAAGAAGAAGATCAAGTGGGTCCTGGTCGTCAACATCAACCCCGGTGGTATCGCGGGCGGTTCGGCCGCCCAGTACTTCGTCGGCGACTTCGACGGCAAGAAGTTCACCGCCGACGACAAGGGCACGTACACCCCGCCGACCGGCACGGTGGTCCAAGACTTCGAGGGGGCGGGGGCGGGCGCGGGCACCGACTTCGGTACGTGGACGACCACCGGCACGGCCTTCGGTACGGCACCGGCCACCGGCACCCTCCCCGGCCAGCAGACGGTCTCCGGCTTCCTGGGCAACGGCCTCGCCAACAGCTTCCACTCGGGTGACGGCAGCACCGGCACCCTCACCTCACCCGAGTTCACCGTCGACAGCCCCTACCTGAACTTCAAGGTCGGCGGCGGACGGCACCCGCACCAGTCCGGAGACGTCCTGGAGCAGGGACCACCGCCGGAGGGCACGGTCCTCGCCGACTTCGAGGGCGGCGGCTACGGCGACTGGACGACGACCGGAGACGCCTTCGGTACGGCACCGGCCTCCGGCACCCTCCCCAACCAGCAGCAGGTCTCCGGCTTCCTGGGCAACGGCCTGGTCAACTCCTACCTGAACGGCGACGCCACCACCGGCACGCTCACCTCGCCCGAGTTCACCCTCGACAGGAAGCACATCAACTTCCTCGTCGGCGGCGGCAACCACCCCGCAGGCTCCGACAACCCCACCGCCATCGAACTCGTCGTCGACGGCACGGTGGTGCGCAGCGCCACCGGCAAGGACGCCGAGGCGCTCGACTGGGCCTCCTGGGACGTCGGCGACCTCGCCGGCAAGCGGGCGCGGATCAGGATCGTCGACGGCAACACCGGCGGCTGGGGCCACCTGAACGTCGACCACATCATGCTGTCCGACACCAAGGCGCGGCTCTCCCAGGAGACGTCCGTGAACCTGATCGTCGACGGCCAGGTCGTCCGCAGCGCCACCGGCGCCGACAGCGAGACCCTGGACTGGGCCTCCTTCGACCTGCGCCCTTACGCGGGCAAGAAGGCGAGGATCCAGCTCGTCGACATGAACAAGGCCGGCTGGGGCCACATCCTGGCCGACCAGTTCACCGAAGCCGACACCGCCGCCAAGTCCGTCGTACAGCGCGCCGACTGGGCCGACTACGGCAAGGACTACTACGCGGCCGTGTCCTGGGAGGACGCCCCGGACGGCAAGCGGTACATGGTCGGCTGGATGAGCAACTGGGACTACAGCGGCGCCGTCCCCACCTCCCCCTGGCGCGGCGCGCAGAGCGTTCCCCGCGAGATGGGCCTGCGCACGGTCGACGGCCGGATCCGGCTGACCAGCAAGCCGGTCGGCGGCATTGAGGCCCTTCGGCAGAAGCCCCCGGCGACAGCGGCCGGCGTCACCGTCGAGAACACCACGAAGCCCCTGATCGGCCCCGCCGCCGAGGGCAAGGCACTCGACATCGAGGCCACCTTCTCCCTCAAGGACGCCGACCGCTTCGGCCTGAAGGTACGCACCGGCGCCGGCGGCGAGGAGACCGTCATCGGCTACGACACCACCACACAGGAGCTGTACGTCGACCGCACCGACTCCGGCGCCGACGACTTCAACAGCACCTTCCCCGGCGTCCAGACCGCGCCCCTGAAGGCGAAGAACGGCAAGGTCACGCTGCGGATCCTCGTCGACTGGTCCTCCGTCGAGGTCTTCGGCGGCGACGGCGAAGCCGTGATCACCGACCAGATCTTCCCCGACCCGGCCAGCCAGGGAGTGGAGGTCTTCGCCGAGAACGGCACGGCGAAGCTGGACAAGGCCACCGTCTGGCACCTCGACTCCGCCCACAACTGATCCCGACCCCGACCCGACCAGGACCCGACCCCCGACCCCGAAGGACCCCCCACCGTGAAGAAGACCCTGCTCGCCGAGTTCACCGCCCGCGAGGGAGCGGAGGACGAGGTGACCCGCCTGATCGTGGACTACGCCAAGGAGGTGCGCGAGGAGGAGGGCAACCTCGCCTTCGACGTCTACACCAAGGCGTCCCACCCCCGCGCCTTCTGGATCTTCGAGGTGTACCGGGACGAGGACGCCTTCCAGGCCCACCTGAAGGCCCCGTACGGCGGCCCGTTCAACACCGCCCTCGGCCCGCTGATCGAGGAGGACGCCTCGGTGCTGACCTTCCTCGACCCGGTGACCTGACGGTCCCTCTGCCCGGCGACCCGCTGGGGTCGCCGGGTCAGAACCGAGGAGCCTGGGCCCCCGTCGCGATCAGGATGAACTGGGCGTAGGAGTCGGCGTTCATCAGGGCGCGGCGGCCCATGGCGTACCAGTTGGGCTGGCGGTCGGAGTCCTTGTTCTGGCCGCTGTACTCGGAGGGGTCCCGCAGGGCCCGCTTGCCGAGCATGGCCGCGTCGCGCTCCGCCGCCGACTCGGGCGCGGCGGTGTCCAGTTCGGCGTTGAACGCCTCCTCCTGCAGCTCCGAGTCGCGCGCGCTGTACTGGTAGTCGAGTGTGCCGGCGAACCGGTGCGTCGCCTCGTGGATGAGGTACCAGGGGTTCTGGCCCTCGCTGGTCAGGTTGATCGGGCCGCTGCGTCCGGCGTCCAGGGTCGGCAGATCCTCGCTCTTCTGCTGGTTCGGGTTCGCCACGCGGTTGTACACGTCGCTCATGCTGGGGGCGACCCAGCCCCCGACTCCGCGCGGGACCTTGCCGTCGGCCACCAGGGCGATCTCCGCGCCCTGGGCGTTCAGCCCCGCCTGGATGCGCCGTACGACCTCGGCGATCCGCGGCAGGAAGGTGGCGATCTGCTCGGGCGTCGCGGCCCGGAACGCCGGGAAGCCCGACTGGAGTCCCGTCAGCAGCTGCCCGCTCGGAGCGCCTCCCGCGCCCTGCAGCATGGCGAGGACCGTCGAGATGGCCTGCTTGGACTCGACCAGGGCCCGGCGGGTCTGGGACTCGCGCTGCGGGTACTCACGGTCCGGGATGGTGCCGTTCTTGGAGAACTTCGCGTTCGCGCTGCTGTGCACCTCCTGGGTCGCGTCGTCGTAGATGTCCCCGTGCCGCGGTGTGCCCTGGTTGGTGATGCCCAGCTGGCCGGCGGTGCGGAACTCGCCCGGGTTGCTCCGGTTGCGCCAGCGGGACTCCAGGGCGGCGCGGGGGTCGTTGAAGTTGGCGCCCTGGTCGAACTCCCAGATCGTCCGCTGGACCGCCGGGCCGCCGTGGAGCCCGCCGGCCGGCATCCCGACCGTCCCGGGGTCCGGGACCCGCTGGGCCGTACGCTCCGCGCCGTCCGCCTCCTGAATGCCCGTACCATCCGCGACATCCACGACGCCCGTGATGTCCGCGCGCTGCGCGACGACCGACGGCGCGGTGGCCGCCCCCGCCGTGAAGGCGGCGCCGTCGGCGACGGCCGCGCGCTCCGAGCCCTGCCCCGGGTCGGTCACCGTGACACCGGCGCCGTTGTCGTTGCCCGTCTCACGGATTCCGCGGAGGTTCTTGTCGAGGTGGCTGGCCTCGTGGGCGAGGGTCTCGGTGTCGCCGACGGCCGACGGGCCGAGGAAGATGTGGCTGCCGATCGTCATGGCCCGCGCGCCCATCGCGGCGGTGGCGCGCTGGGCGGTCGCGTTGTCGTGGACGCGGCCCGCGGAGAGGGCGTCGTTGCCGTAGAACGCCTTCGCCTTGGTGAGGAAGGCGCCCGGGAGCGGGCTGCTCGGCGTCGCCATCGCGGCGTCGATGAGGCTGCGAGGGTCCGTCGGGTGCGTGTCCTCGACGGCTTCGTGCTCCTCGCCGTGCCCTGGGGCCTCCCGGCGCTGGACGGCCGGGTCCGCGTGCTCGCATCCTGGGCCGTGCTGGTGCCGCTCCCGCTCGACCATGCGGGCCACCGCGGTGTTCCCCGCCGTCCGCTGGAGGTCCAGCATCCGCTGGACCAGCGCACTGGGCCGGACCACGCGGTGGGCAGTGTCCCGTTCGTCCGACGACCGGTTCCGCTCTCCCCGCGCGTGCATGACGTTCCCTTCGACACCCCGGACGTACCGTCCGCCCATCCTTACCGGAGCCGCACCACCGCCCACAGGTCCGCGAGGGCAGTCTTCGGGGCAGTTTCGGGGCGGCCTTCGGAGCGGCCATCGGAGCGGCCTCCGGAGCGGCCTGGGGAGACCTGCCTTCGAGGCGGCCTTCCGAGCGGCGTGCGGAGACGGCCTTCCGAGCGGCCTTGCCGGACGGTACGGCGGACGGGGTGCATCCGGGGCGTCGGCCGCCGCCCTTCCCGGTGTGACTCCAGCTGCGCGAACCGTCAACCCGGCGGCCCCGGTGAGGATTTCGCGGTGCTGTCCGGCCGTCAGGTCGCGTGCGAGGATGTCGGCCGTGACCGGATCGTCGTCCTCACCCGTCGCCGAGGGCACACCTCGTGGCAACGGCCTGGGTTCCCGTGCCGCCGCCGCGCTCGTGTTCGGGTCCTCGGCCGCGGTCCTGGTGGTCGAGATCGTCGCGCTGAGGCTGCTGGCCCCCTACCTCGGCCTCACTCTCGAAACCAGCACGTTGGTGATCGGCATCGCCCTCACCGCGATCGCCATCGGCTCCTGGCTCGGTGGGCTCCTCGCCGACCAGGTCGATCCGCGTCGGCTCCTCGGCCCCTCGCTCGGGGTGTCGGGAGCGGTCGTGGCGCTCACCCCCGCCATGCTGCGCACCACCGCGGAGTGGGCACCGGCGATGCTGCTGCTGATCGCGTCGCTGACCATCCTCGTGCCGGGCGCGCTGCTCTCCGCGGTGACGCCGATCGTGACGAAGCTGCGTCTGACCAGCCTCTCCGAGACCGGGACGGTCGTCGGCCGGCTGTCCGGTGTCGGCACCGTCGGCGCCATCGTCGGCACCGTCCTCACCGGGTTCGTCCTCGTGTCACGGCTGCCGGTCAGCGGCATCCTGATCGGCCTCGGCATCCTGCTGGTGGCCGGCTCGGCGCTGGTCGAGTGGCGCACACGCGGGTGGAGCGGCACCCCGGCCCTCACCCTCGTGGTCGTCGCCGGCGGCCTCGCCACCACGGTCGCGCCCGGCGGCTGCGACGCGGAGACCAGATACCACTGCGCACGGGTCGTCACCGACCCCGACCGGGACAGCGGCCGTACGCTCGTCCTGGACGGCCTGCGGCACTCCTACGTCGACCTCGACGACCCGACCTTCCTGGAGTTCACGTATGTGCGCGCCATCGCGTCGGTGGCCGACACTGCCTTCCCCGAGGGCGAGCCACTGGCCGCCCACCACGTGGGCGGCGGCGGCCTCACCCTCCCCCGTTACCTCGCGGCCACCAGGCCCGGGACGCGCAGCCTCGTGTCCGAGATCGACAGCGGGGTCGTACGCATCGACCGCGAGCGGCTCGGTCTGCGCGCGGAAGCCGGTATCGCCGTACGCGCCGAGGACGGCAGGCTCGGTCTGCGGCGGCTGGACACCGGCAGTCGTGACCTCGTCGTCGGCGACGCCTTCGGGGGCGTCAGCGTGCCGTGGCACCTCACCACGGTGGAGGCGATGACCGACGTACGGCGGGTGCTCGACGAGGACGGCCTGTACGTCGCCAACCTCATCGACCACGGCGGGCTGGACTTCGCGCGTGCCGAAGCGGCCACCCTCGCCGAGACCTTCGACCATGTCGCCCTCCTCGGCGACCCCGTCGACATCGGCCTCGACCCGACCGCCACCCCCTCGGGCGGCAACCTGGTGCTCCTCGCCTCCGACCGCCCCGTCGACCTGCGCGCGGCCCAGGAGGCGCTGGACGCCCGGCGAACCGGCTGGAAGATCGCCACCGGCGCCGGCCTCACCTCCTGGATCGGCGACGCCCGGCCGCTCACCGACGACTACGCGCCCGTCGACCAGCTCCTCCAGCCGTCGAGCACGCGGGGCGGCGCGTGACCTGACATCCGCCCGGGTCCTCCTGCCGGGGTCCGGCGGAGGCACCACCGGTCCGGCGGAGGCACCACCGGTCCGGCGGAGGGAGCACCCTCCGGGGCGGGCGGCCGCCACCAGAGGGTGCTCCTGTCAGGTTCGTCAGGCTTGTCAGTTCTTGCCGAGCAGCTCGTTCATCCGGTCGATCTCGGCCGTCTGGGAGCTGATGATCTGGCCGGCCATCTTCTTGGCGGGCGCGTAGGAACCGTCGGCCCGCTCCGTCTCGGCCATGGCGACGGCGCCCTCGTGGTGCTCGATCATCATCTCCATGAAGGCGGTGTCGAACGCGCTGCCCGACGCCTTCCGAAGTTCCTCCATGTCCTCGGCGGTCATCATCCCGGCCGCGCCGTGCGTGGACGAGTGGTCCGTGGTCCCTTCCGCCGGCACGTCCTCGCCCCAGGTGGTCAGCCAGCCGGACAACGTCCTGATCTCCGGGTCCTGAGCCTTCTCGATGGCCTCGGCGAGCTTCTTCACCTCGGCCGACTTCGCCCGGCCGGGCGCCAGTTCGGCCATCTCCAGCGCCTGGCGGTGGTGGGGGATCATCCCCTGGGCGAAGGCGATGTCGGCGGCGTTGTGCCGCCCCTTCGAGGCCGAGGCGGAGGCGGAGGCGGACGCCGAGGCGGACGGGGACGAGCCTCCGTGGGTGTCGTGCCCGGCCGAGCCGTCGTCGCCTCCGCCACAGGCGGCCAGTACGAGAGCGGCGGTACACGCGGCGGCCACGGCGGCGGCGCGGCGGGGCAGGGAACGCTTGCTGGTCATGCTGATGCAACTCCTTCACGCGCGCCCGTCTCGGCGCGCGGGATCAGAGGAATGTGGGAGCGACCGACAGCACGACACCCGCCCTGGTCAGGGCATACGTGGGTGCCGTGCGGGTCGCTCTAGATCCGCAGGAGTTGCAGTTCGGAGAGGTCGGGTGGCGGTCTTCCCCGCACACCTGACACGGGTACGGCGCTCACGGCGCCGGCGGCGGCCGGGGCGTCGGGATCGGGCAGACCGTCGGCCGGCACGGGCGGCGTGTACGCGGAGCCGATGCCCGCCGCCGCACACATACCGTCCGCGTGCGCGAGGTGCCCGGAACCGCCGTCGTCGTGCGAACACACCGCGCTCGCCTGCTCCTTGGCAGGACTGTGGGCCGTGTTCACGCCCACGCCCACGCCCGCGGCCACGGCCAAACCCCTGGCCATGCCGCCCGTGTCGTCGGCCATGGCGTGCTCGGGCGTCGGTGCCGCGCCGGGAGGCAGGGCGTGCATGCCCAGGACTCCGGTCAGTACGGCCAGCACCAGCAGCACGAAGAGCCGCCCGGCGGGGCGGTGGCTCGTACGGGGGCTGCCGGTCATGCCGACATCGTACGGGTGCGCCCATCGTGCGAGGGGCCCCACCGTGCGATGCGCCCCGATGCCCCGCCGTCCCGGTGCCCCGCGCTGTGCCCGCCCCCCATGCCCGGTCAAAGTCCCCTGGGCCCACCGCTCATGAACATCTCGTTGCGGGCGCCCCCGCGACCGTCCGGTGCTCCGATACTGGCCGGGCGATCGACGAGCGGGGGCGGCGGTGGAGTGGACATGGGCGGGAGGTCTCGCCGCCGGGCTGCTGATCGCTGCCGTGACCGCTCCGGTCGGTGTGTCCGGGGCGGTGTTCCTCCTCCCGGTGCAGCTGAGTGTCTTCGGGGTGCCCAACCCGGCGGTCACTCCGACGAATCTGCTCTTCAACGTCGTCGCCGGGCCCGGCGCCCTGTGGCGCTACCGCCGCGACGGCGCCCTGCGCGGCGACCTCACCCGGCGTCTGGTGCTGGGCACGCTGCCGGGTGTCGTCGTCGGTGCCGTCATCCGTGTCTTCGCCCTTCCCGGCCCGACCGTCTTCCGGCTCCTGATCGCCGTCCTGCTCCTGCCCCTGGGGCTGTGGCTGTGCCGGCGCGCCCTCGCCCCCTCACACCGACAGCCGTCGCCGCCGGGCGAGTTGCCCCCACGCACCCTCACCGGCCTCGCCCTGGCGGTCGGCGTGGTCGGCGGCATCTACGGCATCGGGGGCGGCTCCCTCCTCGGCCCGATCCTCGTCGGACGCGGTCTGCCCGTGGCGCGCGTCGCCCCGGCCGCGCTCGCCGCGACGTTCGCCACCTCCCTGGTCGGCGCCGCCGCGTACGCGCTGCTGTCGCTGGTCGGTTCCGGAGACGTCGCCCCCGACTGGTGGCTCGGCCTCGCCTGCGGCACCGGCGGACTGATCGGCGGCTACCTCGGCGCCCGTCTCCAACCCCGCCTGCCCGAACGGGCCCTGCGCCTCCTGCTCGGCACCCTCGCCGCAGCCGTCGGCGCCCTGTACGCCGCCCAGACCTTGAGCTGAACCCGCCCCGCAGGGCACCTCCGGCACCGGGGCAGCGTGCACGTGCACCAGGGCGGCGCGCCGCTCCGGCCCTCACGCCCCCACCTCACTGCTACCGCTCTCCCCGTTCAGGTGATTTTCGTCCTGTAAGCCACTTTGCGGAACCTACTATCTCGTCTCGTGACAGACAGGCAGACCCGCAGAGCAACCGACGTGGTCGTCCTCGGCGCCGGACCGGCCGGGCTCGTGCTCGGCAATCTCCTTCAGAACAGCGGGATCGACTGCGTCATCCTGGAACGCGCCGAGCGCGCGCACATCCAGACGCGGGCGCGCGCCGGGTTCCTGGCGGCCGACACCGTACGGATCCTGGAGCGGCACGGGCTCGCCGAGGGGCTGCGCCGGCACGGACAGGCCCACAGCACCTGCGAGTTCCGCACCGTGGACGGCCGGTTCCGGCTGGACTACAGCGGGCTCGGGCACGGTGAGCGGCACACCGTGTATCCCCAACAGCGGCTGGTCACCGACCTGTTGACGCGGTTCCTGGCCGCCGGCGGACGGGTCGACTTCACCACCGAGGCGGTGGCCGTCCGCGACACCGACACCGACCGGCCCTCGGTGACCGTGCGCGAGGCGGACGGGCGACCCGGCGTCTGGCGGGCGCGGTACGTGGCCGGGTGCGACGGACGGCACGGCGCGGCCCGGCGTTCACTGCCGGCCGACTCGGTGCGCCGGCACCACTGCGACCACGGCGTGACCTGGCTCGGGCTGCTCGCCGAGGCGCCGCCCAGTCTGGACGCCGTCGGGTACGCGGTCCACGAGCGCGGTTTCGCCGGGCACATGGCGCGCACCAGCGAGATCACCCGCTACTACGTGCAGTGCGAGCGCGGCACCCCGGCCGACGCCTGGTCCGAGGACCGGATCTGGGACGAGCTGAATCTACGGATGCGGGCGACGGAGTACGGCCCGCTGCACCGCGGCCGTGTCGTCCAGCGAGCCGTCGTCGACCTGGAGTCCGACGTACTCGAACCCCTGCGGCACGGTTCGCTGTTCCTGGTGGGCGACGCCGCCGCCCTCGTCAGCCCGTCCGCGGCGAAGGGCGCCAATCTCGCGGTCCTGGAGGCGGAGATCCTCGCCGACGCCCTGACCGACGCCATCACCCACCACGACTCCAAGGGGCTCGACGCCTACTCCGCGCGGTGCCTGGCGTACATCTGGCGGGCGCAGGAGTTCTCGCACTGGATGATCCGGTTGCTGCACGGCCCGTCCGGCTCGGACGAGACGTCACTGTTCCACGACTCCCTGCGGCACTCCCGCCTCACGTCGCTGCGTACCTCGCGCAGCCACCAGGACTGGTTCGCCGAGCACTACGTCGGCGTATGAGGCCCACGCCCTCCTTCCTCCCCCTCTCCCCTTTCACCCACTTACCTGCCTGACAGCCCCTTTTCTTCCGCTTTCTCAAGCCCTGCCTGTTTCGTCTCAGATCCGAATGAGGACCCCGCAATGATCTCGACGTTGTCGAGTGACACGTCCCGCCTGCTCGCCACGGTCGACTTCGTCAAGGAGCAGGACACCGTCACCCTGCTCCCGCTCCTGTTCCCCGGTCTGGACGGTCCTGAGCTGCACACCCTCGTGGAGCACTGCCGCTTCTCCCATGCCGCGCTGCTCGTCTTCCCGTCGGACGAGGCGGAGTTGAGCGCCATGGTCGACGACTGCGGGCTCGTCGCGGCCCTGCCGCCCCGGCCGAGTGTGGTCGTACGCGAACGGCTGGCCGTACGGCATCGGCGACGGGCGGCCGAGCTGGACGTCGGCATCCTGCGTCCCTCGGTGGCCGGCGCGGACGGGGCGCACCGTACGGTCGAGGTGTTCGCGCTGACCGTGCCGCCGGGGTCGGGCCTGGACACGATCGCCGCGTACGAGCGTGAGCGGCAGCACGAGACACACGTCGCCTTCGACGTCGTATCGCCCAACCCGCTGGTGCTGCGCGGCCTGTGCGCGACCTTCGCGCGGTACGGGGCCACTCCGGACGGCGGCGGCTACAACCCGCACGAGAACGGCACGGTCTTCTACTTCGGCGCGCCCGCCGAGGCCAAGGTCGGATACCGGCGCGTGGAGCTGTACGTTCCCGGCGACCACCGTGACGTGCTCGACGCCCATCTCGCCGAGCATCGCGCCCGGCAGCCCGCCGAAACGCTCCTGCGCCTGCTGACCGGGGCGTGGACGACCCAGGCGCTGGCCACGTTCGCCCAGCTCCGGGTACCGGACGCCATGGACGGCGAGCGTGGGGTCGAGGTCGGGGAACTGGCACGGGAGGTCGGCGCGCGGCCACGGAATCTGGCGACGCTGCTGCGCTATCTCGTGATGCTGGGGGTGGTGGCGGAGGGCCGCGACGGTTTCCGGCTCACCGAGGTGGGCGCACTCCTGCGCGACGGCTCCCCGGGGTCGATGCGGGCGCTGGCGCTGATGTACGGCGGGCCGTTCTACGAGTCCTTCGCCGGCCTCGGGCACACCGTGCGCACGGGCGAGGTCGCCTTCGAGCACCTCTTCGGCGAGAACCACTTCGACCACTTCGCCCGCGACCCCCACCTCGCGGAACTCTTCGACCGGTCCATGGCCGCCGGGTCCGCCATGTTCGACCCGGTCCCCACGCATCCGGCGCTCACGGCGGCGGCCGAGAAACCCGCCGGGGCCACGGTGGTCGATGTCGCGGGCGGCAACGGGGAGTTGCTCGGCCGCGTCCTCGCCGCGCACCCGCGGCTGAACGGGGTCCTGCTGGAGCGACCGCACGCCGTCGAAGCCGCGCGCCTGCGGCTGGAGGAGGCCGGCCACGGCACGCGATGCGCCTTCGTGGCCGGCGACTTCGCGGACGTACCGGCGGGCGGTGACGTCTACGTCCTGTCCCGCGTCCTGCACGACTGGGACGACGAGCGCTGCCGGGAGATCCTGCGCCACTGCGCCCGCGCGATGCCCGACCACGCCGATCTGCTCGTCGTCGAACGCGTCCTGCCCTCCGACGGCTCGGCCTCGCTGGCGACCGCCTGGGACGTCCACATGATGTGCAACGTCGGCGGCCGCGAACGCCAAGCCGGCCACTACGAGAGGCTGTTCGCCGACGCCGCCCTCACCCTGGTGAACCGGACACCGCTGCCCCTGGACGGCCATGTGCTGCACGTCCGGAAGGCCCGGTCCGCATCGGCGTGAGGAACACGGGGACGTCGTTGCCCGTTCCTTCGTAGGGTGACCACTGTGCAACCGCGAGGCGCGGGCCCGGAAGGGAAACTCCCTCTCCACATCAAGCGTCCCTTCCAGCTCTGGTCCTACGAGGTGTCCCATCGCCGCCTCGTGCTGCGGACGTGCCTGGGTGGCGGACCGGACGGGCGGGTGGAGATCGAGTTCCTGAACGTCCTGGGCATGAAGCTGAAGTCCCACTACCCCGAACTCCTGATCTCCCCCGCCCCGGACACGGTCAGAGCCACCACCGGCATCGACGAGTTCGTGCACATCCCGGACAGACATCGGTCCAAATTCACCACGCTGCTCATCTCGGACGGGTCGACGAACGGATGGGACGGATCGGGCGGGTCGGGATACGGCTTCGTGATCTGCGGCGCGCTCCGCGTCCACGAGACCTGACCCGGACGGCACCACCACCAAGCGTTCGCATCACGTCATGTGTGTCTGTCGTCGGCCTCCCTGTGCATGCCCCTGCACAGCGCCCAGACGATGAAGATGTTGACGGCGACCAGCGCCAGGGCCCACAGCGGGTAGTACGGCACCCACAGGAAGCTGGCGCCGAGGTCAGGTCGTCCCGCCCCGCAGTGCGGGGGTGTCGTGGGCCGGGGGGCAGCCCAGTCGGCCGCGGGTGGTGATCAGGAGGATGAGGGCCGCGGTCGTGGCGCTGAGGAGGAAGGCGTGCGCGGCGTCCTCGCGGGACAGCGTGGGGAACATGTCGGTCCAGGCGAGGGAGAGGTAGTTGTTGACGCCGCAGTGCAGCAGCATGGCCATCGGCAGGCTCTCGCCGGTGCGGTTGAACACCCAGGTCATGACGAAGCTGAAGGCGATCGCGGTGACGATGAACTCCAGCGGCATGGTCCAGGACGCGTGCGGCCAGTTGCCCCACTCGGTCAGGAACAGCGGGAGGTGCCAGGCGCCCCACAGCGGACCGACGACGAGGGTGCCGAGCAGCGGGCCGTAGCGGCGCTGCAGGCGGGGCATGGCGAACTCGCGCCAGCCTGGCTCCTCGGCGAGGCCGGTGGTGATCATCTGCACGAGCAGGCCGGGCAGGAACGCGGCCAGCACCATGACGGGCGGCATCGCGGGGGCGCGGTCGGCCAGCGCGGCCGAGGCGAGCGTCAGCGCGGCGGGCACCGCGAGCAGCACCACGGCGTACCAGCGCCAGCTGACCTTGAACTTGGTCATCCGGCAGCGCCACGCCCGTAGCCCCCGGCGTCCCTCGGTGGCGCCGGTCACCAGGAGTGCCGACACGATCGGGCCGAGGTAGGCGCCGGGCAGGACGCCGAGGAGCTGGGTGCTGACGTCGTTCCCGGGGAAGGAGAAGTGCCAGACTCCCAGGCCGTTCTCGGACAGGACGTACGGCGTCCACGCGGTCCAACTCAGCAGGTAGGCCAGCGAGAAGAACCAGGTCAGGGGGCGGCGGCGGATGCCGGCGCGCAGGCCGGTGCCGTCGTCGGGGCCCGTGGGGGCCGGTCGGGTCTCGTCGCTGGCGGGGGCTTGGATGCTGCTCACCGCGGTCGGTGTCCCTTCGGAAGCGGTCGGAAGCTGTGTGCGAAGCCGCGCCGGAAGAGGTCTCCGGCCGTGCCGGAACCTGGCTGACGTGACGTGTTCAGCGCATGAGGGGAGAAGGCGGCGTTCAACGACGGCCCCGCAGATGACGCACGGCGAGGGTGACCACGCCGAAGAGGGAGACCACGCCGCAGGTCAGATGCACCCAGGTGGCCGCCTCGGCGTAGGTGGCCACCGTGTTGGCGACCGCGCTGACCACGACCAGGATCCAGAGCAGCGTACGGACGACCTCCCCGCGGGGGAGGGCGGGCGCCGAGGCGCCGTACGTGCCGTGCGGGCCGTCGGCGGGGGCGCGGAGGCGGTAGGGGTCGGTGGTCGCCATGGGGCTTCTCCCGTGCTGCTGGGCGGTGGGTCCGGGGCTCCGGCTGACATCACCGAAACTACGGATCGGCACCCCCGCCGGCCGATCCCGCAGCCCGCCCGGTTCGAGGTACAGCAGGCTGTACCTCAGGCGGTACTCCGGCACTCGTCCGACGGTGAACCGACGGGCGGCATAAGGTCGTTCGCGACAGCGGAAGGGTGTGCGCGCGGCAGGGGGGTGGGCGGATGACGGTCCAACAGGACAGCGGGCGGGACGGCCGGCGGGACGGTCCGCGGGACTCCGCAACCGGTGGCCGGCGGGTGGGCCTCAGGGACACCGTCGTACGGACCACCCGCGCGGCCGGCGAGGCGCTCGCGCAGCTCGTCTCCGGGCTCGGTACGGCCTTCCTGGCGCTGCTCCTGCTGCTCTGGCTGGCCGTCACCGCCGTGACGAGCCTGGCCGGGGTGGGGCTGCTCATGGCGCCCGCGGTCCTGGGCGCGCTGCACGCCCTGGCCGGCCGGGAGCGCGACCGGCTCGGCCGCCGGGGTCCCGAGGTCGTCGCCCCGGAACCTCCGCCGACCCGGCTGCGGCTCGCCCTCGTCGACCCCACCACGCGACGGGAGCTGCGCTGGCTGGCCCGGCACACCACCGGGGGGTTCGCGCTGGGGCTCCTCGGTGTGCTCCTGCCGGTCGTCGCCGTGCGCGACAGCCTCTTCCCGCTGTACTGGAAGCTCATGCCCGACGACACGACGGCCACGTCCGTGGGGATCGGCGACGCGCACTCCTGGCCGGACGCGCTCGCCGTGGCCGTGCTCGGCGTGGGCTGGATCGCGATCATCCTGGGGCTCGGCCCCGGCATGGCCCGTGCGCAGGCCCGGCCCGGACGCCTGCTCCTCGCCGCCGGGCCGGAGACGGATCTGTCGCTGCGCGTCGCCGAACTCACCGCCACCCGGGCCGCCGCCCTGGACGCCCACGCCACCGAACTGCGCCGGATCGAGCGCTCCCTGCACGACGGCACCCAGAACCGGATCGTGTCCGTCACCGTCCTGCTCGGCGCCGCCCGCCGCATGGTGGCCCGCGACCCGGCGGGCGCCGACGAACTCCTCGAACGCGCCCAGTCCGCCGCCGAGCAGGCCCTCGCGGAGCTGCGCACGGTCTCCCGGAGCATCCTGCCCCCGGTGCTGGACCTCGGTCTGTCCGGCGCGCTCTCGGGGCTCGCCGCGCACTGCGCGGTGCCCTGCCGGATCGACGTGGAGGTACCCGAACGGTGTGCCGCCTCCGTCGAGGCGACCGCCTACTTCGTCGTGGCCGAGGCCCTCACCAACATCGCCAAGCACAGCGGCGCCGCGAGCGCCACCGTCACCGTACGCAGCCGCGGCGGGCGTCTCCACCTGTGCGTCGAGGACGACGGCCGGGGCGGAGCCGACGAGGAGGGCGGCTCCGGACTCACCGGCATCCGCCGCCGGATCGCGGCGCACGACGGCACCCTCTCCCTGGCCAGCCCGCCCGGCGGCCCGACGACCCTGAAGGTGGACCTGCCCTGTGGAACGTGACATGCGGACCGTGGACCGTGACCTGCGGATCGTGATCGCCGAGGACGACGCCCTGCTGCGCGAGGGCCTCGCCCTGCTGCTGCGCGCCGAGGGCCTCGACGTGGTGGCCACCGCGGGCACCCCCGACGAGGCTCTGGCCGCCGTCGACGCGCACAAGCCGGACGTCGCCATCCTCGACGTACGGATGCCGCCGACCCACACGGACGAGGGGATCGTCACGGCGGTCGAGGCCCGGCGCCGACGCCCCGACCTGGCCGTCCTGGTGCTGTCCGCGTACGTCGAGCGGTCCTTCGCCACCGAGCTGCTCACCGGCGGTGTGAGCGGCCTCGGCTATCTGCTCAAGGAGCGCGTGGGCAGGGTGGAGGAGTTCCTCGACGCCCTGCACCGGGTGGCGGCCGGGGGCACCGCCATCGACCCCGAGGTCGTCGCCCAGCTCTTCACCCGCTCCCACCAGGACACCCGCCTCGACCGGCTCAGCCCCCGCGAACGGGACGTCCTCGCGCTGATGGCCGAGGGGCTCGGCAACACCGCCGTCGCCGAACGGCTCGTCGTCACCGAGGGCGCCGTCCACAAACACATTCGCAGCATCTTCGCCAAGCTCGACCTGTCCCCGACGGACCGCGTGGACCGCCGGGTCGCCGCGGTCCTGCGGTATCTGGAGGATCCACGGCGGCCGGCCTGAGCGGGTGGCACGGCCTCCGCCGGCGGCATCGGCGCACACCCCACCGAGTGGGTAAACAACCCCTGGATGTACGGGAGTTGGCGTACTGATGTGGCAGGAACGACGAACGGGACGGGAGTCGGCGGACACCCCTGGACCCGCCTCGGCCGTGCGTAGGTTGAGTCCGTGCGGATGCAGCGGCAGACAGGGGACGGCAGAAGCGGCACCTCTCAGGAGGGCTCCCGGACACCCCGTACCGGAGGACCGTCCGGGCCCGGAACCGGCCTCCCCCCGCACGCCCTGCTCGCCCTGCAGCGGACCGCGGGGAACGCGGCCACCACGCGGGCGCTGCGGCGCGGGGACGGGATGTCCAGGCCGTCGGCCGGGCGGAAGCCACTCTCCGCGCCGCCGCCCCGGATCGACGAGGAGCGCACCGAGCCGGGGCTCGTCCTGCCGCCGTATCTCAGGGGGCTGGAGGCCGCGGGGCTGTCCACGGCGTACGGGCTGACCGGGCACGAGTTCGTCCGGAACGCGGTGGCCGCCGTCGTCGGGCACGGCGACGGCACGGTCGCCGACCTCGGCGCCGAACTGGCCGGACGGCCGGAGTCGTTCTTCGGGCGGGGCCGCGCCTTCGCCGTCCAGGGCAAGGGCCCGAAGGGGGGTGAGGGGGGCAACGAGTGGTTCGACGTCACCGTCACTGTCTCCCCCGCCGCCGACGACCGGCCGCCGGTCTTCCATCCCGGGGACACGCTCGCGAACACCGTGCCGGACCCGGACGGGGCGCCGCTCGCCGAGGTGGACGAGGCGGAGGGCAAGGAGACCAAGGTCGACGCCCAGCACAACACCTCCGCCACCGTGACGACCACCGCCGGGGGTTCGTCGAGCAAGGGCCTGGGCGGGATGGCGTTCGGGCTCGCGCCCGTCGCGCCCGGGTTCTGGGCGGGCGCCGCGGGCATGGCCAACGCGCAGCCCTGGCAGTCCTCGCGGGAGTCCCGCAGCCAGCGGAACGTGGCCGAACCGCGCGTGCTGCGCAGCGACAAGGGCTCGGTCGAGGTGCCGCGCAAGGTGCGCTACGGCGTACGGATCCAGAAACGCGGAGACCGGGCGGACGCGCGGACCTTCGCCGGCTCCGGCACCCTCACCCAGCGCGTACCGACCGAACACCTGGTCCCGGCCGGCACCCCGGAGCCCCGCGCACCGCAGCCCGTCCCGGCCGACACCGCCCGGCGCGTCTCGCTCGCCGACTCCCTGGCCCCGGTCGCCGTCACCGACACGGCCGCCCCGCACCAGGGCGGCGGCGGGCTCTTCGACACGGTCGCCTCCGTCCTGCACCCCTCGCTCACCGCGCCCGGCGCGCCCGGCCTCGCCCGGCTGTACGAGGCGACGTCCACGTCGGCCGTCCTGGAGGACCTGCCCCGGCTGCTGGGCGACGGCGTCGTCGGGGAGGACCTGCCGTCCAAGGACGGTGGCACCGTGGGCAGTTACCGCCTGCGCGCCGCGATCACCGGCCTGTCGCCCGCCTGGGGCACCGGCGGGACCCAGCTGCGCACCCATCAGCAGACCCAGCACACGGTCACCGAGAGCGCGGGCAAGGGGCGCTCCGTCGCGGCCGGTGCGGGCCCGGCGGTCGGCGTCGGGGCCGCCGCGAACGCCGCCGTCGTCCGGGCCACGGCCATGCCGGTCGCGGCGGCCCGCAAGGCGCGGTTCACCGTGGCCGAGCAGACCGTGTCGAGCCGGCAGGGCGCGGAGGTCCGGGGCGACAAGGTGCTCTACCTCGGGACCGTGAAGTTCACCGCGGAGGGTACGGGGCCCCGGTCGGCGCAGATGATCCTGCATCCCGGCACCCGGGTCGCCGAGCACGCGATGAAGGTGTGGGTCAGCCTGCGGGCCGACGAGGCGCACTCCCTCGGGCTGCCGTTGCCGCCGGGCGTCACGGCCGGGGAGTTCATCGAGAAGCCGAAGCGGACCGACGAGCACGGGAACGAGGTGGACGTCGAGCGTCATCTCCCCTTCGGCGCCATGGGCTCCAGCGTCGCGCTCAGCCAGCTCGACACGGGGCCCATGGTGAAGGCCGTACAGGAGCTGTTCGCGACCGATCCCCGGCTGGCCGGCTATCTGCCCGCCTTCGGCGCGACACCGCCCGGCGCGCCCGCAGGCAAGGAGGAGGCCGAGGTCCAGCGGCGCAACCACCGCGAGCTGATGGCCGCCCTGTCGGAGACCAACCTCCGCGTCAACAAGGACCAGTTGCTGTCCACCGGCATCCGGGTGCGGCTGCGCCGCAAGACCACGATGCACGCGCACGACGTACTGATACGGGTCAAGGGCGCGCTCCGCGAGACCGGCTACCAGGGAGACACCGACGACTGGCTGGTGCGCAGCCACTCCGGTGTGGGCAGCAACACGCAGAGCGGACGCGGCAGTTCACGGTCGGTCGGCGGTCTGGTCCTCGCACAGGCCAGGCTGGTCCCCGGCATCCTGGCCGCCTCGGCCCGCTACGAGAGGCACAGCTCCGGCACCCGTCGCAACCAGGCCGGCCCCACGACCCGTACGGACGTCCTCACCAACGGCTCCGAGAAGGCCGCCAACTTCGGGGCCGCCCTGCGCCTCGACGTGGACGTCACCATGACGTCCCGGCAGCGCAAACTCGCCCGCGGCCTCACCCCCGGCTCCCCCGGCCAGGACGCGCCCGAGGCGAAGCTCGTGGGCGGGCTGCACATGGAGGAGCAGGACGTACGGCTCGTCACGCCGGCGGAGTTCACGCTCGACGAGGAGGGGAAGCGGCGGCACGACTCGGTGACGGAGAAGCGCAGGGGGCAGGCCGCCGGGCCCGAGCACGCGGTCACCGCCGAGGGCATCGGCGACCTGGCCACGCTCGTCCCCCGGCCGTCCACCGGGCGGGCGCTGCGGGACTGGCAGCTGGTGGAGACCGTCGGCGACGGACAGGCCGTCCGGGACCTCGCCCTCCAGCTGCTGTCCCGGGCCGCCGCCCGCAACAAGGGCGCCGACGAGGATCCCGCGCTGGGGACGGAGGGGCTCGCCCCACGGCTGGCGATCGAGGAGCGGTTCAGCCCGCAGGCCATCACGGCGTCGCTGCGGCAGGCCGCGTCCGCCGGGTGGGTGGTGAAGAACCTCCGCCATCCGCGCCGGCTCGCCGCGCTGAACGGGGCGGTCGGCACCCGGCTGACGCTGGCCAACCCGAAGTACGTGCACAGCGGCGCGGGCCCCGGTACGGAGACCTTCGTGCTCGGCGGCCACCAGTCCGCCGGACAGCGGGGCCATGGCACCACCCGTACGACGCAGTTCGGGGCCCTCGGCTCGGAGAACGACGCCGAGTGGCGCCTCGCCCAGGGCCTGGCCGCGAGCCGCACCAAGGGCCAGGGCGACGCCCGGTCCGCCGCCGTGTCCGGCACCGTCGAGCGCAACGCCCACACCCCGCGGAAGGCGCCGCTCCACCTGGTCCGGTGCGATCTGCTGGTCACCATGGTCGCCGAGGTCAAGGTCACCGGCGGCGGGCCCTATGTGGCGAAGGCCGCCCGGACCCTGCCGGCCGAGGCGGCGGTGTGGCTGACGGAGGAGCAGCTGCCGGCGCCGATACGGCGGCAGCTGAAGCTCGACGCGGATCTCGACGCCGATCAGGACGTGATGTCGTCCCCGGACGTGACGTCGTCGTCCTCCCGGCAGGCGGCGCCGAAGGCGGAGAGTTCCCGGACGGGCGCCGGGCGCGAGGCCCGGGAGCAGGCCGGCGCCACCGGCACGAGCGTCGCCGGCCCTCCGGCCGCACGGGTCCGCCCGGGCCCGTCCCTCGACCGGGGGCTCCCCCTCGGCTTCGGCATGATCGAGAACCTGCCGAACTTCGTGCCGCTGCTGGAGCGGCTGCGTACGCGCCTCACGGGGAGCGGGCAGCAGTCGCTCGCCGACGACCTGCTGCCCAGGCGGCAGTTGGCGGACCGCAACGACAACGTGCAGCGGCTGCTGCGGGTCCTGGACCGGGACGGGTCCGCCGGGCTGCTGTCCGGCGCGATGGACGGCGGGGTCACCGTCGAGCTGTTCGACGGCCGCAGGACTCCGTACTGGGCGGTGTTCAAGGTCAACCGCCTGGGCGACGGCACGCCCCAGGGCACGGCGGGCGACGGCCGGGACATGGAGTACATCACCGCGGCCGTCGCCCAGCGGGGCTCCTCCCACGACGAAGGCGTGACGACCGGCGTGGAGGGCGTGTTCGCCGGTTCCGGCAAACCGGACGGCGGGCTCGGGCAGTTGAAGAGCACGGGCGGTTCGGTGGGAATCGGCGGCGCGTCGAGCGACTCGCGGCGCAGCGGGACCGTCGGCCGTGGCCAGCTCGGTATGAAGACGGTCGCGGAGGCCAAGACCGCGAAGTCGACGAAGATGCGGGTACCGATCGAGGCGACCCTCGAACTGCACCGGGGCGGCCGCCGGATCGAGATCGTCTCCCTGGGCCGTCAGGCACTGACCCACCGCGTCCTGGAGAAGGACCTCGCGGCCCTGAGCCAGGTGACCGTGCCCCGCGGAAACGGACCTGCTTCCGCTCCCGCCCCCGGCCCGCAGGACGACCGCTCCGCCGGACTCGGCGCCTGGCGCTCCGCAGGTGTGGAACTGCCGATGGAAGCACAGGTCAACGGCTTCCAAGGGGCCCCGCAGGTACGGGAGTTGGTCAACACCGCGGTCCGCGCGGCGGGCGGCGGCGACCGCTTCCGGGAGAAGGGCCAGGCAGCCGCGTACGCCCTGAACGAGGCCGTCTCCACCGAGTGGCTGATCGCGGCACTGCCGCTGCTGACCTCCGCCGGTGCCGAGCTGCCGCCGGTACACGCCTCCGGGGCCACGGGCCAGGACCTGAGCGCGTCCCTGCACGCGCGGCTGCGCGCCGGGCGAGTCCTGGGCGTGGGCGACAAGATGACCTTCGAGACGGTGGGCCAGAGCCGTCTGGACGCGCCCCGGCCCACCCAGACGGACGGCCAGAGCTCCGCCGACCACGGCAGGTCGGCGTACGGTCTGGCGGGCGCGGGGCTGCTCAACGCCGACCAGTTCCGCCTCAACCAGCTGATGGGCAACGCGGGCGGCGCGGGCGGCACGGCCGACGGGGCGGTGAACGCCTCCGGCACGATGCCGCTGCACAAGCCCAAGGCCGAGTCGGTCCTCGTCCAGTTCACCCTGGACGTACGGGTGGTGGCCCGGGTCACCGACCGCGTGCGCACCGGCCGCACCGGGACCGCCGTACGGGAACTGACCCTGCGGCGGCCGGTGGTGATCCGCATGCCCGCGCCGGCCGTCCGCCGCATGGTGGCGGCCCAGGGGGCGCGACTCCAGGACCCGGACGACCACTTGGGGCTGAGGAAGGCGGCCGGGACGGCGCCCCCGCCACTGGGCTTCTGACCAGGTGCCGCCGGGGCCACCGTGCCGCGCGGTCAGCCGAGAGGGCTCACGCTCCCCGAGGAGCGGGCGAGGTCGCGGCGGCGGGCCAGCCACAGGACGGCGACCGCGTAGAGGGCGACCAGGGGGACGTCGACGGCCAGTGTCATCCAGTCCATGTCGGCGGCCGTCTCGTCGGTTTCGAGGCCTCCGGCGAGCGCCGACAGGATGCCCATGGGGACGAGGTTGTTGAGGACGTGCAGGGCGATCGCCGCTTCGAGTCCGCCCGTACGGATGGTCACCATGCCCGTGATGAGGCCGAACACCACCAGGTCGGCGAATCCCCAGGGCGTTCCCCAGCCGTGCGCGGCGGCGAACAGCACCGCCTGCGGGGTCACCGCGATCCACGGTGAACGGCACCAGGCGCCGACCGCCTGGGTCAGCCAGCCACGGAACACGTACTCCTCGGCCGCCGCCTGGAACGGCACCAGCAGGCAGACCGTCGCGAGGCCCAGCAGGAACGGCGACAGACCGGCCCAGGTCGCCTCCGGCATGCCGTCCTCGGCGGAGGGCAGGAGCAGGGAGAGGCCCAGGGTCGCCGCGACCACGGGCAGGGCCACCGCGAGGCACAGCCCCAGCCAACGCCACCGCAGCCCGCCCACCACCGACGACACCGTGCCCGGCGAACGCCGCTGCGTCCAGCGCGCGGCCAGCCACACCACCGGTATGCACAGGGCGATGGACAGCAGCGCCAGGGCGGTGTCGCCGGTTCCGCCCCAGACGAGGTTGCCGTCGGCGTCGCGCGGACGGTCGAGCACCGCCCCGGCGATCTCGCTGCCGACGATCACCACCAGCATGACCACGATCGCGCCGCCGAACACCACACCGGTCCCCGCCAACGGCCGCCACCACCGATGGGTTCCGGTCCCCAGAGCCAGCCGGTGGTACGGGAGCGGAGGCCCCGGCGGAGGCACGGCCCGGTCCCAGGGCGGCCCGGGGGGCTGCCAGGGCTCCTGTGGTTGATACGGGTGCTGCGAGGGATACGGCTGGTACGACGGATACGGCTCGTACGACTGCTGTGGCTGATAGGGCTGTTGCGGCGGCTGCGGCTGATACGGCTGCTGCGGCGGCTGCGGCTCGTCGGCGGGGTGCGTCGTCGTCATGTGCTTCAGCATCCCGGCCGTGGGCGGCCGTCGCGTCGGCCCTGCGCACGATCGGCGTCTCCAACCCGGGTTAGGGAACCGGGCAGGAGAACGGACCCGGCAGCGGGCCGAAAGTATGATCGGCGCCATCATGGGTCATCTACGGAACTGGCTGCTGCCCGTGCTGCTGGCGGTCGCGCAGCTGGCCCTCTGGCCGGGGTCCGCGCTGCTGCGCGGCGCGACCGTGGAGACGTCGCACCTCGCCGTGGGCCTCGCCGTGACCGTGGCGGCCGTCGCCGTCCTGGGGATGCGCCGCCGCTACCCGGTCGCCTCGGCCCTCGCCATCGACACCACGCTCACCGCCGGGCCCCTCGCCCCGGACGAGGCGCTGCTCGGCGCCGCCGTGGCGGGCGTGGTCGCGCTGTACTCGGTCGCGGTACGGCGTCCGGGCCGGACGGCCGTCCTCGTCGCGGCCGTGCTGATCACGACGGGGCTGCTCAGATCCCTGGTGGTGTACGACTCCCCGGTCGACATCGGCGGTGAGGCCCTGGTGAGCTTCGCGATCCTGGCGGGCACCGTGGGCGCGGGCCGCAGCCGCCGCCAGTGGCTCGCCGGACGACAGGCCGCCGAACGGGAGTTGGCCCGGGCCGAGGCCGTACGGGTCACCGCCGCCACCACGGAACGGGACCGCCTCGCCCGCGAACTGCACGACGTCAGCGCGCACCACCTCACCTCCGTCGTGGTCACCGCCGAGGCCGCACGCCGTCTCGGCGACCGCAGACCGGAACTGACCGCCGACGCCCTGCGGTTGGCGGCGGACGGCGGGCGCGAGACCGTGGCGGCCCTGCACCGGCTCGTGACGGTGATGCGGAGTTCGGCGGCCGACGAGGAGAGCCCGCTCGACGAGCGCGTCGCCGAACTCGCGGCCGGATTCGTCCGGTTGGGCCAGCGCGTGAGCCTGGACATGGCCCCCGCCCCCGCCGACCTGACGGGCCCGGTGGCCGAGGCGGCGTTCGGCATCGTGCGCGAGGCCCTCACCAACTCCCTGCGGTACGCCCCCGGCGCCACCGTCCGCGTCATGCTCCGGGACGGCGACGGGGCGCTGGACCTCCTCGTGGAGGACGACGGAGCAGCGGCCTCGGCGACTCCCGGCGCGAACGCAGGCGCGGGGGCCGACACGGCGACCCGCGTACCGGCGGCGCGGCAGGGCCTCGGCTCCGGCCGGGGTACGGCGGGCATGCGGGACCGGGCGGCCGGCCTCGGCGGCACCTTCGTATCGGGCCCTCGTCCGGACGTTCCTGGCTGGTCGGTGCGGGCCCGGCTGCCCCGCCCCTCGTCGGCGGCGCGCCGCACCCCGCGTCTCCCGCGCGTGAGTTCGACGGATGCGGCGGCCGTGCTCGCCGTCGCCGCGCTCCCGGTCGTCGCCGTCCTCATCGAGCGGCCCGCCGCCCTCGCCACGGCCTGTCTGCCCGCCGTCCTCCACGCCCTGCCCCTGCTGTGGCGGCGGCAGGCCCCCTGGACCGTCCTCCTCCTGGTGCTGGCCGGTGCCTGGCTCCCGCCGCTCGCCCTGGCCCACGGGCTGCTGCCGTCGGACGCGGCCTGGGCCCTGACCGTGGCGGGGGCCTGCGCGGAGTGTGTCGCCCTGCACGCGGTGGCCGCCCTCGCGGGGCCCGCAGGCCGCACCTGGCCGGCGTTCCCGCTGGTGGCGGTCGGTCTCGCGACGACGGCGGTCACCCTGGACGTCCTCGACGGCGGCTCCCCCGAGACCGAGGGGGCGGGCGCGGGCCCCTGGTCCCTCGGCTTCTTCACCGTCTTCCTCACCCTCTTCCTGGCCCTGTTCCTGGCCCTGCCGATGGCCGGGGTCTGGGGCCTGGGCCTCTTCCACCGCCGGCGCCGCGAGCGCGTCACACGGCAGGAGGACAGCGCGCTGTCGGCTGCGGTGTGGTCCGCCGTCGTCGAGGCGTACGAGGAGCGGCAGCGCATCGCCGCCGAACTGCGCCAGGCGGTGCTGCGCCACGCGAACGAGGTCGTCGTCCATGCCGAACGCGGCGACCTCGACGGCGTCACGGAGCAGGCCAGAGCGGGCCTCGCCGCCATGCGCGAACTGCTGGCCGTGCTAAGACAAGGGGCGGAAACGGGAGCAGCAGCAGCAGGAACAACGGGAACGGGACCGGCCGAGCCCCTGGTGAAGCCATGAGTTCCTGAACCTCTGAGTCCGTGAACCCGTGAAGCCATGAGTCCGCCGAAGTCCCAGGAAGGGGTGCCCCCATCGAAGCCCGAACGAATCCGGCTGTCCGGGTGCTGGTGGTCGACGACCAGGCCGTGGTCCGTGCCGGGTTCGCCGCCATCATCGACGCGGAGCCCGACCTCACCGTCGTCGCCGAGGCCGGGGACGGCGCCCACGCCGTGGAACTGGCCCGGCGGCTCACCCCCGATGTCGTCCTCATGGACATCCGGATGCCCGGCATGGACGGACTGACCGCCACCCGTCTGCTCACCGCGTGGGACGACGCCCCGCGCGTCCTCGTCCTGACCACGTTCGACCAGGACGCGTACGTCCACGACGCGCTGCGCGCGGGCGCCTCCGGGTTCCTCCTCAAGGACGCCCTGCCGGACGAACTGCTCACCGGCATCCGGGCCGTGGCCTCCGGGGACGGCATCCTCGCCCCCGCCGTCACCCGCCGGCTGATCGAGACCTTCGCGCACTCCGCCCCGGCACCGGACCCCGCGCCCCTCGGCACGCTCACCCCGCGCGAGCGCGAGATCCTGACGCTGGTGGCGGCGGGCCTCGCCAACGCCGAGATCGCGGACACGCTCGGGGTGACCACGGGCACCGTGAAGTCCCATGTCAACGCCCTGCTGCGCAAGTTGGGCCTGCGCGACCGGGTCCAGGCCACGATCTTCGCGTACGACACCGGGCTGACCCGGCCGCGCGGGGCGTGACCCGGCTACTTGAGGTCTTCCGGGGAGTAGAGGTCGCTCACGGCCAGCACGTACTCGTAGTTGGCCTTGTCGACGCTGATCGGCTGGAGCAGATAGGCGGGCACGGCCTTGACCCCGTTCTTGTAGGCGCGCCTGTTGTTCAGCTCCGGCGTCTCGCCGTTGAGGATGTCGTCGGCCATGTTCGCGGCGACCTCGGCGAGTTGGCGGAGGTCCTTGAAGACGGTCTGCGACTGCTCGCCCGCGATGATCGACTTCACCGAGGCCAGTTCGGCGTCCTGGCCGGTGATGACCGGCAGGGGCTTGGCGGCGGTGCCGTAGCCGTCCGCCTTCACCGCGTTCAGGACGCCGATGGAGATGCCGTCGTACGGCGAGAGAACCGCGTCGACCTCCTCGCTGCCGTACGACTCGGCGAGGATCCGCTTCATGCGCTTCTCGGCGGTCGGCCCGTCCCAGCGCAGGGTGGTGATCTGGTCGAGCTTCGTCTCGCCGGACGGGACGACCAACTGCTTGCTGTCCAGGTACGGCTGGAGGAGGTGCATCGCGCCGTCGTAGAAGAACTTGGTGTTGTTGTCGTCGGGAGAACCGGCGAACAGCTCGATGGTGAACGGGCCCTTGCCCTTCTCCAGACCGAGCTTCTCGATGATGTGGCGGGCCTGGAGGCGGCCGACCTGCTCGTTGTCGAACGAGACGTAGTAGTCGACGTTCCTGGTGCCGAGGATGAGCCGGTCGTAGGAGATCACCGGAATGTCCGCGGCGGCGGCCTTCTGGAGCGGGCCGTTCAGCGACTTGTTGTCGATGGCCGCGATGATCAGCGCGTCGACGCCCTGCTGGATCAGCTTCTCGATCTGCGCGACCTGGGCCTTCGGGTCGTCGTCGCCGTAGACCAGCTTGGTCTTGTACCCCTTGTCCTTCAGGTCCGCGACGACGCTCTTGCCGTCGGTGAGCCAGCGCTCGGACGCCCGGGTGGGCATGGCGATGCCGATGGTGCCGCGCTCGGAGCTGGCCTCGCTGTTCTGGCCGCCGCAGGCGGACAGGGTGAGGGCGAGGGAGACCGCACCGGCGAGGGCGGCTCTTCGGTTGGGCATGTGATCGTTCCCTGTTCTTGTCGTCGTCGAGACAGACCGAACTTCAGGTGAGCACTGGGGGGCGCGGCGGATCCGCTCTGCGGCCCCATGGTTCCCGGGAGCATCGCGAATCGAGCCGGGTCCCGCCGGCCGTCGCGATCCCTCTGCCGGTGGACACCTGGACGTGGGTCAGGCTGCGCCACGGCGTTCCGGCCACGTGTGCTGATTCCGGTGATACGCAGGGTGCTCGCCTTTCCCGTCGTTCGAAATCTCGTCACATGGTCGGAATGTGGGCGCGACATTAGGAGCGGATGTGCGGGGTGTCAACGGAACGAACACAATCAGTTTCAGAAAGTGGCTGATGACCACTCCGGTCTCCGCTGGGCACCGTTCCGATGTGTCACAGCCGTGCCACGGCGGTGTCCTGAACGGAAGACGGGCGTGACCTGGGCTCTCCGGGGCTCCTCATAGTCGGCACAGAGCGGGAGACCGGCAAAGACACCGGCCCCCGCCACCCCCGGCCCGGAAGGAACCTCCCGTGAAGAACCGCCACCTGCGCAAGGCCGTCATCGCCACCGCCGCACTCACCGCCGCGCTGCTGATGACGGCATGCCAGAACGGCACCGACGCCAGTTCCTCCGGCTCCTCCGGCGCGAGCGGATCGGACAAGGCGGCGGTCGCGGAGAAGGCCTCCGACGCCAAGAACTCCAAGAGCTCCAAGGGCGTCAGCGGGACGTTCGACAACGGCCAGGTCACCTACCTCGCCCCGGGCAAGTACATCGTGGCCGCACCCGGCAAGGACGACCAGCAGTTCTGGGTCGCCGACGACACCGAGGTCTACGGCACCGGAACCATCTGCGGCGAGGCAGGGGCCAAGGTGGACGCGCCCTGCACGCTGGACCAGTTGGAGGCCGCCACCAAGAAGGGCGCCGTGAACGCCGACGTGGAGATGAAGAACGGCGTCGCGACCCTGGTGACGGAGCGGCGCGCGGCCCAGCAGGGCTCGGGCAGCGACTCCGGTTCCGGTTCCGACAGTGGCTCCGACTCCGACTCCGACTCCCGCGAGACCGTCGTCGAAGACATCAACCAGGGCAAGGGCGTCAACGGAACCTGGTTCGGCAACGTCTCCTACCTCGCGCCCGGCAAGTACACCGTCTCCGACATGAAGGGCACCGAGCAGCAGTTCCTCGTCGCCGAGGACACCAAGATCTTCGGCTATGACGACATCTGCTCGGGCGAGGACGGCGAGACGCTGTGCGTCGAAGCCGAACTGGAGGCCGCCGCCAAGAAGGGCTTCACCGCCGAGGTCGTCATCAGCAACGGCATCGCCACCACCATCCGCGACGACCACTGACCCACGGGCCGGGGCAAGGATGATGGTCGTCATGCGCATTCGCATCGACGCCGTCGATCTCCCCGGCCGCACCCGCCCCGCCTCCGCCGACGGGGAGGTCCCCGCGTACGACGACATCCACGTCGCCGTGCAGCGCCGTGACCGTCCGGCCGAACTCCTGGACCCACAGCCCGGCGACGCGCCCTCCGCGACCTGGACCCTGGAGTGCACCGCGAGCGCCTCGCCGACGGGCACCGAGATCAAGGGCCCCTATGTGCAGGACCGGCTGGGCCGGCGGTTCATCTATCTGTCGTGGGGCACGGTCGACGAGTCGGGCACCTTCACGATGTTCCGCCGCGCCAAGCTCATGCTCGACGCCGTCCCCGCCGACGTGCTCGACGCCGCCGCACGCGACGGACTGCTGGTCGGACGCCTCGGCCTGACCGACGCGCGGGGCGGGCCCCTGTGCGCACGGGTCGAGCCCCCGCACATCACCTGGACCGCCGAGCACGCCGGCTAGGGCCGGCCGAAGCCGACCAGGACCGACTGGGCACAGCCGTTCGGATCACGCTCCCGGGCCGATGTGACGTTCATCGCCGCAGCGGGTTTCCGGCGGCTTCGCCGTCCGCCCGGCCCGCACCGGCGGGGACGGCGGCCCAGGGCCCATCGGGGGAGGTCATGGCGCCGCGGCCGGACGCGCGCGGCCGGAACACCGTCTCCGCGCGGCTCAATATCTGTATTTGCGAGATGAGAAATAGGTCGAGTGCCCTGCAAGTATTCCTGACCCGTCCGCGGGTTCGGATTTATCGATCACGCAGGGCCGATGCCACCGTGCTAATGTCGATCTCAGTTGCAGGTGTGGTTGCCAGAAGGTTCATTTTTTCCGACGGGTTAATCAGCACGGCGACGCGGAATCCGCACAGGGTGAATTCCGGAAATCGTCTCCGAAGGAGAAATGACATGGCTACTGGCACCGTGAAGTGGTTCAACGCGGAAAAGGGCTTCGGCTTCATCGAGCAGGACGGCGGCGGCCCCGACGTCTTCGCCCACTACTCGAACATCGCCACCCAGGGCTTCCGCGAGCTGCAGGAAGGCCAGAAGGTGTCCTTCGACATCGCGCAGGGCCAGAAGGGCCCGACGGCCGAGAACATCGTTCCCGCCTGATCACGCAGCAACGCGCACTTCGTAGCTGGGGCCCGCACCTTGGGGTGCGGGCCCCGGCTCGCTGCATTTCTGGGCGCGCGTCCATCATTCTCCGGCTCGTTCTCGCGATTCTCTGCGCCGTTCATCCTTGCTGCGGAAATTCCTTGTTACGTGCCCACGTGCTCACATCGAGGAAGGTTCCGCTTGAACCGCGCACGCACCACCCGCTCCACCCGCTCGACCCGTACCTACGCCCCCTCCCGGGGTTCCGCCCCCAAGTACTCGGGCGCCCCCCGGCGTTTCAAGGGCTCCGAGCGCCGACAGTCCGCCCCCCAGGGCGAGTTCGCGCTGCCGGTGACGGTGACGCCCGCACTGCCCGCCGTCGAGGCGTTCGCCGATCTCGACCTTCCGGCGCCGCTGCTGGCCGCGCTCGGACGCGAGGGTGTGACCGTGCCGTTCCCCATCCAGGGCGCGACGCTGCCGAACTCCCTCGCCGGACGTGACGTGCTCGGCCGCGGCCGTACCGGCTCGGGCAAGACCCTCGCCTTCGGCCTCGCGGCCCTCGCCCGCACGGCGGGCCGCCGCGCGGAGCCCCGCCAGCCGCTCGCCCTGATCCTCGTCCCCACCCGCGAGCTGGCCCAGCAGGTGAACGACGCCCTCACCCCGTACGCCCGCGCCGTGCGGCTGCGGCTGGCCACCGTGGTCGGCGGTATGTCGATCGGCAGGCAGTCGGGGGCGCTGCGGACCGGCGTCGAGATCGTCGTCGCGACTCCGGGGCGGCTCAAGGACCTCATCGACCGGGGCGACTGCCGGCTGGACGCCGTCGACATCACCGTCCTCGACGAGGCCGACCAGATGGCCGACATGGGCTTCATGCCGCAGGTCACCGCCCTGCTCGACCAGGTGCGTCCCGGCGGACAGCGGATGCTGTTCTCGGCCACCCTGGACCGCAACGTCGACCTGCTCGTCCGCCGCTATCTGTCGGACCCGGTGGTCCACTCCGTCGACCCGTCGTCGGCCACGGTCACCACGATGGAGCACCACGTGCTCCATGTGCCGGAAGCGGACAAGCACCGCACGACCACCGAGATCGCGGCGCGCGACGGCCGGGTGATCATGTTCCTGGACACCAAGCACGCGGTGGACCGGCTGACCGACCATCTGCTGAAGAACGGTGTCCGCGCGGCGGCGCTGCACGGCGGCAAGTCCCAGCCGCAGCGCACCCGGACCCTCGCCCAGTTCAAGACCGGCCATGTGACGGTCCTGGTGGCGACGAACGTGGCGGCCCGCGGCATCCACGTCGACAACCTCGACCTGGTCGTCAACGTGGATCCGCCGAGCGACCACAAGGACTATCTGCACCGCGGCGGCCGTACCGCCCGCGCCGGCGAGTCCGGCAGCGTCGTCACCCTCGTGACCCCCGGCCAGCGCCGCGGTATGACCCGGCTGATGGCGTCGGCCGGTATCTCCCCGCAGATCACCTCCGTACGGTCCGGTGAGGCGGAGCTGACCCGGATCACCGGCGCCCAGGCCCCTTCGGGTGTCCCCGTCGTCATCACCGCGCCGGCGGCGGCCCGTCCCGCCCGCCGCGCGTCCTCGGGGGCGCCCTCGTCCCGGAGCCGCCGCGACCGCGGCGGACAGGCACGGCGTCGCCCCAGGGCGGCCCAGCGGCCCGCCCTCGACACGGCCGCCTAGAGGTATCGGGGCGACGGCACCGAGTCCTCAAGGCCTCGCCCCGAAACTCACCCATCTCCGAGGAAGCCCGTTCTCCTTCTCCCCGTGGGGGCATCATGCGCTGTGTCATCGCCCGGTACCCGTTCGACCTCACCAAGGGCGGAGTGCTGGCCCTGATGAAGGGCGTCACGCCCGCGCTGATCACGGGTGAGTCCGTGACCATCGGCCGCCGTCGCTACCCCGTCAAGCAGGTGGGGCAGGTCATCACCCGGCAGGACAGCCGCGACTTCACCAGCGGCGAGGTCGTCCGGGCCATGCTCCGCCTGGGCTTCACCTGCCACGACCACCTCAAGGCCGTGCCCCAGCCGGTCGCCACCCCGCTCCAGACCGCGTCGGCACTGCTCGGCGGTGCCTCCGTGGAGGTGTGAGGACGGGCGGAGAACCGCTTTCCCCGATCCCGATGAGGGCCCTGCCGACGCGCGTCGGCAGGGCCCTCATCGTTGTTTCCCGTCGTCGCAGGTCACAGCTTTCTGTTCCCCCGGACAGCTGAAATCTACTCTTGCCAGAGTAGACATTGGGAGCCGACACGGTTAGCCTTTTTCCCGTCGAGACTGTCAGGCGAAGGACGGAGGAGCGGACGCCATCAGGATCGCCCGGCCCGAGAGGCACTCGGCCCGGGTACCGCAAGACCCCGGATTGGAAGGTGGTCCCCGGTCACGCAGCCGCGATCCCCGCACCCCCCTCACGCAGGGCCGGTGACGGAAACAGAAGGTCGGCAGAGCATCAAGGCCGACAGATGGTGTTGAATTTCCTTCGGGGCCCTGGTGCCGTACGGCGCCAGGGCCCCTCGACGCGCGTTGCACAACGAGGTGACATGACAGCAGATATCCCGCTCAGTGATCGTCTGGACGACGATGACTACCCCGCCTACACGATGGGTCGGGCCGCCGAGATGCTCGGCACCACCCCGGCATTCCTGCGAGCCCTCGGTGAGGCTCGTCTGATCACACCCCTGCGCTCCGAGGGCGGACACCGCCGGTACTCCCGCTACCAGCTGCGGATCGCCGCCCGCGCCCGCGAGCTCGTCGACCGGGGCACCCCGATCGAGGCCGCCTGCCGCATCGTCATCCTCGAGGACCAGCTCGAAGAGGCCCAGCGCATCAACGCCGAGTACCGCCGCCGCGCGGGGCACGAGGCCCCCGACCGTTCCGCCCCCGACTCCGCCCGCGGCTCCGGCTGATCAGGAGAGCCCCTTCCCCGTCACGGCCGGTAGGCGGCCCGGTTGTGGTAGGTGACCTTCCCGACGGGGAGCTTGACGGGGGCGAAGAGCTGGTCGACGGTCACGAAGGTGAAGCCGCGCGCCTTGAGGGCCTTGATGATGCCCGGCACCGCGTCGACCGTCGTCCTGTGGATGTCGTGCATGAGGACGATGTCGCCGGGCTTGGTCTGCGCGTTGACGTACTTGATGAGCCGGGCGGTGTCGCGGTACTTCCAGTCGAGGGTGTCGACGCTCCAGTGCACCAGCGGTCGTCCGGCGGCCGAGCGGACCGCCGCGTTGTGGGCGCCGTAGGGGGCGCGGACGGTGGTGGGCTTCTTGCCCGTCGCATCCTTGATCGCGGTGTCCGCGCGGGAGAACTGCGACTTTATCTTCGCGGCGCTGAGCTTGGTCAGATCGGCGTGGTCCCAGCTGTGGTTGCCTATCTGGTGCCCGGCCGTCGCCGCGGCCTTCATCGTCGCCGGGTTCTTCTGCACGTTCGTGCCGACGGCGTAGAACGTCGCTCTGGCATCACCGTTGGCCTTCAGCAGGTTCAGCAGCCGCTGGGTGTCCTTGACCGGCCCGTCGTCGAAGGTGAGCGCCACGCACTTCACCTTGCGGCAGTCGACGGCCTTGGGGGCGGCGGAGGCGGACGAGGCGGTACCGGCGAGCGTGGTGCCGCACAGGGCGGCGGTGACGGCAGAGATGACGAGGCGTCGTTGCATCGGATCCTCCGGTGACGGTGAACTTCCCTTGCGAGCAGCTGACTTGCTTGTAAGACGCACGCGACGGGGGCTTGGATGTGCACCGGGGCGGAGGGGATCAGATCAGCTGTCGGCAGTACAGGGCGTCGGGCGTACGTGACGAGCCCACACGGCCCGTGTACGCGATTCCGGCGGCGTATTCGTCGTCCGCGCACTGGCCCTTGTAGTGGCCCTGCGCGAAGTCACCGCCCTTGGGAGCGGTGCCCCTGCCGTCGGCGCGGTCGAACCAGACCGTTCGGCCGCTCGTGCCCGTGATCGAGCCGGGCGGGGCGGGCACGCACAGCGCGGCGGAGACGGCGGCACCCCGGACGCTGTAGCCGGTCAGGAAGTGGCCCTCGGGGCACTGGAGTTTGGTGTATCCGCTCGCCCAGTCGCGGCCCGGCACGACATACCGCTCGTCGACGACCACCCTGTGCCCGCCGGCCGGGTCCCACCCGGGGCCGGCGGCCACGTCGGAGCACAGGCCCCGGTTGCCGGTGTGGCTCAGACCGATCAGGCGCAGCCCGTCGGGGCAGACGGCCTTGCGGGCTCCGGGGTCCCAGTCGGGCAGGGCGCGCATCCGCCGCGAGGCGACGAAGTCACCGTGGTCGGGGCTGAGCATCGACCAGTGGGTCACCGGGGCGACACGTCCGGTGCGGCCCTGGGCCCCGACGAGCCGGGTCCAGGCGGCGGCCCGCCAGTCGTCACCGTCGTACAGGCCCATACGGTGGCCCGCCGCGTCCCAGTGGAGCAGGGCCCAGCCGTTGCCGGTGCGGTTCTCGTGCCAGCCGACGAGCGGCCAGTACGCGAAGTCGGCGTCGGTACGGATGAGTTGGTCGACGAAGTTCTCGAACCAGGCGCGCTGCCGCACCCCGGTCTCCGCCCGGCCCCCGACACCGAACTCGCTGATCCAGACCGGGGCCGTGAAGTGCCGGTCCTGTTCGCCGGTGACGAAGAACGCCTGGCGGTTCAGTACGTCGATCAGCTCGGCCGGGGTCAGATCGCGGTAGCGGGAGTCGCTCGTCTCACCGATCCCGGTGGCGCCGCTGTGCCGGGGGCCGGTGTAGTCGTAGAAGTGGGCGGAGTACACGAGCTTGCCCGAGTCGACGAGGGTGTGCGAGAGGCGGCGTACGGGTTCCAGGGTGGGGCGTTCGTGCGGCAGGCCGTCGACGGGGACGCCGGTCCAGTTGATGCCCTCGACGATGATCAGCAGATCGGGGTCGGCCTCCGTCAGGATGCGGTCGCCGACGCGCTGTGAGGCGGCGAACCAGTCGTGGGCGTCGCCGAGGCCCCAGTTGGGGTCGTCCCAGATGTCGCGGCGGACCTCGTTGTAGAGGTCCGCGCCGACGACCCGCTGGTTGTCCTTGTAACGGCGGGCCATGAAAAGCCAGTCGTCCTCCCAGGCCCGGGCCGACCGGCTCGCGTTCCAGCGTTCGTTGCCGTCGACTCCGCAGCACCAGCGGGTGGTGTTGGTGTGGTTGTTGAGGATCACGGCGAGGCCGGCGGCGGTGAGGTCGCGGACGACGGCGTCGTACACCTGGAGCGGCGTCCTGCCGCGCAGCGAGGGGTTGGCGGCGACGGCGTCGTCCGTGACGGGGACGGTGTCGTGGATCATCTCGTTGGAGAAGGGCAGCCGGACGCTGTTGATCCCGAGCTCCCGGAAACCGGCGATGATCTCGGCGACGGGGGCCCGGTCCAGGCCGAGCGGTATCCGGCCGGAGTTCTCGCCCGCGTGATGGTTCGCGTCCTCGTCCGCGCTCCCCGAACCGCTCCAAGTGCCGCTCGCCCCATGCCAGTTGCCCGACCGCAGCTTGAAGCGGTCCCCGTCCGCGTCGACGATCCAGCGGCCCCGGGTGCTCAGCGGCGCGGTCCAGTCCGGCGCGGCCACGGCCGTCCCGGCGGAGGCGAAGGCGGGCTCGGGGGCGGACGCGGAGGCGGGGTCGCGCGCGAGCGCGGGGGCGGGCGCCAGGGGAAGCAGCAGGAACACGGCGGCCAGAGCGGTCCTGACCGGAATGGCCCTGCCCAGAGCGGTCCTGACCAGAGTGGTCCTGGCCGGAATGGTCCTGCCGAGGGATCCGCGCACGGTCACCGCCCAGGAGACGACTTCGCCGACAGCTTTGTCATGGCAGCGTCATCATGACGGGAGATGCGGGGTTGGTCCAGGCTTTCGCGTAGCCTCGCAGACGAGGAGTACTTACGGGAGATACCTGCAAGGCACACCCTTGCGGTTCAACTTAGGTAAGCCTTACTCTAGCCAATCGCACCATTCAGGGACCCGGACGTCACACCGGTCCGCCCGCGGCAAGCGCTTCAGCGACGCAGCCTGGCCGTTCCTCCCCCAGGGCCTCAAGGGCCTGGGAGGCACCCCCAGCCGGCACCCGCTCACAGGACCCGCACTTGAATCTCGCACCCTCCTCGCCCTTCGGTCTGTACGACCCTGCCCGCGACCACAGTGACTGCGGCGTCGGTTTCCTCACCCGCCTCGACGGGGTGCCGAGCCATGACGTCATCCTCAAGAGCGACGAAGCGCTCCGCGCGATCCCGCACCGGGGCGGAAAGTCCGCCGAGGGCGTCGGCGACGGCGCGGGCGTGAGCGTCGACCTGTCGGTGGAGTTCTTCGGCGCGCTCACTGGTGAGACGCTGCGCGCCGGGCACTTCGGCGTCGCCAACTGCTTCGTGCCGACCGACGCCGCCCGCCGGGCCGGCGCGGTGGACCTCGTCGGCCGCAGCATCGCCGAGCAGGGCTTCGAGGTGCTGCTCGTGCGCGACGTACCCGTCGACCACGGTGTCGCCCGGCCCGCCGCCGAGCGGTACCAGCTGCCGATCGTGCAGTGGGTGTTCCGTGCCCCCGACGACTGGGAGCGCGCCGAGGTCGACTCGGCGGCCAACCGCGCCCTGCTCGCCGTCGAGGCCGTCGCCTACGCCGACGCGGCGGACGGGGACAACGGGACCGGCGAGGGCGGATACACCGGGCTGTACCCGCTGTCGCTGAGCGCGCGCACCCAGGTGCTCAAGGGGCGGCTCAACTCCGGCGAGGTCATCGGATACTTCCGCGACCTCACCGACCCCCGGCACTCGGTCCGCTCGCTCTACTTCCACACCCGGTTCTCCACGAACACCGAGCCGCACCCGACCATGGCCCAGCCGTTCCGGCTCATGGCCCACAACGGCGAGCTGAACACGGACAGGAAGAACCGGCTCTCCGACGAGGCACTGGCCCGCGCCCGGACGCGGAGCATCGTGCGCCCGCCAGGGCAGTCCGACTCCAGCCGGCTGGACCAGACCCTGCAGAGCCGGGTGTTCGACGACGGCCTGGACCTCGTCGAGGCCGTCGTGTCGCTCATGCCGCCCGCCTGGGAGAACGACCGCACGCTGCCCGACTCCGTCCGCGACATGCTGGAGTACTTCTCCCTGTACGAGGAGAAGAACGACGGTCCGGCCGCCCTCATCTTCAGCGACGGCGACGTCGTCGGCGCCCGCCTCGACCGGCTCGGGCTGCGCCCGCTGCGTACCGTCGAGACCGCCGAGTACCTGATGGTGGCGTCGGAGGCCGGCCAGGTCACCTTCCCCGACGACGAGGTCGTGCACCGGGGCCGTATCGAGGCCGGCGGCATGCTCGTCGTCGACCACCGCACAGGCCGCCGGATGCGCACCCGCGAGGTCCTCGACTCCCTCGCCGCGCGCCGGCCGTACAGCGAGCTGCTCGACGCGGCCCGGGTGAACCTCGACGACCTGCCCGCTCCCGACTACTACCGGGGCACGACCACGCTCGGCTACGACGGCGACCTCACCCTCGCGGGCCGGTACGTGGCGTACGCGCTGAACCAGGAGAGCTTCCGGTTCATGCTCGACCCGATGCTCGCCACCGGGTCGGAGCGGATCTCGGCCATGGGCTACGGCAACGCCATCAACGCGCTCAGCGACACCGAGGGCGGCATGGCGAAGTACTTCTCGCAGCGCTTCGCCCAGGTCACCAACCCGCCGCTGGACAGCATCCGCGAGGCCGACGGCATGAGCATGCGGGTCGCGCTCGGCCCCAAGCCCGATGGCACGGGCAGCGTCGGCGACCGTCAGCTCGTCGTCTCCTCGCCCGTGCTCGGGCATCTCGACATGGTCCGGCTGCGCGACCAGCGGATCGTGCCGCTGGAGCGGTTCGCCATGCTCTACGACCCGGTGAGCGGGGACGAAACGGCGAACGCCGACGCCCTCCGGGCCGCGCTCCAGCGGCTCTGCGACGACGTCGAGCGGTTCGCCTCGGAAGGCGGCGGCATCGCCGTCCTCACCGACCGGGCGGTCTCCTCCACGCGCGCCCCGCTGCCGGTGATCCTCGCCGTCGCGGCCGTCAACCAGCGGCTCATCGAGACCGGGCTGCGGCTGCGCGTCTCGATGGTGGCGGAGAGCGGCCAGCTGGCCTCCTCCCACCATGTCGCGACCGCGCTGGGCTTCGGCGCCTCCGCCGTCTACAGCCTCAGCGCCCGGCTGCGCGCCGAGGAGAAGTTCCCCAGCGCGCCCGCCCCCGCCGGTGAGATCACCGAGACCGACCGGGCGCTCGCCAAGTTCCGCAAGGCCGCCGAGAAGTCCCTCGCCAAGACCATGGGCCGCGTCGGGCTGTGCACCGCCGAGAGCTACATCGGCGGCGAGTTCTTCGAGCCGAACTACCTCGACACCCGCGACGACGTGTTCGCGCGGACCTTCCCGCACATGGACGCACCCGTAGGCGGTGTCGGCTTCGCCCGCATCGCCCAGGCCGCGACGGACTGGCACGAGCGGGCCCGGACCGTGGAGACCGAGGGGCAGGTTCCGCTGCTCGGGCTGTTCAAGGAGCGGTCGGACGGCGCCGGGCACTCCTTCGGCGTCACGGCCGTACGCGGCTTCGGCGACATGGTCGAGGAGCGCCCGGAGTTCGGCCGCGAGGGCGACCCGGAGGCCCTGCGCCTCCTCACGCTCGGCCAGCTCGACGACGCGTTCGGCATCACCGACGCCGCGTACCGCAACACGGGGTACGACGCCCTCAGCGACGCCGAGATCGACGCGTTCCGGATCACGCCCGGCTACCGGGCCTTCCTGCGCACCACGCACGAGGAGCGCTCCCGCCGCCCGGCCGCCCTGCGGGACGTGCTCGCGCTGCCCGCCGACCTCACCGGACTCCGAACCCCGGAGGACTTCGCCCGCGAGCTGGGCCGCTTCTCGGCGACCGGCAACGCGAGCGTCACCGTGCGTGGGGTGGTCGTGACCATGACGCCCCGCTCGACGATCCACCTGCGCCTCACCTCGCCGGGCCCCGGGGCCGCCGAGCGCCACGCCGCCCTCGCCGAAGGCCTCGCGCGGCTGGGCGAGGTCACCACCCTCGCCGTCGGCGCCGACGGCGTCGAGGTCGCCGCCACCGGCACCGCCGCCCACCTCCTCACCCTCCTCGACGGCGCCCCCGACAGCGTCCCGCTCGACGAGGTCCAGCCCGCGCACGAGATCACCCGCTCCCTCGCCTCCGGCGCGATGAGCCACGGCGCGCTCGTGGCGACCGCGCACGAGGCCGTCGCGCACGGCACGAACATGGTCGGCGCGATGTCGAACAGCGGTGAGGGCGGCGAGCACCACACCCGGTACGGCACCATCCGGGGCTCCCGGATCAAGCAGTTCGCGTCGGGCCGGTTCGGCATCTGGGCGGGCTATCTCGCCGACCCGATGCTCCAGGAGCTGGAGATCAAGATCGGGCAGGGCGCGAAGCCGGGCGAGGGCGGCCAGCTGCCCGCGCCGAAGGTGACCGTCGACATCGCGGCAGCGCGCGGCGGCACTCCGGGCATCGAGCTGATCTCCCCTCCCCCGCACCACGACACGTACTCCATCGAGGACCTCGCCCAGCTCATCCACGACTGCAAGGCCGCCCGCGTCCGCGTCATCGTCAAGCTCGTCTCCTCGGAGGGCATCGGCACCATCGCGGTCGGTGTCGCCAAGGCCGGCGCGGATGTCATCAACGTCGCCGGGAACACCGGTGGCACGGGCGCCGCCGCCGTCACCAGCCTCAAGTACGCCGGGCGTTCGGCGGAGATCGGCGTCGCCGAGGTCCACCAGGCGCTCGTCGCCAACGGGCTGCGCCAGAAGGTCGTCCTGCGCTGCTCCGGCGCGCACCAGACCGGCGGCGACGTCGTCACCTCGGCCCTGCTCGGCGGCGACAGCTTCGAGTTCGGGACGACGGCCCTCATGATGCTCGGCTGCGTCATGGCGAAGAACTGCAACGTGAAGTGCCCCGCCGGGCTCACCACCAACTCCGAGGCCTTCGAGGGCGACCCGCGCGCCCTCGCCCAGTACCTCCTCAACATCGCCCACGACGTCCGGCAGATCCTCGCCCGACTGGGACTGCGGTCGCTCCGCGAGGCCCGGGGCCGTACGGACCTGCTACAGCTCCTCGACCACCCGGCGAGCGTCGGCCGCCTCGACGTACGCCGTCTCCTCGCGCGCGTGCCCGAGAAGATCGTGGCCGACCCGGAGTACCTGGAGAAGGACTTCACCACCGACGACGCCCTGATCGAGCGGGTCCGGGCCGCGCTGCTCGACCGCCGGGAGCCGTCCCTGCTCGTCGAGGGCATCCACCTCGGCAACAGCGACAAGTCGGTGGGCGGACAGCTCTCCATCGACGTCGAGCGGCTCCTCAACCACGAGGACCACGAGAGCCACCGGTTCGACGATGCCGTGCCCGCCGTCACGACCGACGACCGGGGCCGTCGCCGCCTCGTCGACGACGCCGTCCGCATCCGCACCACCGGATCGGCCGGGCAGTCGTACGGCGTGTTCTGCAACGACGGCATCACCCTCGAACACACCGGCACCGCCAACGACGGCGTCGGCAAGAGCCAGAGCGGCGGCCGGATCGTCGTCCGCGCCCCCGGCGGCGGCAGCGCCGAGCGCGGGGGCAACGTCCTCGTCGGCAACTTCGCGCTGTTCGGCGCGACCGGCGGCCGGACCTTCGTGCAGGGCGAGGCGGGCGACCGGTTCGCCGTACGGAACTCCGGTGCGACGGCGGTCGTCGAGGGGCTCGGCGACTTCGGCTGCGAGTACATGACCGGCGGTACGGTCCTCAACCTGGGCGGCTTCGGCAAGGGCCTCGGCAACGGTATGAGCGGCGGGTTCCTGTACCAGTACGACCCCTCCGGCGACCTCCGCGACCGGGTGAGCGCCGACTCGCTCCTCGTCTTCCCGGTGACGGACACCGCGCACGGCGCCTTCCACGAGGAGGCCGTACGGCTGCTGCTGGCCTGGCACGTCGAGGCCACGGGGTCGCCGTTCGCGGCCCGCCTCCTGGAGAACTGGTCCGACGAGCGGGAGCACGTGTACTGCGGGATGCCCCGCGCGCTGCTCCTCTACCAGGACTCCACCGAGATCCTCGCCGCGGCGACCCGCGCCGAACTCCTCGACGAGCTGGCGACCTCCATCGCGACGGACAAGCTCCGCGCGTTCAAGGTCGACTACCGCGACCGGCGTACCGTCCTCGGCGGCCGGGCCCCGGCCTTCGGCGACCAGGGCAGTGACGACATGTTCTCGCTGCTGTCGTCGTACACGGTGCTCGGTGTCGCACAGGACCTGGCGCTGAAGCGGGTGCCGGGAGCGACCGGCCCGGACGACCCGAAGGTCACCGAGGCCGTCCGGAACCTGATCCTCACCGAGGACTTCTTCGTGAAGCAGCGGGTGGTGAAGTATCTGCGCGGCACGCTGGAGCGGTTCGACGACGGTGACCTCGCCACCCTCATCGCGATCAAGCGCCTCGACGACTACAAGCGCGCGCTGAAGCAGCGCAACAACCTGAGCGTGGACGCCCCCGGTACGTACGGCTGGATCGTCCACCAGACCACGAAGAACGCGGGCCGTGTGCGCGCCGCCCGGTTCGACGAACTGCTCGCCAACGCCGCGCTCGACGACCTCGCCGCCATCGCGAGCCGCCGTATCCCGCAGGCCCCGACCGAGACGGTGACCGCGTGACCCCCATGCCCCCGACCCCGCCCCTGCCCATGCCGCTGCCCCCGACCGGGTCCCTGATCCCGGCCGACGCGCCGTTCTCCGCCGCGCAGGAGGCCTGGCTCGCCGGGTTCATCGCCGGTGTCGCGGCGGCCGGACGCCGGGGCGACGCGGCGGGCGACGCGCCCGCCGTGACGATCGACGTCCTGTTCGGCACCCAGACCGGGAACGCCGAGTTCGTGGCCGGCGATGTCGTCGCCGCTGCCCGCGCCCACGGCCTCGGCGGACGGGCCACCGCGCTCGACGCCGTCACACCCGAGCAGCTCGCCGCGATGTCCCATGTCCTCGTCGTCGTCTCCACGTACGGCGAGGGCGAGATGCCCGACAACGCGGGGCTGTTCTGGGAGGCGTTGCAGTCCGACACCGCACCCCGCCTGGAGGGCCTGCGGTACGCGGTCCTCGGCCTCGGCGACCGGGGCTACGACGACTTCTGCCAGGCGGCGAAGCTGATCGACACCCGTCTGGAACAGCTGGGGGCCGGCCGGCTGCACGACCGCGTGGACTGCGACGTGGACTACGAGGAGCCGGCGGCGGAGTGGACGGGCGCGGTCCTGGAGCGCCTGGTCGCGGAGACCGGCGCGAGGGGTGCGGCGGGTGCGGGCGCGGGCGTGAGTGCGGGTGCGGGTGCGGGCGCAGCCGCGGGGCAGGCCCCCGCGCGCCCCCGCTCCCCCTGGAACAAGCGCACCCCGTACCCCTCCCGGCTCACCGAGAACCGGTTGCTGTCCTCCCCGCACAGCGCGAAGGAGATCCGGCACTACGAGTTCGACCTCGGCGACAGCGGCATCACCTACGAGGCGGGCGACGCGCTGGCCGTCGTACCGCTGAACGACGAGACGCTGGTGGGAGACCTCCTGACACATCTGGGCGAGAGCGGCGACCAGGAGGAGGTGGCCGAACTCCTGCGCACGGAACGGGAGATCCGCACCCCGTCCAAGGAACTGATCGCGGATCTCGTGGAGCGGGCCCCGTCGAGCGAACTCGCCTCGGTCGTCGCGCACGGCGACCGCTCGGACCTCGACTCCTGGCTCTGGGGCCGGGACGTACTGGACCTCCTCCGGGACGCCGGGCCCAAGGCACCGCGTCTGGATGAACTCCTGCCCCTCCTCCGCCCGTTGCAGGCCCGCCAGTACTCGATCTCGTCGAGCCCGCTCGCCCATCCGGGCAGCGTCCACCTGACGATCGCGTCGGTCCGCTACGGCTCCGGGGAGCGGACGTACGGCGGCGTGGCGTCGACGTACCTCGCGGACCGTATCGGCGAGTCCCCGGCAGGCATCTACCTCCAGCCGAACGCCTCCTTCGGCATCCCCTCCGACGACGACTCGCCCGTGATCATGATCGGCCCCGGCACGGGCATCGCCCCCTTCCGCGGCTTCCTGCACGAGCGGGCCGCGCGGGGCGCCTCCGGCCGCAACTGGCTGTTCTACGGCGACCGCCACCGCGAGACGGACTTCGTCTACGAGGACGAACTGACCCGGCTGCGGGAACAGGGCGTCCTCACCGAACTCGACCTCGCCTTCTCCCGCGACCAGGCCGAGAAGGTCTACGTCCAGACCCGGATGCGGGAGCGGTCGCGGGAGCTGTACGCGTGGCTGGAGGAGGGCGCGCACGTCTACGTCTGCGGCGACGCCTCCCGGATGGCGAAGGACGTCGAGACGGCCCTGCTGGGCGTCATCGCCGGGCAGCGCGGACGCGGCGACGACGACGCGGCGGAGTACCTGGCGGATCTGCGGCGGGCGAAGCGCTACGTACGGGACGTGTACTGACGATGACCGACCACCACGGCTGCGGGTTCGAGGCGTGCTGCGGCCGAGGCGGAGGCCTAAGCGGAGGGGGAGGCCTGGGCGGAGGCGGAGGCCGGCGGAACGGCACCGCACGGCTGATCGACGCCCGGATGCCGGAGCTGGCCCGCAGCCTGACCCTGTTCCAGTACGTCCAGGCCGTCACCGGCGGACCGGTAGCCCGGATCGACCAGGCCGGCAGCTACGCGGTACCGAGCCTGCGCGGCGAGGCGTTCGCCCTCCACCCGGGCTCCATCACGCTCCGCCTCGACGCCGACGGGGTGGACGCGGCGGTGGTCGCCCGCGACGCCGAGGACACGGTCTCCGTCCACCTCCTCGACCCGACCGGCCGGACCGTGCACGAGGGCCGGCTCCTGTCGGAGGGTGACCGGCTGCTGGCCGGTCTGGCGGACACGGTCGAGGCGGGGGCGGGTGCGGGTGCGAGGGCGGGGGCGGGTGCGAGGGCGGGGGCGGGTGCCAGTGCCGGTGCCGGTGCCTCCGGACCACGGAAGCCCCCGGAGATCCCCTCCTGGGAGAACGGCGACCAACTCGCCCAGCTCGACGCGATCCTCGCGGACGGCGGGGCGCCCCGGCGCGCGGCGTTCACCCGCTACGGCGGTGAGCACCGGGAGGTGGATGTCGGTGTCTTCCCCGCCGTCCTCGACCACGTCTGCTCCGTGGGCCTCCCCATCGGCGTCGCGGTCTTCGCCCCGTCGGCGATGCAGGCCTGCGCGGGCCCCGTCCACGTGACCGACCGGACCGTCGGCGGCCGGGTGTTCGCGGCGATCGCGAACAGCTCGGTAGAGATCGACCTCACGTCCGTCCACTCCTGCCACCTCGTCCGCTCCACCGCCGCCCACGGCCCGACCTCGGCCCTCGAACTCGACGACGAGAACGGCCACTGCGTCGCGGTCCTCACCCAGTTCGGGATCGTGGGGGAGCGGGTGCACGGGGCGTGGGAACATCTGGCGGCATCACTGCCGGACGCGTAAGGGTCCGGTGCGGGGCCGTCCTCCTGACCCCCGTGGCGGGAGGACGGCCCCGGCCCTTTCCGGTGGTCTGCCCGGTCAGTACAGCTTGTTGACGGCCGTGCTCGTGGTCTTCTTGAAGTCGGCCACGGGCGCGTTGGTGAAGTCGCCCATCTGTCCCCACTGAACGACGGTGACGGTCCTGCCGTCCCGTCCGACCGACAGCAGGGCGACGTCGGTGGCGCCCCAGGACGTCTCGGTGTTCAGGCCGCGGACGTGGGCGCCCTCCTCGACCGGCAGGGTGCCGTAGTCCCGGCCCTCGGCGTCGACGTCCGGGTCGTTCTCCTCAAGGCGGTCGGCGCAGGTGCGGATCAGGTCGTCGTAGTGCTTCGCCAGGGCCTTGGCCTGGCCGGCCGTACCCGTCACGACGGTCAACTGCACGGCGTTGGTGTCCAGGTCGGTCCGGAACTCCCGGTGCCGGTAGTCCCAGTCGAGCACGCCCTCCGTGCTCACGCAGACACCGAGTGCCTCCGGGAACCCCTCGGTGACCGGCCCGGCGGTCCAGGACGACGACGGGTGCGGCGGCAGCTGGGACGCCGACAGGAACTTGGGCGCGGCGGCCTTCGGCGCGGCGCCGGCGGCCGGCGCCATGAGGACCGTGCCCGCCGCGAGGGCGGCGACGGTGAGTGCGGCGAGAACGCTCGTTCGAATGCGCATGGACATGGGTGTTCCCCCGTGTGGATGGTGTGGATGAGTACGTGGCCATGAATGCCCCGACGAGCCCGGCTGGTCGGCCCGGACCTGCTCGGTGCGACACCAAGAGCATCAGCGCTCACAACGACCGTGCGCAACAGCCAACGCCCGATCGAGCACGGTGGAACCATCCCACCCCATCTGACCTGCGGATACACGGGTGCCTGGGATACCGCCCCGGACCGCGTGGGGTCGTACGAGGACGGGGGACCTGTAGGGCCAGGGTCTCTCTCCGGTGGGCAGTATCAGGCCCTGCCGCGAACGCGGTACGAGGCCCATGTCTTCGCGGCCGTATGCACACCGTGCGTCCAGGGGTCGGGGCTCTGCTCGGCGATCGCGGCCCAGACGCTTTCATGGGCTACGGCAAACGCGGTCAGCGCGTCCTCGGATGCCTCGCGGAACGCGGGGACACGGGAGGCCCACTCCTCGGCGCCGGCCGGGGTGTGGCCGCCCTCGGCGATGAGCCAGACGACCCAGTACGCGGCGTCGAGCCATGCGGCGCCCCGGGTGGCCCATGCCCAGTCGACGAGCCACGCCTGCCCCTGCCCCACCATGACGTTGGCCGCGTTCGGATCGGTGTGACAGAGGGCGTCTCCGGAGAAGAGCGCGAGAGCGGAGGCAGGCGCGTGGTCGCGCAACCGGTGCCCGGCCTCCTTCAGTTCCACGCCGTCCGGCGCGCGCAGCACCGACAACCGTTCCAACGTCGCGGCGACGAGGGGGAGATCCGCGGATTCCGGCGTGTAGTCGGCGTGGCGGCCGTCGAGGACGTCGAAGGCGACCAAGTCCCAGCCGCCGACCCGAAGATGCCACTGGACACACGGAGAAATCCCGCCCACGTACGGGCCCACCACCGCCTCCCGGGCCTGCGTCCACGCACGGGGGTGCTCGGCGGACAGACCCTTGACGTACGTCTCCCCGTACTCGGTGGTGAGGCGGACGGCGACGGCGGAGTTGAAGCCGCTCGTCATGGCCTCGGCCTTCACGAGGGGCCCGGTGCGGGTGAGTACGGCGGCTTGGACGTCGTCGGGCAGATCGGTGAAGTCGATGCGCTCGGTGGGCATGGTGGCACCTTTCCAGAATGGAGGGTGGCCCCGCACAGCACGAGGGCTGCACGGGGCCACCAAGGCGTGGGGTCTACCGGTAGGGGTTGTCGTCATTGCAGCCGGGGACGGCGTCCACGGCCAGTTCCTCGATGTCCTCGACCAGGACCAAGCCCACCTGATCGATGGGCTCGGCCCTCCTGGGCCGGGCGGTGATCTCAACAGCGACAGAGGTCATGGCGGTACTCCTCCGTGTTGGCAATAGTTCTCCAGCGGTGCCTTCGCTTTCTGGTACGCCTTGGCCATCGGGCGGCAGACCCGGCAGGTGCCGGAGAGCTCGCAGCCCGAGCAGCCACCAGTGCGAAGCATTTGGGCATCGGCCGTCGCGGGCAGCCCGAGCAGCCCGGCGACGCCGGTTTCGATGAGGTTGATGGGGTTCTCCCGGCCGACCTTGCACATCGTGGCGAGGCCGAACGGGTCGACGTGGAAGAACGTGTGCCCGGCCGGGCAGCCCTGGAAGACGGTGCCCCCGCTGAGGAAGTGGGGGGACTGGGCGGCAAGTGGGTCCGGCTGTCCGTCGAACGTCGGGGAGATCGATCCGTACTCGGTGACCCGGTCCGAGTACGTGTGCGCGAGGCCACGCATGGCGTCAAGCTCGTGTTCGTTGTGCGTGGTGATGATGATCGTGATCTCGATGGGGACACCCGCCCCCTTCACGGCATCGAGCCCCTTCATCACCAGCCGGAACGACCCCTTCGTGCGGGTGAGGGAATCAGCTGTCGCCTCGCTCGCCCCGTACAGGCTCACGGTCACCTTGTGTGGCGGCAGGCGCGCCAGCGTGTCTAGGACGTCGTCACGGTGGAGGCGGCTGCCGTTGGTCAGGATCTCCAGCAGCATCCCCCTTTCGTACGCATAGGCGTACGCCGCGAGGAAATCGCGATCGATCGTGGGCTCCCCGCCAGTGAGCTGGAGCCACAGGACACCGGCCTCACACAGCATGTCGATCAGCCGTGTCTTCTGCGGCCACGGCAGACCCTCGAACTTCCTCAGCGCGAGGTAGCACATCCGGCAGTTGAAGTTGCAGCCCTTGTTCAACTCCCAGGTCGCCCGGGAGTAGTTGAGCCTGGTACGCGGGCGTACAACAACCGAGCCGCGCATCGGCTGTCCCCTCAGGTCCAGCTCCCACACCCTGCGGGCGGCATCCGCCAGCCACTCAGGGACCATCGCGTCGGCGTGGTCGGCGGCGGCGAGTTCGTCGTAGCGCTGGACGGGAAGCTCGATGCCGCGCCGAGCGCCCGGCCGTGCGACGAGATAGGTCCGCTGCTGCGGGCTCGCGATCAACTGGTGCATGACTCTCGCCTCCACTGCGCGCCCCGCTTCGTCGGCGGGGAGGGCTTCGTCGCCTTGACCGTTCGCCACCGCCCCTCATGGCCGAGGTGGTCACCAGGTCCCAGCAGGGCAGCCACCTTGGTCGGCGTCGTCACGACTCCGCCTGGACCGGCCGGATGCGGGCCAAGGGAACATCCCATTCGATTCCGCCGCCTCGTGGCCGCATATAGGCGGTTCGGTTGAGGAGCTTGCCCGACTCCTTGAGGCGTTCTTCGATCACGCCGACGAGTTCGCCGGTCCGGTCGTGCTGCGTGTCCTCGACAAGCGTGCCGAGCGGGTACGGCAGTTCGCCGTGGCTCAACATCGTCGCCGGATTCTCGGTCGTCGCCATCACTCCGGCCCCCCTCGCTGAAGTGCCCGGGCCAGGCGCGTGGCCACGTCGGCGCGCACACGTCCCAGCTCAACGAGCCCCAGCTGTGGGGACGCGACGTCAACCGCGAGCGAGGGCAGGAAGATCCCGATCTCAGTGAGTGCTGTTCTCAGGGACTCGGCAGCCGCGTGAGCGTCGACGCCCGGTGTCTTCGTAGGCATGAACAGGACGCTAGAAGTCGGGAGTTGCGCGCCGGTATCGTGTTTTCTCGATATTGCTCGACGGGTCGCAAGATTGCTTGTGTTTTCTCCGGGAGCCGGCCAGACCCCATGGAACCAAGCTGGGCCCCTGGCCATGCTGGTGGATCAGACCCCCTGGAAGGGAGAGCGTCCATGGCCCGTCAGCTTCGTTTCACCGGAACAGACAGCAAGGTCGACGGCTGCCCCGCCCTGCACACCGACGAGCGCAGCGGCGAGATCATCGTGCAAGGTACGCCGGTCACCGATCCGACAGACCTCGCGCAGCTCAAGCACTTCGGAGCGGACGAAGCAGCGGTGGCCGTACCACGCGAACTGCTCGTGAACTGGGGACCGAAGGAGATGGAACGGGTGCCGGAACTCGTCGACCGGACCACCTTCCGCCGCCTCTTCGAGACCTTCCAGCACACCGCCTGGCGGCTGGAGACGCGACGCGGCTACGCGTCGGACCGCGAGGACCCGGACTTCCAGGAGTTCCTGGCCACCGGCACCTCGCCCTGCGACCCCGACGAGCCCTGGTTCGTGAACATCAAGGCCCAGACCGAGGCAGGCAAGCGCGTCGGTCGGGTGCGCGTCGCCGACAGGCCGATGACCACCGAACAGCGGTTCTTACTCGACTACGCCCGACACAACGCGGCGGTCGGTGAGGACATCCGCTATCTGTGGCGCGAAGACGCGGCCGATCTGCCCACCGAAGACTTCTGGATCTTCGACTCGCGACTGGTCGCACTGCTGCACTTCGACGATGCCGACAACCTCGTAGACATCGAGCTGATCACCGAACCGGCTGAGGTCGTGCGGTACGCCGGCGTGCGTGACGCGGCGATGCACCACGCGGTGCCGTTCGGCCAGTTCGCCGCGACCGAATGACGCGTGACCGGTGAGCACCGACTATCAGCAGGCCAGGGTGGCTCTGGGAGCGCGACTGCGCGAACTCCGCTTCACCTGCCCTGGTGGTCGGCTCACCGGTCAGCGGCTTGCCCAGCGGCTCGGCTGGCCCGGCTCCAAAGTCAGCAAGCTGGAGAACGGCAAGCAGACCGCCACCCCTGAGGACCTCCAGGCCTGGGCCGACGCGACCGAGCAGCCGGGTGTGTACCCCGAGCTTGCCGCCCGGCTGGCGGGGTTCGAGTCCCACATCAGGTCATGGCGTCGAGCCCTGGCGAACGGCTTCAAGCCGCTGCACGAGGGGCTGAGCGCCGAGATCGACCGGACCTGGGACATGTGGATCTGGGAAGAGTCGGTGATCCCCGGTATGTTGCAGACCCCTGAGTACGCCCGCCACGTCATCCAGCGGTACGCCGAACTGCTGGGCGGAGCCGACGACATCGAGGCCGCCGTACGCTCCAGGGTGCAGCGCCAGGAATGGCTGTACCGACCCGGACGCAAGCTGCACGTCCTGATGTGGGAAGCCGCGTTGCGCTCGCTGATCTGTCCGCCCTCGGTGCTGGCCGCCCAGCTCGACCGCCTCACCGGCATGCTCGGGATGGACACGGTCGAGCTGGGCGTCATCCCGTTCACCGCGTCCGTCAAGATCGTGCCCGCCAACGGCTTCTGGGTCCTTGATGACCGACTGGTGGTCGCCGAGGACTGGCACGCCGAGATGTGGTTGGACGACGCCGACAACCTCACCTTGTACTCGAAAGTCTGGCGCACGCTGCGCCAGTCGGCCGCGTACGGGGCCGACGCCCACAACGTCATCAACGCGGCCCGCCGTGCGCTGAACCCCCGTTGACGGCCGCACAGCAGCCCCACCGCGTCACCGGCCGCGGTCGGCGAAGGGCTGCGTCACGTCAGTCGGTGGCCGTGTCCTCCTCGGCGCTGCCGGTCGAAGCCTCCGGCACCCCGATGACGTACGTCCCCTTCGCGGGCAAGGTCGCGACCAGCCCCCGCTTCCGTAGCTCCACGACGGCTCGACGCACTGTGCCGATGCTGACGCTGTGCAGCTCCGTCATGGCTCGCTCACCAGGCAGAGCAGCCCCTTGGGGCAGCTTGCCGGACGCGATGTCGGCTGCGATGGTGTCCGCGAGCTTCACGTACTCGTAGCGCGGCAGATCAGTCATCCCTCAACCCCCGTTGATGAGTCCTCGCGTGTTCCTTCTGACGGCCGTGCCGCAGCCCCGCCACATGACCGGCCCGAAGTGTCGGCGAAGGGCTCCGACCCGTCAGTCGGTGGCCGTGTCCTGACCAGAGGCATCGGGTGACGGCTGCTCGGCGCGGACAAACGTGCCCTTGATAGGGACCGTGATGACAAGGCCCTGATCGCGGAGGTCGCGGACAGCCCGTCGGACGGTGTTGACGGCCACGCCGTACTGCTCGGCGAGATCGCGCTCGGCAGGGAGCCTCGCCCCCACTGGCAGACGCCCCGTACGGATCTGCTCGGCAATGTGGTGCACAACCTGGAGATACACGTAGACGTGGCTCGCCGGGTCGGGCCTCCACTCGCGGTCATCAGCCATGGGTGCACGCTAAGGCGCCTCGTAGCGACTCACCACATGAGGGAACATCAGCATGCATCCCTATGCTTCCTATTGCTACCTAATGCTTCCGGATGCAAGACTGTCATGAAACGCCGAAAACCCCGGCGAGGTGGCTAGACCTCCCGGGGCGCGGCCGATCTGAACTGACTTGGAGCAGACCGACATGACGAAGCTTATCCGCCGTGCAGCCCACCGGCTGAGCCTCCTGTTCGCCCCCGGCACCGGGACCCGCAGGGCGGGCGCCGGCATCGCCCGGCAAGCGTCAGCACCCGACCCCGCCGCCGTGCAGCGACCCCCCGCCCACTGCACGCGCCCCACCCTCCCTGCCCATCGTTCTCCCTACTGCCGTCACCTCCCCCTCGACGGCGCCGAGAACCGGCTCGTCCGCCCCTACCTCACCGCCCATGAACACGACCACGCGCACGAGCGTGACCGACAGCAGCGCCGTCGTCTCGCCCTCGTGCTCGCCGCCGACTTCGGGATCGACCTCGACCAGCACCTCATCGGCGCGGGCAAGGCGACTGTCTGATGGAGTCTCAGTCCCCGACCGTGCTCCGCCTGCTGCCGTGGCTGTCGCCGGAGGGCAAACCGTGTTTTCTCTCCACGAGCGGCGAGGGCGGGTACCTGTCGCGACTGGCGGACGCCGCGGAGGCCCGGCAACTGGCCGCAGGCGCCGACGTACTCGCCCGTGCCCGTCAGGTCCTGGACGATCCGGTGTCGCCGAACGCCGAGGTGCGATACGCCGCGATCCGCCTCTCCGAGTGCCTGGCCAACGCCCTGCGCGTGGCCGAGTCACGCGTCACGCGGTTGCCCGCACCGGATACGGACCCGCCCTCCACAAGGCCGTAAGGGAAGGAGGGAAGGAGGGAGGGCGCAGACCCCACGCACACAGATCACCGGCTGTACTTCTCCGCCCGGTGCACACGCTCGGCGTCCTCGACGGCACCCCACGCACGCGCACGCCCGAAGTGACGGCTGATGCGGGCCACACGCTCGTGCTGCTCGGCGTAGAAGTGCAGAGCGAGATTCACCGCCTCCTTCTTGGTCCTGACCTTGGCCAGAGCCATGACTCGCTCCAGGGCGTCGTCATCGATGTCGATCTGCGTCACGGACATCCGGCGTCTCCCGCTCGCACGTTGGTGATGTACGTAGAGGAACACGTCACCACCCTTCAAGGGGCAAGTTCGCGGAAGACGCGCCACGCAAGGAGACGGCCCCACCGCCCCCTCCCCGAGTCAGCCCGTCAGCGCGTACGGGCCGGCTCGGGGGCCGTCGATTCCGCCGCCGCGGCGATGTTGCGGGCCATGCCGCCGAAGACCGCCGCGTGGAAGGGGGCCACGCTCCACCAGTAGGCGTGACCGGCGAGGCCGTGCGGGTGGAAGAGGGCGCGCTGTCTGTAGACCGTGTGCCCGTGGGGGTCCTGGTCGACGGTCATCTCCAGCCAGGCCAGGCCGGGGAGCCGCATCTCGGCGCGCAGCCGGAGGAGGCGGCCCGGCTCGATCTCCTCCACCCGCCAGAAGTCCAGGCTGTCGCCGGCCCGCAGCCGGGTGGCGTCCCGGCGGCCCCGGCGCAGGCCGACACCGCCGACCAGCCTGTCCAGCCAGCCGCGCAGGGACCAGGCCAAGGGCGAGGAGTACCAGCCGTTCTCGCCGCCGATGGCCTCCACCACCCGCCACAGGGCCTCCCGCGACGCCGCCACCGGACGCTCCCGACGATCCTCGTACAGGCTGCCGCCCGCCCAGTCGGGGTCGGTCGGCAACGGATCGCTGGGGGCGTAGGGAGTCGAGGCCGAGGACCAACGGGTGGCGACGTCCGCGTCCCGCACGCGCCGCAGCGCCAGCCCGATCGCCCGGTCGAGGGTGACCGGTCCCTCCGGCGGGTCCGGGACATAGGCGACGATGTCCCGCTCGGCGCAGACCACCTCGTGCTTCAGCGACTCGACGAGCGGGCGCGCGAGGGCGCCCGGCACCGGGGTGACCAGTCCGACCCAGAGGCTGGACAGCCGGGGGGTGAGCGGCGGCACCGGCAGGATGACCCGCTTCGGCAGCTCCGCGACGGCCGCGTACCGCCGCATCATCTCCTCGTACGTCACGACGTCCGGCCCGCCGATGTCGAAGGCCCGGTTCACGTCGTACGGCAGCCGCGCGCAGCCCACGAGGAGGCGGAGCACGTCACGGACGGCGATCGGCTGGATGCGGGTGCGCACCCAGCTCGGCGTCACCATCACGGGGAGCCGCTCGGTCAGATGGCGCAGCATCTCGAACGACGCCGACCCCGACCCGATGATCACGGCGGCGCGCAGTACGGCGGTCGGCACGCCCGAGGCCAGCAGCACGCGGCCCACCTCGGCGCGGGACCGCAGATGCGGCGACAGCTCGTGCTCGGGCACTCCGGCCGGGGTCAGCCCGCCGAGATACACGATCCGCCGGACCCCGGCGGCCCGCGCCCGCTCCCCGAAGATCCGGGCCGCCCGCCGGTCGGTCTCCTCGAAACCCCGCCCGGTGCCCAGCGCGTGCACGAGGTAGTACGCGACGTCCATACCCTCCATGGCCGCCCGCACGGACTCCGCGTCCGTCACATCCCCGCGCACGACCTCCGCCTCCCCGGCCCACGGATGATCCCGCAGCCTGCCGGGCGAGCGGGCCAGACACCGCACCGTGTACCCGGCGCGCAGCAGCTCGGGCACCAGCCTGCCGCCGAGGTAGCCGGTGGCACCGGTGACCAGACAGCGGAGGGGGTGGTCCGCGGCGGTCACTCGGGTCGCACCCCTGCCGGCCGGCCGCGCCTCGTCCGACGACGTCCGCCGAACCTCCGGGCCGCGTGCAACGTCATGGCTGCCCTCCGCTGAGCTCTGTCGTCGTCGGCCCCGAGCCCATGCTCAGCTCCGACACCCGGCCCCGCAACCCCGGCCCGCCCCGGTACGACGCGCCCTCGGACCGGCGTCATGGTCTTCCTCTCGTTCCTCTCGCCGGTCCTCCCTCCCCCAAGTCACGCTGAACCGCGCCACCCGCTTGACTACGCTGAAGAAGAGGCATCCATAACGGGGTAAGATCGGGCAAATTTCCCTAAGGAACCGAAAATGGGTCTCGGTGTCGGCCTGTCGGCCGTGAAGCGTAGGTCCCTCAGTCGGGCGGGGGCGGCGGCGCTGGTCGCTGTCGGCCTGGTGCTGACCGGGGCGTGTGGCGGTGGTGGGGGCGGGGGGAGCGGGGGCGACGACCTCACCGTCGGGGTGCTGCTCCCGGGGGGCGGGGCGTCCCGCTTCGGGCAGTTCGACCGGCCCCTGATCGAGAAGAAGCTGAAGGAGCTGTGCCCGGGCTGTCCGGCGGCGACCGTCGCCGCCACGGCCGAGCCGGCGGTCCAGCGGCAGCAGCTCGACGCCATGATCACCAAGGGTGTGGACGTGCTGATCGTCGCCGCCGTCGACGCCAAGGCACTGCGCTCCTCGGTCGAGGCCGCCGACCGGGCCGGCATCCCGGTCGTCGCCTACGACCGGCTCGCCCAGGGCCCCATCTCCGGGTACGTCACCTTCGACGGCGAGATCGTCGGCCGCCTCCAGGGCGAGGCCCTCCTTGAGGCCATGGGCCCGAAGGCGGACGGCGGCCAGATCGTCATGATGAACGGCGCCACCACCGACCCCAACGCCGGCTGGTACAAGCGCGGCGCGCTCTCCGTCCTGGAGGGCAAGGTGCGGATCGGCAAGTCGTACGACACCGTCGGCTGGCGGCCTGAGAACGGCTACGTCAACATGAGCGGCGCCATCTCCGCCCTCGGCGCGAACAACATCGACGGTGTCCTGGCCGCCAACGACAGCCTCGCCGGGGCCGTGGTCTCCGCCCTCAACGCCAGCGCCGTACGGCCGCTGCCCCCGGTCACCGGCCAGGACGCGGACCTCGCGGCCGTGCAGCGGATCGTCCAGGGCAGCCAGTACATGACCGTCTACAAGCCGTTCAAGCCCGCGGCCGACGCCGCCGCCGAGATGGCGGTCGCCCTCGGACGGGACGAGCCGATCGACTCCATCGCCACCGGCAGCGTCGACAGCCCCACCGACGAGAACGTCCCGGCGGTCCTGCTCCCGTCGGTCTCGGTGACGGCCGGCAACATCGAGGACACTCTGGTCAAGGACGGTATGTACACCATCGACCAGATCTGCACCCCGAAGCTCCGGGCCGCGTGCGACAAGGCCGGACTCGGCTCATGAGTCCCATTCAGGAGGTGGCCCGGTGGTTCAGCCCCTGCTGGCGTTGCGCGGCGTCTCCAAACGCTTCGCCGCCGTCCAGGCCCTGGTCGACGTCGAGCTGGAGATCAGGGCCGGGGAAGTCGTCGCCCTGGTGGGTGACAACGCCGCCGGGAAGTCCACCCTGGTCAAGGTGATCTCGGGGGTCGGTCCCCCCGACAAGGGCGTCATCGAGTGGGAGGGCGCCCCCGTCCAGATCCGGCGGCCCCAGGACGCGCAGCTCCTCGGCATCGCGGCCGTCTACCAGGACCTCGCGATGTGCGGGAACCTCGATGTCGTCGGCAACCTCTTCCTCGGCCGGGAGATCCACCGCTTCGGCGTCCTCGACGAGGTGGAGATGGAGCGCCGGACCCGCGAGCTGCTGCGCACCCTCTCCATCCGCATCCCCGACGTACGCGTCCCGCTCGCCACGCTGTCCGGTGGGCAGCGCCAGGTCGTCGCGATCACCCGCTCGTTCGTCAGCGCGCCCCGGCTGCTGCTGCTCGACGAACCCACCGCCTCCCTCGGCCTCGAACAGACCAACCAACTTCTCGACCTCATCGAGGAGCTGCGCGACCGGGGCACCGGGGTACTCCTCATCAGCCACAACATGGGGGACATCAAGGCCGTCGCCGACCGGATCGCCGTCCTGCGCCTCGGCCGCAACAACGGCCTCTTCAATGTGAGCACCACCTCGCAGGAGCAGATCATCTCCTCCATCACCGGCGCGGTGGACAACACCGCCAACCACCACCCCACCCACCCCGAGGAGACCTGGCCGTGAGGTGGAGAGGCGTGAGGTGGAGAGGGAGGGAGAAGGGGAAGGAGCCGGGGAGGCCTCAGGAGGACGGGCACCCGTGGTACGGCGAGCGTCCCCGCGCGTACGCCCACGCCGCGCGCCGCCGGCTGCACGAGGGCGAACTCGGCCCGGTCCCCGCCCTGCTCGCCCTCGTCGTGACGTGGATCGTCTTCCAGAGCCTCAACGAGAACTTCCTCTCGCCGCGCAACCTGTCCGTCCTCAGCGTGGAGATCGTCGGGACCGGCATGGTCGCCGTCGGCGTCGTCTTCGTCCTGCTGATCGGCGAGATCGATCTGTCGGTGGGCTCGCTGGCCGGTCTGTCCGGCGCCATGTTCGCGGCGCTGAACGTGAACCACGGCATGCCGGAGGGGCTCGCCGTGCTCGTCGCGGTGCTCTGCGGCGCGGCGGCCGGGGCGGCCCACGGGTTCATCTTCACCAAGATCGGCGTGCCCGCGTTCGTCGTCACCCTCGCGGGACTGCTGGCCTGGAACGGCCTGATGCTCTACCTCCTGGGGCCGGAGAGCTCCATCAGCTTCAGCGACGACGGCCTGGTCGCCGAGCTGACCAACCGCTCCTTCGGCGCCCCCGGCGTCACCTACGGCCTGGCGGCGCTCGGCCCGGCCGCGTACCTCCTGCTCTGCCACCGCGACCGCAGGCGCCGCGCCGCCGCCGGGATGCCGTATCGGGCGCGGGGCGACATCTGGGTGCGTACGGCGCTGCTCGCGGTGGCCGCGTTCGCCGCGGTCGCCGTACTGGACCGGTTCGAGGGGCTGCCGCTGGCGCTGCTGATCTTCCTCGCGGTCATCGTCGCCTCGGACCTCTTCCTGCGCCGCACGGTGTACGGCCGGCAGGTCCTCGCGCTGGGCAGCGGGGTGGAGGCGGCCCGGCGGTCCGGCGTCGACGTGTCGCGCGTACGGATCTGGGTGTTCCTGGTGTCGGGGACCCTGGCGGCGGTCGGCGGTCTGTTCGTCGCCTCGCGGCTCACCTCGGCGACCACGGTCCCGGGCTCCGGGATGCTGCTGATCAACGCCATCGCCGCCGCCGTCATCGGGGGCACCAGCCTGTTCGGCGGCCGTGGCTCGACCTGGTCCGCGCTGCTGGGCGTCCTCATCATCCAGTCGATCGCCTCGGGCATGGCCCTGCTGGGGGTCCAGCCCGCCGTCCAGTTCATGATCACGGGCGGGGTGCTGCTCGTCGCGGTGGTCTTCGACGCGCTGGCCCGACGCGCGGCGGAGACACGGGGGCGGGCGTAACCCGCCCGGCCGCTCGATCGCCCAGCCGCCCGGCCCTTCAGTCGCCCGGCCCTTCAGCCGCCCAGCCGCCTCAGGCGTCCATCCGCCCAGCTGCCTCAGGCGTCCATCCGCCCAGCCCCTCAGTCGTCCATCCGCAGGACCAGCCGCAGCGTCTCCGTCAGCACGGCGGTGGGGACCGTCGGGTCCGCCACTCGCTGGACACCGAGCCCTATCCCCAGGCTGAGCAGGGTCATCGCGGCCCGGTCGGCGGGCATGGCCGGGGCGACGCCCAGCTCCCGGGCCAGCCCGTCGATCAGCAGGGCCAGCGCCTCACGGACCACGGCGACCCGGGCCGTGATCTCCCGCCGCAGCTCGTCGTCGTGCCGCGCGCTGGTGAGGAACTCGACCTCCAGCGTGGTCCAGGCCTCGTCGCCGATGTGCGCCTCGGCCCACGCGGCGAAGGCCGTCAGACGGTCGTCGAGGGCGGCCTCGCCGGTCACCGCGTCCGTGAGCAGCGCCAGCTGTTCGGCCCGGATGTCGTCGAGGGCGGCGAGGCACAGATGACCCTTGCTGCGGAAGTTGGAGTAGACGGCGCCCTTGGAGTAGCCGGCCGTCTCCGCGACATCGCTGAGCGAGGTGGCGGCGTACCCGTGGGAGAGGAACAGCTCCCGCGCGGTGGCGACGAGCCGCTCACGCGTGCGCTCCTGGCTCTCGACGCGGCTGAGGCGGGCCATGTCTCGCTCCCTCTCCCCTCTCCTTCTCCCTCTCCAGGTGGCCGTGGGGCCGCAGGAGTTCCCGGATCCTATCTCCGACAAGGGCTGTCCAAGCATTTCGGGTACCACTAGTATCCGGATCTCGCCGGTATCCGGATTCCCCGAGCACCCGAGTAGGTGTATGTGAACGCGGTGAACGCCACGAGCACGCGCACGACCCCCTCCCGTCCCTCCCGAGGCCTCGTCCTGGGCTGCGGCGGCACACTCGGCGCGGCCTGGACGATCGCCGCCCTGCACTCCCTCCGGCGGGCCACACACTGGGACCCGCGCGAGGCCGAGGTCCTGGTGGGCACCTCCGCCGGGGCCGAGGTGGCGGCGCTGCTCGGCGCGGGCATCGGCGTCGACGACCTGCTCGCCGCACAGCTGGGCCGCCAGGACGCCCGCCCGGAACTCCTCCGGCACTTCGCCGCCCCGCCCCGGGCCCTGCCACCCCGGCCCGCCGCCTTCCCCGGCTCGCCCCGGCTGGCCCGCCGCGCGCTGCGCCGCACCGCCCCAATGCTGGCCGGGCTGTCCGGTCTCCTGCCCCAGGGACGCGGTGACGCCCGCCGACTGGCAGCCCTCGCGGACTCCCTGACGCCCCCCGGGCAGTGGGTCCGACACCCGGCGACCTGGCTGGTGGCCACCGACTTCGACACGGGCCGCCGTACGGTCTTCGGGCACCCCGACACCCGCCCGGCCGCGCTGCGGGACGCGCTCCGGGCGTCCTGGGCGGTGCCGGGCTGGTACCCGCCCGTACGCGTCGGGGGCCGGCGTTACGCCGACGGGGGCATCCTCTCCACCGCCTCCGCCGACCTCCTCATCCCGAGCGGGCTCGACGAGGTGTACGTCATCGCGCCGATGAGCTCCCGCTCCCCCGGACCACGCCGAGGGCTCGGCCGGGCGGAGGCACTGCTGCGGCGCGTCATGACCCGCACCCTCGACGCGGAGTGCGCCGCGCTGCGGGCGGCGGGCACCCGGGTCGTCCGGATCGAGCCCACCGCCGCCGACCTGGAGGTGATGGGCGGCAACTTCATGGACCCCGGGCGACGCCTCAGCGTCCTGGAGACCGCCCTGCGCACGACCCGCGCCCTCGTCCGCGAGGCCGTGAGCGAGGCCGCCCCTGACGCCGTCCGCGAGGCCGCCCCCACCGCCGACGCCCGGACAGGAGCCTGAGATGCCGCACCTCGAAAGCCCCGAAAGACCCGAGAACGCCGAGAACGCCGAGAACCTGGACCGTGCGGACAGCGCCGAAAGCCACCGCAGCCCGGCCGCCGCGACCGTCACCCACGAGACCCACCACGTCGAGGCGCTGATCATCGGCAGCGGTCTCTCCGGCATCGGCGCGGCGGTCAAGCTGCGCGAGGCGGGGGTGCGCGATCTGGTGCTCGTCGAGAAGGCGGACGACCTCGGCGGCACCTGGCGGGACAACACCTACCCGGGCTGCGCCTGCGACGTGCCCTCCGCCCTGTACTCGTACTCCTTCGCGCCCAACCCGGAGTGGACGCGGGCCTTCGCCGGCCAGCCCGAGATCCGCTCCTACCTCCGGGACACGGCCGCCGCGTACGGCATCACCCCGCTCATCCGCTACGGCACCGAGGTCACCCGGGCGCAGTGGAACCCGGCCGACGCCCGCTGGCACGTGGAGACCACCCGCGACACCTACACCGCCCGGTTCCTGATCTCGGCGGCCGGCCCCTGGCACGAACCGCTGCTCCCCGACATACCGGGCCTCGCCGACTTCCCCGGCGAGGTCTTCCACTCCTCGCGCTGGCGGCACGACCACGACCTCACCGGCGCCCGGGTGGCCGTCGTCGGCAGCGGTGCCTCGGCCGTGCAGTTCGTGCCCGCGATCCAGCCCCGCGTGGGCCGGCTGCATCTGTTCCAGCGCACCGCCCAGTGGGTGCTGCCCAAGCCCGACCACCCGGTGCCGCGCGCCGAACGATGGCTGCTGCGGAACCTCCCCGGAGCCCAACGGGCGCTGCGGGGCGCCGAGTACGCGGCGCTGGAGGCCCTCGGCGTCGGCTTCCGCCACCCGGCCCTGCTGCGGGCGGTGCAGAAGCTGGGCACGCTCCACCTCAGGGCCACCGTCAAGGACCCCCACCTACGACGGGCGCTGACCCCGGACTACACCCTGGGCTGCAAGCGCCTCCTGCTCTCCAACACCTACTATCCGGCGCTGACCAGACCCAATGTCACCGTGCACGCGACGGCGGTGCAGGCCGTCGAGGGCGGCCGGGTCATCGGCGCGGACGGCAGCCACGCGGACGTCGACACGATCGTCCTGGGCACCGGCTTTCACATTCTCGACATGCCCATCGCCCAGCGGGTGTTCGACGCCGACGGCACCGACCTGGACAGCCATTGGAAGGGCAGCCCGGACGCCTACCTCGGCACCACCGTCAGCGGCTTCCCCAACGCGTTCGTCCTGCTCGGGCCGCATCTCGGCACCGGGCACTCCTCCGCGTACGCGGTCCTCGAAGCGCAACTGGACTATGTGGCGGGCGCGGTACGGCACTTCCGCTCGGCGGGCTGGACCAGCATGGACGTACGCCCCGAGGTGCAGGCCGCGTTCAATGCCGAGGTCCAGCAGGCGCTGCCGTCGACCGTCTACAACGCGGGCGGCTGCTCCAGCTACTACCTGGACGACAACGGCGTCAACAGCTTCAGCTGGCCCTGGTCAACGGGCCGGATGCGCCGGCAGCTTGCGCGGTTCGACCCCGAGGCCTACGACATCACGGAGGCTGCCGGCTGAGGCCGTGACCCGACTGCCGCGATCAGGAAGGAGAGGGCGGTGGTCACCGCGATGCTCCCCAGCGTCACCATCGTGACGCCGATGACGAACAGGCCGCTGGCGTCGTCCGACCAGTCGTAGAAGGAGGCGACGGTCAGACCGGCGGTGGTGCCGACGACGGCGCCCGCGATGTGCCGCCGGGAGGCCGCCCAGTACAGCGGCGGCAGCAGGGTCAGCACCAGACCGATGACCTGCCACGCCTCGTACGGGCCGGTCGACGAACCGTCAGGATGCAGATCACGCCGCTGGTCCCAGCCCAGCCAGAGGGCCCACAGGGTCAGCGACGCCACGGCCGTCACGAGGGTCGGCAGCAGCTGGGAAACGGACTTGGGAAGGTCTCGGGTCATGTCCCCAGCCTCCCGGCGCGCCCCGCCGGCGCACAGAGCGCACGTACTCAGCTTCACCCGAGTACGTGAGCGCCCAGGGCCCTAAGCGGGTGAAGCCCGGTCCCGGATTCCCGGTGCGGGGCATGGATGAAGCCCCCGGCCCCACCCGGCGGAGCCGGCGGACCCGAAGCGCTGGAGTTGAGCGATGAACGCGATGAAGCAGAGCCCTGACCGGACCGATCCCACCGGCCACCCGACCCACCGTGTTCCGGTCCTGATCGTCGGGGGGTCCCTCGTCGGTCTGTCGACGTCGGTGTTCCTCGGCCGGCTCGGGGTGCGGCACACCCTGGTGGAGCGGCACACCGGCACCTCCATCCATCCGCGCGGCCGGGGCAACAACGTCCGCACGATGGAGCTGTTCCGGACGGCCGGCGTCGAGCCGGGCATCCGGGAGGCCGCCGCCACCCTGGCCGAGAACCACGGCATCCTGCAGACGCCCACCCTGGTCGGCGACGCGGGCGAGTGGCTCTTCAAGCAGATCGACGCGGGCGGCGGACTGGCCCGGTTCAGCCCCAGTTCCTGGTGCCTGTGCAGCCAGAACGACCTGGAGCCGGTGCTGTTCGAGCACGCGGAGCGGCTCGGCGGCGATCTGCGGTACGGCACCGAACTGCTGTCGTTCGAGAGCGATTCCGACGGTGTCACGGCGATCGTCAAGAGCCGTGAGACGGGCGAGCACACCACGATCCGCGCGGACTATCTCGTCGCCGCCGACGGCCCCCGCTCCCCGATCCGCGAGCAGCTCGGCATCGGGCAGAGCGGTCCCGGCGACCTGTTCCACAACGTCAGCGTCACCTTCCGCTCCCGCGCCCTCGCCGACGTGGTGGGCGACCGCCGCTTCATCGTCTGCTATCTGACGAACCCGGACGCCGACGGTGCCCTGCTGCCCGTGGACAACAAGGAGAACTGGGTCTTCCACGCCCCCTGGCACCCCGAACACGGCGAAACCCTGGAGGAGTTCACCGAGGAGCGGTGTGTCGAGCACATCCGCCGCGCGGTCGGGGTCGCCGACCTCGACGTCGAGGTCACCGGCAAGGCCCCCTGGCACGCCGCCCAGCGGGTCGCCCGGAGCTACCAGTCGGGGCGGGTCTTCCTGGCCGGCGACTCGGCCCACGAGATGTCCCCCACCGGGGCGTTCGGCTCCAACACCGGTATCCAGGACGCCCACAACCTGGCCTGGAAGCTGGCGGCCGTACTCGGCGGCTGGGCCGGAGAGGGACTGCTCGACTCGTACGACGCCGAGCGCCGCCCGGTGGCGGAGGCCACCAGCGCCCGTGCCGCCGCCCGCTCGGTCGAGCACAGCCACCCCGGCTTCGCCCCGGCCCCCGGCGTCGGCGGTGGCGGCGGCCCGCAGCGCGGCATCCTCGACGTGGCCCTCGGCTACCGCTACCCCCGGGGCGCCGTCCTCGGCGCCGATCCCGCGACCCCGGTCGTCCCCGAACGCCTCGACCTGTCCGGCGAACCCGGCAGCAGGGCACCCCACATGGCGGTACGGCACCGGGGCGAAGCCCTCTCCACCCTGGACCTCTACGAACGTTCGCTCGTCCTGCTCAGCGACGCCGACGCGGACGCGGACGCCCGCACCGATGGGCCGGGCGGCGGCTGGCACGAGGCCGCCCTCCGCCTCGCCGAGGCGATGTCCGTCCCCCTCACCTCGTACCGGTTCGGCACCGGCCCCGAGGCCGAGCTGACGCCCGAGGGCGACGCGGACTGGGCGGCCGTCCACGGCACGACGGCCGGGGGCGCCGTCCTCGTCCGGCCCGACGGATTCGTGGCGTGGCGGTCGCCGGGGCCGGTCCCGGACGCCGAGTCCGCCCTGCGCGAGGTCCTGACCACCGTGCTCGCGACGAGCCGAAGCCGTAACCCGTGAACTCACCTGCCGGGCCGGGCGCGTTCACCCGAGTGATCGTCTTGAGTGGTGACGGGGAGACGGCTGGCTGACGGTGGATCACGTCGGGGGCGGGTCACCACAGCTGACGAAGTGCCAGCTGCCCGCCCCGCCGACGGAAGGATCGTCAGATGCGTTCTGCTCGCACGCTCATGGCCACCGCGGCGGCCGCCGCCGTCCTCGTACTCGGCGCGCCCGGCGCGTACGCGTCCGGGGGCTGGGACGACACGGACTCCTCCTACAGCAAGGAGCAGGACAAGGGGCAGGAGACGGGACAGGAGAAGGGCCAGGAGAAGGAGACCACCGGCACCACGCTGCAGGACGAGCGCTCCTGGAGCGGCAAGCAGGAGGGCGAGTCCTGGAGCGGGAAGCAGGACGAGGGGTCCTGGAGCGGGAAGCAGGAGAAGCCCAGCGGGGGGATGCACACCGGTGGCGGCGGTCTCGCCTCGCCGGCCGTGACCGCCGGCGGACTCGCCGTCCTCGCCGTCGCCGGGACCGGTCTGTACGCGGCGCGCCGCAGGAAGACCGCCGGAAGCGTGGCCTGACCCGTGCCGGACGCGATAGCCGCCGCGGCCGCCACGCGCGCCCCCGTGTGGCGGCCCGGCAGGTCAGGCGCGCGGCGGCCCGGTAGGTCGGGCGCATGGCGGCGCGGCCGGTGAGGCGACGCGTGACGCGCCGTCACCCGCCCGGCGCACCGGTCACCCGCGCAGTGCATACGAGTCGCGCGCCGGAAGGGGCGGGCTCAGGATCGAGGCACGCCGACGTCACGCCGGTCCGGCCGACGTCCGTCCTTCTCTGCCCCCCACCGAGGAGATGTGCGCAGGATGACCACCACGTCCGAACGTGTTTCCCAGACGCTGAAGCGACAGGTGTCGCAGCACGTCTCCCAGTCCGTCTTCGACGGCTCCCGGCTCCGTGTCGTCCTGCTGGTCGACGTGTACGACGGGGCCCAGCAGCAGTTCCTGGAGGCGTACGAGCAACTGTGCAACCAGGTCGCGTCCGTCCCCGGGCATGTCAGCGACCAGCTGTGCCAGTCCATCGAGAACCCCTCCCAGTGGCTGATCACCAGTGAGTGGGAGAGCGCCCCGCCGTTCCTCACCTGGGTGAACAGCGAGGAGCACGTGCAGATGGTGAGGCCGCTGCACGACTGCGTCCGGGACACCCGTTCGCTGCGCTTCCACATCGTCCGCGAGACCGGCGGCCCGGCCGTGGCGGCGGAGACGGGCGAGCGCCGGCTGCAGACCTCGCCGCGGATCGGCGACGGCCTGATCCGGCACGCGCTCACCTTCACGGTCAAGCCGGGCAGCGAGGAGAAGGTCGCGCGGATCCTCGCCGACTACGCCGCGCCCGAACCGAAGGTCGACGACACCACCCGGCTGTGCCGCACCTCCCTGTTCATGCACGGCAACCGGGTGGTCCGGGCCGTCGAGGTGCGGGGCGACCTGCTCGCCGCGCTGCGGCACGTGGCCCGGCAGCCCGAGGTGCGGGCGGTCGAGGAGGCCATCAACCCCTATCTGGAGCAGGACCGGGACCTCGACGACCCCGACTCCGCCCGGGTCTTCTTCACCCGCGCGGCCCTGCCCGCCGTCCACCATGTGACGGCCGGTCAGGAGAGCCCGGACGCCGTACGGCACGCGCTGTACTACCCGGCCCGGGAGGGCTGCGGTCTGCGGCTGGCCGAACTGCTCGCCCGGCAGGACGAGGCGGCGGCGGACGACCCGCAGGGGCCGGTGCTGCGCAGCACGATCTTCCAGCGCGACGACATCGTGGTGCGGCTGGTCGACGTACGCGGCGGCATCGACAACGACCCCGGGCCCGTGCTCGGTCTCACCGACCGTGCCCGCGCGGCCGAGCTGACTGCGCTCCTCGACGGCGGCGCCCTCGGCGCGGACGGCTCGCCCAGGGACGGCGCCCCGGCCCGGCTTCTCACGGTCGCCCGCATGGAACTCGTCACCGACCGCCGGGCGCCCGACGCCTGATCCCTGTCGCCCCAGCACATGTTCGACGCAGCTCATGTGCAGCTCATGTTCGGAGGAACGTCGTGATCAAACGCCATCCCGGAATCGTGGATGTCAGCGAGGTCGAGCCCAACACCCGGCGCGGCGGCGATCTGCGCGCCATGCTCACCCCCACCACCGTCGGCTCCACCAGCGGTTTCATGGGCGTCGCCATCGTGCCGCCCGGCGACCGCATCGCCGAGCACTACCACCCGTACTCCGAGGAGTTCATCTACGTCGTCTGCGGCCAACTGGAGGTCGACCTGGACGGTGAGCCCCACGAGCTGCGGCCCGAGCAGGGGCTCCTGATCCCCGCCCATATGCGGCACCGCTTCCGCAACGTCGGCAAGGTCGAGGCCCGGATGGTCTTCCACCTCGGCCCGCTGGCCCCGAGCCCGCCGCTCGGCCATGTCGACACCGAGGACGCGAACGGCGTACCGATCCCGGTGGAGGCCGAGCACGCCGGTGCGGGGCAGGCGGCCGGACGACCTCAGGTCCGCTCATGACCAGGCGCGTGGCGGTCACCGGCATAGGCATCGTCGCCCCGGGCGGCATCGGTGTCCCGGCGTTCTGGGACCTCCTGGCCGACGGTCGTACGGCGACACGCGGCATCACGTTCTTCGACCCGTCCGGGCTGCGTTCGCGGATCGCCGCCGAGTGCGACTTCGACCCGGCGGCCCACGGACTGGACGCGGAGCAGGTCGCCCGCTGCGACCGGTACATCCAGTTCGCCCTGGTGGCCGGCGAGGAGGCGATACGGGACTCCGGTCTCGACCTCGCCGCCGAGAACCCCTGGCGGGTCGGGGTCTCGCTCGGCACCGCGGTCGGCGGCACCACCCGGCTGGAGCACGACTACGTGCTGGTCAGCCATGGCGGGCAGCGCTGGGACGTGGACCACCGGGAGGCCGGGCCGCATCTGCACCGGGCGTTCGCGCCCAGCACCCTCGCCTCGACGGTGGCGGAACGCTTCGAGGCGCGCGGGCCGGTACAGACCGTCTCCACCGGCTGCACCTCGGGCCTCGACGCCGTCGGGTACGCCTTCCACACCATCGAGGAGGGCCGGGCCGACATCTGCATAGCGGGCGCGTCGGACTCGCCGATCTCCCCGATCACCATGGCCTGCTTCGACGCCATCAAGGCCACCTCCCCCAACAACGACGACCCGGCCCACGCCTCCCGCCCCTTCGACGCCGACCGCAACGGTTTCGTCATGGGCGAGGGCGGCGCCGTACTCGTCCTGGAGGAGCTGGACCACGCACGGGCCCGCGGCGCCCATGTGTACTGCGAGATCAGCGGCTACGCCACCTTCGGCAACGCCTACCACATGACCGGTCTGACCACCGAGGGCCTGGAGATGGCCCGGGCCATCGAGGACGCCCTCGACCACGCCCGGATCGACCGCACGGCCGTCGACTACGTCAACGCGCACGGCTCGGGCACCAAGCAGAACGACCGGCACGAGACGGCGGCCGTGAAGCGGACGCTCGGCGCGCACGCCTACGACACGCCCATGAGTTCCATCAAGTCCATGGTGGGCCACTCGCTGGGCGCGATCGGCGCCATCGAGGTCGTCGCCTGTGCGCTGGCGCTGGCCCATCAGGTCGTCCCGCCCACCGCGAACTACGAGACCCCGGACCCCGAGTGCGACCTGGACTACGTCCCGCGCGTCGCCCGTGAGCGGCGGCTGAACAACGTGCTCTCCGTGGGCAGCGGGTTCGGCGGGTTCCAGTCCGCGGTGGTCCTGAACCTGCCGAGGGAGAAGACACGATGACCTCGACAACGACAAGCGACCGGCGTCCCCGTCGCGCGGCCGTCACCGGCATCGGCGTGGTCGCGCCCAACGGAACGAGCACCGAGACGTTCTGGAAGTCCACCCGGGAGGGCATCAGCGTCCTGGACCGGGTCACCCGCGAGGGCTGCGAGCATCTGCCGCTCAAGGTGGCCGGGGAGGTCCGGAACTTCGACCCGCCGTCGGCGGTCGAGGAGCGCTATCTCGTCCAGACCGACCGGTTCACGCACTTCGCGATGGCCGCCGCCGACCAGGCGCTCGACGACGCCCGCCTCGACCGGCCCGAGACCGACGCGGCGCCGTTCTCCGTGGGCGTGGTCACCGCGGCCGGCTCCGGCGGCGGCGAGTTCGGGCAGCGGGAGCTGCAGCAGCTCTGGTCCAAAGGCAGCCGCTTCGTGGGCCCGTACCAGTCCATCGCCTGGTTCTACGCGGCGAGCACCGGCCAGATCTCCATCCGCCGGGGCTTCAAGGGCCCCTGCGGGGTGATCGCCTCCGACGAGGCGGGCGGCCTGGACGCCCTGGCGCACGCGGCACGGGCCGTGCGGCGCGGTACGGACGTGATGGTGGCCGGCGCGACCGAGGCACCGCTCGCGCCGTACTCGGTGGTCTGCCAGCTCGGCTACGAGGAGCTGAGCGCCATCGACGACCCGGAGCGCGCCTACCGCCCGTTCACCTCGGCGGCCTGCGGTTTCGTGCCCGCCGAGGGCGGCGCCATGCTCGTCGTCGAGGCCGAGGACACGGCCCGGAGGCGGGGTGCGCCCGTACGGGCGGTCCTGGCGGGCCACGCGGCGACGTTCACCGGCGCCTCCCGCTGGGAGGAGTCCCGGGCGGGGCTGGCCGAGGCGATCCGGGTCGCCCTGGACGAGGCGGGCTGCGCCCCCGAGGAGATCGACGTGGTCTTCGCGGACGCCCTGGGCACCCCGGCGGCGGACCGCGCCGAGGCGCTGGCCCTCGTCGACGCCCTCGGCCCGCACGGCACCCGCGTCCCCGTCACCGCGCCGAAGACCGCCGTCGGCCGGGGCAACGGCGCGGCGGCCGTCCTGGACGTCGCCGCGGCCGTACTCGCGATGGAGCACGGCGTGATCCCGCCCACCCCCAACGTCTACGACGTCTGCCACGACCTCGACCTCGTCACCACCCGCGCCCGCGCCGCCGAGCCGCGCACGGCACTGGTCCTCAGCCGGGGACTCATGGGGTCGAACTCGGCGCTGGTGCTCCGGCTCGGCACCGGCGACACCACCTCCTGACCACCCCCGCACCACGCCCCCCGCACACCGATCCACACAGCCAAGGAGAGAAATCGTATGAGCGACCGCATCACCGTGGAAGAACTGTCCGAGCTGATGAAGAAGGCCGCCGGGGTCACCGTCACCCCGGAGGAGCTCCAGCAGCGCCTCGAGTCCGGCTTCGACGTCATCGGCATCGACTCGCTCGGTCTGCTCGGCATCGTGGGCGAGCTGGAGAACCGGTACGGCACCCCGATGCCGCCGGACGCGGAGAAGAGCAAGAGTCCCCGGCAGTTCCTCGAACAGGTCAACAGCGCGCTTCTGGCGGGTGCCTGAGATGGCCGGGCACACGCAGAACGAGATCGTCATCGCCGCGCCGCTCGACCTGGTCTGGGACATGACCAACGACGTGGCGAACTGGCCCCGGCTGTTCAGCGAGTACGCCACCGCCGAGATCCTCTCCCAGGAGGGGAACAGGGTGACGTTCCGGCTGACCATGCACCCCGACGAGAACGGCAAGGTGTGGAGCTGGGTCTCGGAGCGGGAGACGGACCGCGACACGCTCACCGTGGAGGCCCGCCGCGTCGAGACCGGGCCCTTCGCCTACATGAACATCCTGTGGGAGTACGAGAAGGTCCCCACCGGCACCCGGATGGCCTGGACGCAGGACTTCGCGATGAAGCCGGACGCGCCGGTCGACGACGACTGGATGACGGACAACATCAACCGGAACTCCAAGGTCCAGATGGCCCTGATCCGGGACCGTATCGAGAAGGCCGCCGCCGAACAGGGTGCGGCGCCGGGCCTGACCGACTGAGCGCCGACCGACAGAGCCGGACGGAGAACACCGTATGCACCAGACCCTGATCGTCGCCCGGATGGCCCCGGGCGCCGGGCCGGACATCGCCAGGATCTTCGAGGAGTCGGACCGGGGGGAGCTGCCCCACCTCATCGGGGTCTCCCGGCGCAGCCTCTTCCAGTTCGGCGATGTGTACCTGCACCTCATCGAGGCCGAGCGCGACCCCGGTCCCGCCATCGCCGCGGCGGCCGGGCATCCCGAGTTCCGGGACATCAGCGACCGGCTGACGGCCCATGTCAGCGCGTACGACCCCGCCACCTGGCGGTCCCCGAAGGACGCGATGGCGCAGCGCTTCTACCTCTGGGAGCGCGACCCGGCCGGCTGACCCCGGCCACGGCCGACCGGCCGCCGGGCCCGCGATGGCGGGGGCCCGGCGGCCGGTTCTTTCGTGGTTCGCTTCCTGCGGGGTTCGGTTCTTACGGGTGGTTCCTACGGGTGGTTCTTACGTGGTTCGGTTCCGTCGTGCTTCGGCCGTCGTGCCGGTGTTCAGCCGGGCACGTGGCAGTCGAACGCGTGCAGATAGGCGTTGACCGGCCGTACGTCGTCGATGACCAGCCCCGCCGCCGTCAGCCGGGCGGTCATGCTCTCGGTGGTGTGCTTGGCCCCTCCGACGTTGAGGAGCAGCAGCAGGTCCATGGCGGTGCTGAAGCGCATCGAGGGACTGTCGTCGACGAGGTTCTCGATGACCACGACCCGGGTGCCGGGGCCGCCCGCCCCGATGACGTTGCGCAGCAGCCGGGCGGTGCTGTCGTCGTCCCACTCCAGGATGTTCTTGATGACGTAGGTGTCGGCCCGGACCGGGACGGCCTCGCGGCAGTCGCCGGGGACGACGGTCGTCCGGTCCGCGAGCGCGCCGCCCGGCCGCAGCCGGGGGTCGGCGTTCTCCACCACGCGCGGCAGGTCGAGCAGGGTGCCGCGCAGCGCCGGATGCTTCTCCAGCAGGCTCGCCACCACATGCCCCTGTCCCCCGCCGATGTCGGCGACGGACGCGCTCCCCGACAGGTCGAGGAACTCGGCGACGTCCCGCGCGGACTGCGTGCTGGAGGTCGTCATGGCCCGGTTGAAGACGTCGGCCGACTCCGGGGCGTCCTCGTTGAGATAGACGAAGAACTCCTTGCCGTACAGGTCCCGGACGACGTCGCGGCCGGAGCGCACCGCCTCGTCCAGCTTGGGCCAGGCGTCCCAGGTCCACGGTTCGGTGCACCACAGGGCGATGGCGCGCAGGCTGTGCGGGTCGTCCTCGCGCAGCAGCCGGGACATGTCGGTGTGCGCGAACGTCCCGTCCGGGCGCTCGGTGAAGACGCCGTGGCAGGACAGGGCCCGCAACAGCCGTCGCAGCGGCTTCGGTTCGGCCTTCACCGCCGCCGCGAGGTCCTCCACGGACAGCGGGGTGTCGCCGAGGGCGTCGGCGACCCCCAGCCGGGCCGCCGCGCGCAGGGCGGCGGCGACGGCCGCCCCGAACACGAGTTCCCTGAACCGCATGGGGGGCGGCGGGGCCGGTGAGGTGTGGACGGCCGGTGCGGTCGGAGCGGTGGGTGCCGTCTCCGTGGTCTGAGCGGTCGTCATGTGACGCCTTCCTTCTGGGAGTTCATGAGCGACCTCGGCCGGTCAGCACAGCCCCGCGGGCTTGGACGCCGCGCAGGTGTTGCCCGTGAAGGTGTTGCCCTTGCCTGCGGTGTCCGTGTTGACGATGTCCGCCGGGGAGTTGTTCTCCAGCACGTTGTCGGTGATCCGGTTCCGCTCGCTGGTGGTGCCCACGAAGCTCTTCCACACGACGATGCCGCCCGACAGCGGGGAGGTGCCGGCGTTCTCCATGATCCGGTTGCGGGTCACCAGGGTGTCCTCGGCGCCGGTCAGCACGATGCCGGTGCCCTGCAGCGCGTCCAGCCGCGCGGTCTTCGGGCAGGACTTGTTGTTGCGGTCGATGAGGTTGTCGCGCACGGTCAGGGCGCCGGCCCTCGGCATGTTCTCGTCGCCGACGACGAAGACGCCCGCGCAGTTGCCGGTGAGGTGGTTGTCCGCGACGGTGAGGTTGCGCAGACGCCGGACGGTGAGACCGATCCGGTTGCCCTCCAGGCGGTTGTGGGCGACGACGGTGCCGCCGCTGTCGATGGCGCCCTGCTCGGCCTTGATCGTGTTGGCGAGGAACAGACCGGCGTCGCCGTTGTCCCGGGCGGTGTTCTTGCGGAACACCCCGCGCACCGAACGCTCCTGGGCGATGCCCCACACACCGTTCTTCACCGCGGTCACATGCCGCACGGTCAGCCTGTCGGTGTCCAGGGCGTACACCCCGGACCCGGCGAAGCCGGTGACGGTCAGGGCGGCGACGGTGACGTCCTCGACCTTGCGGTCCTTGGTCCCGATCACACAGATCCCGTTGCCGCTGTCCGCGCAGCCGTCGGCGGCCTTCTCGCCGGGCGCCGGTGCCGGCTTCTCGGCGGCCTGGGCGGGCTTCTCCGCGGCCGGCGCGGGCTTCGCGGCCGGTTCCACGACGGTGCCGCGGCCCATGCCGCGCAGGGTGATCCCGGGTGTGCTCACCCGGACGCTCTCGCGGTACGTGCCGGACGCCACGAGCACCGTGTCGCCCGGTGCGGCGGCGTCCACCGCCCGCTGGATCGACTCTCCCGGAAAGACCACATGGGTCCGCTGGTCGGCGACAGCCTGCGGGGCGGCCCCGAGCCCCGCCCCGATGACCGCCGCGATACACGCCACATGGGCAATATGCCATTTCGTCATATTCCGCAAGGTATGACCAGATGCTCCCGGAACCGCCCGATAGTCCATCCGACGGCGTGTCCCGGGCCGCCCCCTCCCCGCCGCTCAGGTTTCGAGACGGCGGTGGTCCTCCTCGTCCCACGCCCGGGTGTCGCGCGGCTCGACGTACGGCTCCTCGTCCGGCGGATGACCGCCCTCGACGGCACGTCGACGCGCCAGTTCGGCGTCGAACTCCAGGCCGAGCAGGATCGCCAGGTTCGTGATCCACAGCCAGACCAGGAAGATGATCACGCCGGCGATGGCGCCGTACGTCTTGTTGTACGAGCCGAAGTTCGCCACGTAGAACGCGAACCCGGCCGAGGCGACCATCCAGAGCAGCAGGGCGAGGAAGCTGCCCGGTGTGATCCAGCGGAAGCCGCGGACCTTCGCGTTCGGGGTGGCCCAGTAGAGGACGGCGATCATGATGGTGACCAGGAGGATCAGCACGGGCCACTTGGCGATCGACCAGACGGTGAGCGCGGTGTCGCCGACCCCGAGCGCGGTGCCCACCTCCCGGGCGAGACCGCCGGTGAACACCACGATCAGCGCGCTGATCACGGCCATGACCATCAGCAGTACCGTCACACCGACCCGGACCGGCAGGACCTTCCACACGGGACGGCCCTCGGGCATGTCGTACACCGCGTTCGCGCTCCTGATGAACGCCGCGACATAGCCGGAGGCCGACCACACCGCGAGCGCCAGACCCACGATCGCCATGACCGAGCCGAGCCCGGCGTTGCCCTGCATCTGCTCGACGGCGTTGGTGAGGACATCCCGCGCCGCGCCGGGGGCGAGCTGCTGGATGTTGTCCAGCACCTGCTGCGTCGCCGACTGCCCGGCGATCCCCAGCAGGGACACGAGGGCCAGCAGCGCCGGGAACAGGGCCAGGATGCCGTAGTAGGTCAGCGCCGCCGCCCGGTCGGTCAGCTCGTCCTTCTTGAACTCCTTCAGAGTGCCTTTCAGCACCGAGCGCCAGGAGGCGCCGGACAGATCCGTCGGACTGTCCGGCGCCTGTCGCTCCACCTGCTCGTCCGGCCCCGCGTGACCCGTGCGCCCGGCCTCTCCGGTGCGCTCGGCCCGTCCCGTGCGCTCGGTGTGCTCGGCGTGCCTTCCGTGCTTCTTCAGCGTCCGCATCATGCCGTGCGGGTATCCGACCGGGCGCGGCTTATACCCGCAATACCGACATATTGGTCAGCGCGGGGGTGCCGGGCGGTCGTAGACGTTGTCCGGGGTGACGATCTCCGTGATCGCGCGGGCCAGCAGCGAGGACGGCTCCTGGCCCTCGTGGGTGATGTCGGTGTTGAGCAGGAGCACCAGGGTGGCCTTCCGCGCCGGCAGGTAGACGGTCACGCTCTGGTAGCCCGGGATGGAGCCGTTGTGCCCGATCCAGCCGCCGGAGTCGAAGATGCCGAGGCCGTAGCTGGTGCCCGGGAAGCCGGTCGGCAGCATCGTGAGCCGCTCCCGCTGGGTCTCCCGGGTGAGCAGGGTCCCGGTGGCGACGATCCTGGCCCAGCGGCGCAGATCGTGCAGGTCCGAGATCATCGCCCCGGCAGCCCAGGCCCAGCTGGGGTTCCAGTCCGTGGCGTCCTCGATCTCGCCGCTCAGCGTCTGGTCGGTGTAGCCGTGCGCGTGCGACTCGGGGAACTCGCGGCCCTCGGGGAACAGGGTGTGGCGCAGCCGGGCCGGGCGGAGCACCCGCTCGTGGATGACGTCGGCGAGAGGCCGGCCGCTGACCTTCTCGATCACCAGACCGAGCAGGATGAGGTTGGTGTTGGAGTACTGGAACTCTTCACCCGGCGGGAACGTGTTCGGATGCCGGAAGCCGTAGGCGAGCAGTTCGCGCGGTGTGAAGAAGCGGCTCGGGTCGCTGAGCAGGGCCTGTGTGAAGTCCGGGTCGGCGCTGTACGGGAACAGGCCGCTGCGCATCTCCGCGAGGTGACGCAGCGTGATCCTGCCGCCGTTCGGCACTCCGCGGACATAGCGGGAGATCGGGTCGTCGAGCCGGATCCGGCGGTCGTCGACGAGCCGGAGCAGCGCGGTGACCGTGAAGGTCTTGGTCTCACTGCCGATCCGCATGTACTGGTCGGTGGCCATCGGCCGGCGGGTGGCGGTGTCGGCGACCCCGGTCGCGCGGACGCCACCAGCAGCGCCGCGGCGAACAGCCGGCGGGAGCGGGTGCGTCGTACAGGGGGTCGCACGGGGAGCCGTACGGGAAATCGCGCAGGTAGTGGCACGGGGAGTCGCCTCTTCCAGGTCGGGGGCAGGAGGCGCCCACGTCACCATCCGGGCCCCGGGCCGGGAGTCCCGTCGGGTGCGCCCGGGAGCGAGTCCACTCGTTCGGCGCCAAGCGCGCCTTCTCCATTTCATCGGCCATGCACCGCGGTTCGCTCCTCGCGAAAATCCCCGCCGATCGCTATTCTCCCGAATGCCCAAAATCAGGCGTCGACCCTCTTGTACCGGTCGGAAAAGCGGATCCCGAATGAACAGGATTCAGAATCAGAATGCGAACCGATTATGATTCGGTAGATCAGAGTCTCGACGGGCCCCAGCCGTACGAGACGCAGCCCATCTGGCTCCCCGGCCCGCGGGCCTCGTCGGGCGTCTGGGACCCCAACGACGAGCTGATCCACATGCCCCACATGGCCTACACGGCACACAGCGTGGAGCCCGTCCCGCCCCTGCCGGACCTCCGCGACAGCCCGCGCCGCCCGGGCAACCGACGGCGGCCCCGCCCGGGGGCCCACATCTTCTCCGGAAATCCGAGAATCTTCCCTGTCGTGCTCCTGGTCACGACAATCGCCCTGTGCGCACTGACGATGCTTTATTGGTCCGTCTCTTATTCGTACATTCAGCTTCGCGGCATCGCGCTGCTGGTGGTGTCGGAGCATTTGGCGCGTTGGTGGCCGCTGACTGTGTACGGGCCGTGGCTGCTGGCGGGGCTGTCCATCCTGCGGGCATCCGTCCAGCACCGGACCGCCCGGCGTTCCTGGGCCGTGATGCTGCTCTCCTCCGGCACGGCGGTGGCCCTGTGCATCGGCCAGTCGGCGAGTTCGCTGCTGGCCATGGTGATCGTCGGGATTCCGCCGATCACCGCCCTCGTCTGTTTCCGTGAACTCGTCGGCCAGTTCTCGTCCGGACACGGCCCCCGGCACGCCGCCGACACCCTCGGCGGGCCGAAGCAGGGCAGGCCGTAGGTCATCCGGGGGGTGATCCCGGGGGTCGTCCCGGGGGCCGGAGGTTCATCCGAGGGCCTGCTCCGTCCAGATCGTCTTGCCCGTGGGGGTGGGGCGGGTGCCCCAGCGCTGGGTCAGCTGGGCGATCAGGAGCAGGCCCCGGCCGCCTTCGTCGTAGGTGCGGGCGCGGCGCATGTGAGGTGCCGTGCTGCTGGCGTCGGAGACCTCGCAGATCAGGCTTCTGTCGTGGATGAGTCGCAGTTGGACGGGCGGCTCGGCGTGCCGGATGGCGTTGGTGACCAGCTCGCTGACGACCAGTTCGGTGACGAAGGCCGCGTCATTCAGGCCCCAGCTCTCCAGCCGGCAGAGGGCGTTCTTACGGGCCTCGGCGACGGCGGAGGGGTCGGGCTCCACGTCGAAGGTGGCGACCCGGTCGGGGTCGAGCGCGCGGGGGCGGGCGATGAGCAGGGCCACGTCGTCGGTGGGCCGCTCCGGCAGTACGGCGCCCAGGACCCGGTCGCACAGCGTCTCCAGGGAGGCGGTGGGGGCGGCGAGGGCCTGACGCAGCCGGGTGATCCCGTCGTCGAGGTCGCCACCGGGGCCGTCGCCGTGGCCATGGCCGTCGATGCCACCGCCGTCACCGCGCCCGCCGTCACCGCGCCCGCCGTCACCGCGCCCGCCGTCACCGCGTCCGCCGTCAGCGCGCCCGCCGTCAGCGCGCCCGCCGTCAGCGCGCCCGCCATCACCGCTCCCGCCGTCATCGCGTCCCGCGTCACCGCGTCCACCGGCCCGGGATTCGATCAGGCCGTCGGTGTAGAGGGCGAGCAGGCCGCCCTCCGGCAGTTCGGTCTCCCGTGACTCGAAGGGCAGTCCGCCCAGGCCCAGCGGGGGCCCCGCCGGAAGGTCGAGCAGTTCGGCGGCGCCGTCCGGGCCCACCACGACCGGCAGCGGATGCCCCGCCCGGGCGAGCGTGCACCGGCGCGTGACGGGGTCGTACACGGCGTACAGACAGGTCGCCCCGACCACGCCCCCGGTGGCGTCCCCCGCGCCCGCCCCTCCCCCGGCGGACCGCTCCGCGCCCTCCGCCTCCGTGGCCAGGCGTGCCACGAGGTCGTCGAGGTGGGTGAGGAGTTCGTCGGGCGGCAGGTCGATGTCGGCGAGGGTACGGACGGCGGTCCGCAGCCGGCCCATCGTCGCGGAGGCGTGGATGCCGTGGCCCACGACATCCCCGACGACCAGCGCCACCCGGGCCCCGGACAGCGGGATCACGTCGAACCAGTCACCGCCCACCCCGGCGCGGGCACCGGCCGGGAGATAGCGGGAGGCGACCTCGACCGCGCTCTGCTCGGGCAGGCTCTGCGGCAGCAGGCTGCGCTGCAGGGTGACGGCCGTACCGCGTTCACGCGTGTAGCGCAGCGCGTTGTCGATGCTGACCGCCGCCCGGGCCGCCAGTTCCTCGGCCAGGACGAGGTCGTCCTGCTGGAAGGGGTCGGGGTGCCGGTGGCGGGCGAAGACGGCGACGCCCAGGGTGGTCCCGCGTGCCGTCAGGGGCACGGTCATCGCCGAGTGGAACCCGAAGTCGCGGATACGGGAGGTCCGGAGCGGGTCCTGGGCCACCCAGTCGGCGATCGCGGGCTCGGTCACCTGGTAGAGCACGGCGCGGCCCGAGCGCAGACTCTCCACCGGCGGCGAGCCGTCCGGGTACTCGTCCACCTCGCCCGGTGCGACGACCGCCTCCGGGCTCCCCGGCAGCACGGACTGGTGGGCGATGCGCCGCAGCGCGAGGGCGCGCCCGGCGGCCGGGGCGTGCGGGGGCGGCTCGTGGACGTCGTCGAGGGACGCCAGCAGGTCGACGCTGATGAAGTCGGCGAGGTCCGGGACCGCGATGTCCGCCAGTTCCTGCGCGGTCCGGGTCACGTCGAGGGTGCTGCCGATGCGCCGGCCGGCCTCGGCGATCAGCTGGAGGCGTTTGCGGGCCCAGTACTGCTCCGTCATGTCGTGCCCGGTGGAGGCCACGCCGAGGACACGGCCGTCGTCGTCCTCCAGCCGGTAGAGGTGCACCGACCAGGCGTGCTCGCGGCTCTCACCGGGGGCGCGCGCGTGGTTCTCCAGGTACTGCGGCTCGCCGGTCTCCAGGGCCCGGCGCATCAGCCGCTCGACCTCCCCGCCGGCGGGGTCGTCCAGCGCCTCCGTCATCCGCAGCCCGCGCAGGTCGTCGTCGCTCAGGCCCAGGGCACCCCGTGAGCCCCGGTTGGACCGGCGGAAGCGCAGATCCTTGTCGTGCACCGAGGTCGCGCAGCTCGGGGAGTCGAGGAAACCGCGCAGCGCGAGCGCGTCGTCGCCGGGGCGGGGCCGGGTCCCCGTCAGGGCGGAGACCAGGAACCAGTCCCGGGTCCCGCAGTACGACGTGCGGTGATGCGCCAGGACCTTGACCTCCCGGCGGCGGCCGTCCCGGTGCCGCAGGACGAGGGTGCCCTGCCACCTCGGCAGACCGGAGAACGACGGGAGGGCGGCCGCCGGGGGCTCCTCGGCGAGCAGGGAGGCGGCCGGCCGGCCCAGGATCTGCGTCGGCGTGTATCCGAGCAGGTGCTCGGCGCCGGCGCTCCAGCCGGTCACGGTGCCGTGTTCGTCGACGGTGGCCCGCGCGGTCAGCGCCTCACCGGCCGCGTCCGGGCCCGGGCCCGGGCCCGCTCCCGGATCGTCGACGACATGCCGCACCATGGCCGCTCATCTCACTCTCGCCCGCGTTCTCGCCCCAGGTCTCCCTCGCCCCTCCCACTACCTTCGATATGTCCCTCTGCACCCTTTTCACACTATTTCGCGACCACGATCTGGGCATCGGCGAGCGGTTGCGGGGGTTCGTTCGTCGGGTGCGGGTCCGGTGGGGGCTGGTCGCGCAGTTCCCCGCGCCCCTGAAAAGCACGGGCTACGCCCTGTGCTTTTCAGGCCCGCAAGGGCCTGAAGCTTTTAGGGGCGCGGGGAACTGCGCGACCAGCCCCCACTCACCCGCACCCGACAACGCACCCCACCGCGGTCACCCCGCCCGCTTCGCCCGCACCAGCCCGTACGCCAGCAGGTTGAGGTCGGCGACGGCCGCCGCGTGGGTCAGATGGCCGGCGGTGAGCGCTTCGAGGCCGCCCTGGTCGACGGTGCCCTGGCAGAGGTCGATGAGGGCCGCTGTCTCCAGCCCCGCCGACGCCCCCGGTCCGCGTCGCCGGAACATTTTCGCTCGTGGTGTCCGATGTCTCACACCGAAGACGATGAGCCTGTGCTACCTTGCCATGAAGTGGCAGTTTTGGTTACCAGAGGCTTCTGAGTGCTCTTCGACCTTCCGTCGACGAGCACTCTTTGTTGTTTCCGGGGCTTTCCGGGACTTTTCAGATCTTCCCGTCGGGTCGAACCGTGCTGCGACACCGGGTCCGCAAAGTGTGGACTCCGGGCACTGCATCAAGGGAGTTTCAGCATGGCATCCGGCACCGTGAAGTGGTTCAACTCGGAAAAGGGCTTCGGCTTCATCGAGCAGGAGGGTGGCGGCCCCGACGTCTTCGCCCACTACTCGAACATCGCCACCTCCGGCTTCCGTGAGCTTCAGGAAGGCCAGAAGGTGACCTTCGACGTCACGCAGGGCCAGAAGGGCCCCCAGGCCGAGAACATCGTTCCCGCCTGACTCTGACGCGTACGCATGAGCCGGGGCCCGCGCCCGAAGGGTGCGGGCCCCGGCTCGTGTGCGACAAGCGCCGCCGCATCGAGGAAGGTCCCCATGAACCGCACGGCTCGTACGAACAGCAGCAACCCCTCCCGCTCCCGCACGGAGAAGCCGGAGAAGGGCGCTGCCGTCCGCACGGACAAGGGCTCCGCCGGTACCGGCGCCGCCCGGGGCAACCGCGCCCGCTCACAGGGCACGGGCGCCGGAACGGGCGGTGGTTCAGGGCAGGGCGGCGGTACATCGAAGGGCCGTTCGAGCGGTGCCGGTACGGGCGCCAAGACCGGCTCGGCGTCCAAGGGCGGTACGCCGTCCAAGGGCGGTACGGCCAAGAACGCACCGGCGAAGAACGCGTCGGCCAGGAACGGGTCGGGCAGGAACGCCGCGCCCAGGACCGGCCGTAGCAGGCCGTCGCGTGGCGGCGGTGGCGGTGGTCGGCCCGCCGTGGCGGCCGGTGGGGAGTTCGCGCTGCCGGTGACGGTCACGCCCGCGCTGCCCGCCGTCGAGACGTTCGCCGAACTGGAGTTGCCCGCACGGCTGTTGGAGACCCTCGGCGCCGAAGGGGTGACCGCCCCGTTCCCCATCCAGGCCGCGACGCTGCCGAACTCGCTGGCCGGCCGGGACGTCCTGGGCCGGGGCCGCACCGGCTCGGGCAAGACGCTCGCCTTCGGTCTCGCGCTGCTGGCCCGTACGTCGGGGCAGCGGGCCGAGCCCCGGCAGCCGCTGGCCCTCGTCCTCGTACCCACCCGGGAACTGGCCCAGCAGGTCACCGACGCCCTCACCCCGTACGCCCGCGCGCTGCGGCTGCGGCTTGCGACCGTGGTCGGCGGCATGTCCATCGGACGTCAGGCGAGCGCGCTGCGCGGCGGTGCCGAAGTGGTCGTGGCGACACCCGGACGGCTCAAGGACCTCATAGACCGCGACGACTGCCGGCTGGACCAGGTCGCCATCACCGTCCTCGACGAGGCCGACCAGATGGCCGACATGGGCTTCATGCCGCAGGTCACCGCGCTGCTCGACCAGGTGCGTCCCGGCGGACAGCGGATGCTGTTCTCGGCCACCCTGGACCGCAACGTCGACCGGCTGGTCCGCGAGTACCTGCACGACCCCGTCGTCCACTCGGTCGACCCGTCCGCGGGCGCCGTCACCACGATGGACCACCACGTGCTGCACATCGAGGACGACGACAAGCACGCCACGACGACCGAGATCGCCGCCCGTGACGGACGGGTGATCATGTTCCTCGACAGCAAGCACGCCACGGACCGGCTGGTCAAGAAGCTGCTGGCCGTCGGGGTGCGCGCCGCCGCCCTGCACGGCGGCAAGTCGCAGTCCCAGCGCAACCGGGCCCTGAGCCAGTTCAAGGAAGGCGATGTGACGACCCTGGTCGCCACGAACGTCGCCGCCCGCGGCATCCACGTCGACGACCTCGACCTCGTCGTCAACGTCGACCCGCCGGGCGACCACAAGGACTATCTGCACCGGGGCGGCCGTACGGCCCGGGCCGGCGAGTCCGGGACGGTCGTCACGCTCGTCCTGCCGCACCAGCGCCGTGAGGTGACCCAGCTGATGGCCGTCGCCGGCATCACCCCGACGACCACGCGGGTCCGCTCCGGCGGCGCCGACCTCAACCGCATCACCGGCGCGCAGGCCCCCTCGGGTGTGCCCGTCGTCATCACCCCGCCGGTCACCGACCAGCCGCCCGCCCGGTCCGCTTCGTCGTCCCGCGGCCGCCGGGGTCGCCCCGGCCAGAGCCGCCGGCGCGCGCCCGCGAAGGGGAACGGCCGCTGAGCGGCGCGGAACGGGCTCGGCCGGCCGTGGAACTCTGAGGGGGGCGGCGGGCGTTCACAGGGAGACGTGCGGAACGCACGCGGACGACCGGAACGACCGGCACGACACGGGCTAAGCCGAGGTGGCACGCATGGCGATGTGGGATCGGATCAAGGACCAGGCCAAGGGTCTGCAGCAGCAGGCGCAGGGAGCGCGGGGCGGCACCGGACACGGACGGCCGGGCGCGGGGCCCATGGGCTCCAACGGGCCGATGGGTTCCACCGGGTCCTCGGGGTCCGGGCGGTCCTCCGGCGGGTCGAAGGCCCAGCTGGTGAGCGCGCTCAAGTCCCAGCTCACCTCCCTCAAGACCGAGCTGAAGAGCGGTGCCTACCGGGACGCCAGCATGGCCGTCTGCGCCCTGGTGGCCGCCGCCGACGGGAACGTGGACGAGCACGAGCGGGCGCACGTGGAGTCCCTGATCCTGAACAACGACGTCCTGCAGAACTTCCCGGCCGACCAGCTGCGGCAGCGCTTCAACAAGCACGTCGACCAGCTGTCGTTCAACTTCCAGCAGGGCAAGGCCACCGCCATGCAGGAGATCGCCAAGGCCGCGAAGAAGCCGACGGAGGCGCGGGCGGTCGTCCAGACCGGCTTCGTGGTGGCGGGCGCGGACGGGTACATCGCCCAGTCCGAGGAGCAGGTCCTGCGCGAGGTGTGCGCGGCGCTCGGCCTGTCCCCGCAGGAGTTCGGCCTCTGACGGCAGGCGCTCCCGGGCACCCTTCTCCCACACCGTACGCTTAGGCAAGCCTCAGCTGCCTGAGTGCGGGAAAGTGATGGAGAAGGGTGCGTGTCGGGAGTCGTGGGTCGCCGTGTCGGCTGGCTGGTCGCCGCCCTTCTCCTGCTGTCGCTGGCCGTGCTGCTGAGCCTCGCGGTGGGCAGTCGTACGATCCCGCCCTCTGCGGTGTGGGACGCGCTGGTCCACGGCGGTACGACCGACGACGCCCAGGTCGTACGGGCGCTGCGGGTGCCGCGCACGGTCATCGGGGTGCTCGTCGGGGTCGCGCTGGCCGTCGCCGGGACCGTGCTGCAGGGCATCACCCGTAACCCGATCGCCGAGCCCGGCATCCTCGGCATCAGCCAGGGCGCCTCGCTGGGCGTCGTCTGTGCCATCGCCTTCCTCGGCGTGCACTCCCTGACCGGGTACGTCTGGTACGCCTTCGCGGGCGCCGGGGCCGCGGCGGTCTGTATCTACGCCGTCGCCGGCAGCGGGCGCGGGGGTGCGTCGCCGGTGAAGCTGGCGCTGGCCGGGGCGGCGATGAACGCGTTCCTCGCGTCCGTCGTCTCGGCGATCCTGACCACCAACGCGCGGGCGCTGGACGAGTTCCGGTTCTGGGACGTCGGGTCGATCAGCGGGCGGGACGCGTCGATCGCCGGTCAGGTCTGGCCGTTCCTGCTCGCCGGGCTGCTGCTGGTGCTGGCCATGGCCCGCGGTCTGGACGCGCTCGCGCTCGGCGACGACATCGCGCGCGGGCTCGGCCGCAATGTGGCGCTGCTGCGGGCGACCGGCGCGCTGGGCGCGACCGTCCTCACGGGCGCCGCGGTCGCCGCGGCCGGCCCCATCGCCTTCATCGGACTCGCCGTCCCGCACATCGCCCGCGCCCTCGTCGGCCCCGGCCACCGCACGCTGCTGCCGATGGCCGCACTGCTCGGCCCGGTGATGCTGCTCCTCGCGGACGTCCTCGGCCGAGTCGTCGTACGCCCTTCGGAGGTACCGGTGGCCGTCATGACGGCCCTCGCGGGCGTGCCGTTCCTGATCGTGCTGGTACGGAGGAAAGCGGTGGCGACGGCATGACGCACGTCGACGACCACGACGACCGCGACCACGGCGAGGGCAGCGGCAACGGCGCCCGGCGGCCGGGGCGGGCCACCGCTCCCGGGACCGCCGGCTCGCCGGGGTCCGGGGAGGCCGGGGAGGGCCGGGAGTCGGCGTCCCCAGGGTTCTCCGCCGCCGCAGCCACCGCTGCCCCAGGGTCCGGGGAGTCAGCGCTCCCCGGGGCCTCCGCCGCCGCGACCGCCGCTTCCTCCGGGGCCTCGGCCTCCGCCGGGACCGCCGGTCTCGCGGAGCGTTCGGCCTACGCCACGGCTCCTCCCATCGTTCCCCGGCCTCGCGGTGGGGCCCTGTCCGGCCGGCCCGTTGGGCATGTTGTCGTGCGGGGTGGGTGGGGGAGCAGTTTTCTGGTGTATCGGCGGGCCATGGGCGTGGCCCTCGTGCTGGCCGGGCTGCTCGCGGTGGCGGTGGTGGTGTCGCTGTGTGTCGGGGAGGCGTTCGTCTCGCCGGACGAGGTCGTGCGGGTGCTGGTCGGGCTGCCCAGTCCCGATGAACTGGTCGTGGGGGAGCTGCGGTTGCCCCGGCTGGTGACCGGGCTGCTGGTGGGGGTCGCGTTCGGGCTGTCCGGGGCGCTGATCCAGACCATGGCCCGCAATCCGCTCGCCAGCCCCGACATCATCGGGGTGACGCACGGCGCGGGCGCGGCGACGGTCGCCGCGATGACCTTCGGGCTCACCTCGGCCGCCGCGCTGCCGTACGTGTCCGTCGTGGGCGGGCTGCTGGCCGCGCTGCTCGTCTATCTGCTTGCCTGGCGGGGCGGGCTCAGCGCATCCCGGTTCGTGCTCGTCGGCATCGGGATCTCCGTGGCGCTCGGCTCACTGACCCGGCTGCTGGTGACCAAGGGGGACTATCTCGTCGCCCAGCAGGCCAAGGTGTGGCTCACCGGGTCGCTCAACGGCCGCGGCTACGACCAGGCGGCGCCGCTCGCGACGGTTCTGCTGCTGCTCGTGCCGTTCCTGCTGTGGGCGGCCCGCGCCCAGCGGAGCGCGGCGTTCGACGACGACACGGCCACCGCGCTCGGTGTCCGGCTCGGCCGGGTACGGCTGGGGCTGAGCGTCCTCGGCGTCGTCCTCGCCTCCGTGGCGACCGGGGCCGCCGGGCCCGTCGACTTCGTGGCGCTGCTCGCCCCGCAGATCGCCCGGCGGCTGACCCGTACGCCGCACGTTCCGCTGGTGTGCTCCGCGCTGACGGGTGCGCTGATCGTGGTCGTCGCCGATGTGCTGGCCCGCAAGCTGCTGTCGCCGCTGGAACTGCCGGTCGGCGTCTTCACCGCCCTCGTGGGCGCCCCCTATCTGATGTGGCTGATCATCCGCACCCGCGGCAACCGCTCCGGAGGAACCGCGTGACCGCCGACCACCCCACCGGGCAGAACCCCACAGACCCCACCGGCCGGGAAGCGAGGGGCGCAGCCCCCGCTTCTCAGGGGCGCGGGGAACTGCGCGACCAGCCCCCACCCATCCGCACCCGCCCGACAACCCCCGCCGCCCCCAACCCGCGCACCAACTCCCGCCTCGCCGCCCGCTCCCTCACCCTCGCCTACGAGGACCGTACGGTCGTCGAGGAGCTCGATCTGGAGGTGCCGGACGGGAAGGTCACCGTGATCGTCGGGCCCAACGCGTGCGGGAAATCGACGTTGTTGCGGGCGCTGGGGCGGCTGCTGAAGCCTCGGCGGGGGGCCGTGCTGCTGGACGGGGCCGAGCTGGCGAACGTACCCACGCGGCGGATCGCGCAGGTGATCGGGCTGTTGCCGCAGACGCCGGTGCCGCCGGAGGGGATCACGGTCGCGGACCTGGTCTCGCGCGGGCGGCAGCCGCACCAGAAGTGGTGGCGGCAGTGGTCCGACGACGACGAGGCGGCCGTCGCCCACGCGATGGAGCGCACGGGGACCCTCGACCTCGCCGAGCGCCCGGTCGACGAGCTGTCGGGCGGTCAGCGACAGCGCGTGTGGATCGCGATGGCCCTCGCCCAGGACACCGACCTGCTGCTGCTCGACGAGCCGACGACGTACCTCGACATCGCCCACCAGGTCGAAGTCCTGGACCTCGTACGGCAGTTGAACCACGAACGCGGCCGGACGGTGGTCGCGGTGCTGCACGACCTCAACCAGGCCGCCCGTTACGCCGACCATCTCATCGCCATGCGGGCGGGCCGGATCGTGGCGCAGGGCCCGCCCGCCGACATCGTGACCGCCGAGCTGGTCCAGGACGTGTTCGGGCTCGCCTCGGTCGTCGTACCGGATCCGGTGACGGGTGATCCGCTGGTGGTGCCGGGCCCGCCAGGTGTCCGGAACCACACGCTCCATGGCTTCCCGGCCCACAGGAAACCCATAAAGTAAGGCGTACCTAAGTCCACAGTCGTGACCGACGGGAGCCCCCCATGCCCCCCACGCCCCTCCGCCGCCGCGGCACCACCGCCGCGGCCCTCGCTCTCGCCTCCGCGCTGGCCCTGACCGCGTGCGGCGGCTCCTCCGACGGGGAGGGGTCGGGTGCCGGGGCCTCCGCCGGCGCCGCCGAGAAGAAGGACGTCGCCAAGGGCGGCAAGGACTTCGCGGACGCCGCGAAGAAGACCGCAGCGATGGGCACGGACGCCGAGGCCGGCGAGTGGCCGCGCACCATCGAGCACGCGATGGGCGAGACGAAGATCGAGGCGGAACCGAAACGCGTGGTCGTCCTCGACGTGGGCGAGCTCGACAACGTTGTTTCCCTCGGTATCAAGCCGGTCGGGCTCGCGCCGACCGAGGGCTCGCCCGAGCTGCCGTCGTATCTGAGGAAGGACGCGGGCAGCCCGAAGAACGTCGGCACGATCAACAGCCTCAACCTGGAGGCCATCGCCGCGCTGAAGCCCGACCTGATCCTCGGCAGCCAGCTGCGCGCCGCCGACAAGTACGACGAGCTGTCCAAGATCGCGCCGACCGTGTTCTCCGTCCGCCCCGGCTTCACCTGGAAGGAGAACTACCTCCTCAACGCCGCCGCCCTGGACAGGACGGCGGAAGCGAAGGAGAAGCTGGCGGCGTACGCGGCGAAGGCCGACGCGCTGGGCAAGAAGCTCGGCGCCGACAAGCCGACCGTGTCGATGGTCCGTTACATGCCCGACGGCGTCGTCCGTCTCTACGCCAACGCCTCGTTCATCGGCACCATCCTCAAGGACGTCGGCGTCCCCCGCCCGAAGAACCAGGACATCGAGGACCTCGCCGCCGAGATCAGCGCCGAGAACATCGACCAGGCCGACGCCGACTACATCTTCACCGGCGTGTACGGCGACCCGAAGGCCACCGACAAGTCCAAGGCCCAGGGCAACCCGCTGTGGAAGAACCTGTCCGCCGTCAAGGCCGGTCACGCGTACGACGTCCCGGACGAGACCTGGTACCTCGGCCTCGGCGTGACCGCCGCCGACGAGGTCCTCGGCGACCTGGAGGACCACCTCACCGCCCAGTAGAGGCCACGTCGTCGTACCCCACGGACGCCGGCCGTCCCCACAGCCGGCGTCCGTGAGTGCTTGAGGGTGCGGGGCGCTACGCCCAGCAGCCGTTGACGGTGGCCGCGAGGCCGTCCAGGGCGTCCTTGATGTCGGACGGCCCTGCGGTGGAGTCGTTCTCGATGAAGGAGAAGACCTTCCACTGCCCGTCCTGGCCCTTGGTCAGACCGCTCAGGGCGACGGCGCCGGTGAGGGTGCCGGTCTTGGCCTTGACCTGGCCGACGGCGCACTGGGAGTCGGCGGTGTCGAAGCGGCCGAACTCCGGGCCCAGGGTGGCGCCCGCCTCACCCGAGACGGGCAGCCCGTCGATGATGTACTTCAGCGTCTGGGCGTGCCGGGGGTCGGCGGCCAGGTCGACGATGTCGGCGATGGTCCGCGCCGGGATCCGGGTCGCCCGGGACAGCCCGCTGCCGTCGTACATCGCGAAGTTGTCGAGCGGGACGCCGTACCGGGTGAGGACGTCGCGGACGACGGCGGTCCCGTCCTCGAAGGTGGCGGAGCGGCCGGCGCCGAGCGCGGTGAGCCGCAGCAGGGACTCGGCGATGTCGTTGTCGCTGACCTTGAGCATCCGCTTGACGATCGTGGACAGCTTGTCGGAGGTGTGCGAGGCGACCGGCACGTCCCCCTTGCCGACGACCCCGCGCGTGACGTCACCGTCGACCGTGACCCCACGGTCGGCGAGCAGCTTGGCGAAGACTCCGCCCGCGTCGAGGGAGGTGTCGTCGACGTTGTGGGAGTCGACGACCAGCGCGCGTACGGGGGCGATGGAGTCGGGGTAGTAGCCCGTGTTCCAGCCGTTGGCGAGGGTCGGCTCGGGGAAGAGGCTGTCGTCGATACGGACCTTCACCGAGGTGAGGCCGGCGTGCTTCAGCCCGGCGACGGCGGTCTTGGCGAGCGCGTCGAGGTCGTCGGTCGTCAGCGTGCGGTCACCGGCGCCGACGAGGGTGAGCGTGCCGTCGCCGTACACGACCTTCGTGGTCAGCCGGTGGTTCGGGCCGAGCACCGTCAGCGCGGCGGTGGAGGTGGCCAGCTTCGTGTTCGACGCGGCCATCAGCGCGGTGTCCGCGTCGTGCCCCCACACCACCTTGTCGGACTTGGCGTCGATGACGACACCGCTGAGGGTGCTGCCGAGGCGGGTGTCCTGGCTGCGCGTGTTCAGGTTGTCCGCGATCTTCTGCTCGGCGGCGTCGAGTTCGGTGGCACCGGCCTTCGCGGTCGTCTTGTCGGCGGCGAAGGCGGACGTCCCGGCCAGGATCGTCCCGGCGACGGGGGCGACGACCGCGATCACGGCCGCCCTGCGGAACGCCGGGTTCGGAGCCTTGGCCTTACGGTGCCGGCCGCTCGCGCGGACGACGGAGGAGGGGGCGGGCGTGGGGGTGGGCATGGGGGGCCTCGGTGGGGGGTGAGGAAATCTTGAAAGCGAAAGTAACAGTCTCGACTCCCCCTACTGATGGGTACTTTGTGAAGACTTGACGCTCCCCATTCCGTTTATGACGGGGGCCACGCCGTACGGGCGGACAGGTGCGTGCGGGCGGTCCGGCATGCCGTTGTCAGTGGCGGGGGCTAGTCTCCGGACAACTGACCGTTTGTCCGTTTCAGGGAGGTTCTCGTGATCGCGCGACTCAACCCCTACCTCAGTTTCAACGGCGACGCCCGGCAGGCGATGGAGTTCTACCAGGAGGTCTTCGGCGGCGATCTGACGCTGAACACCTTCGGTGAGTTCGGACAGCCCGACGCCCCGGAATCCGACAAGATCATGCACGGCGCGCTGGAGACCCCGAGCGGCTTCATGATCATGGGCGCCGACACCCCGCCCGGCATGCCCTACACCCCCGGCACCAACTTCTCCGTCTGTCTCAACGGCGACGACGAGGCGGCGCTGCGCGGCTACTGGGAGAAGGTCTCCGCCGGAGCCTCGGTCTCCGTCCCCCTCGACAAACAGATGTGGGGCGATGTCTTCGGCATGTGCACGGACCGCTTCGGCGTCCCGTGGATGGTGAACATCGGCGAGACGCAGGGCTGATCACCGAGGGCGCACCGGCGCCGGGCCGGGCGCGCGCACAACCGACGCACGCACAACCGACGGGTACGACGCCTCGTTGAGGTCCACGGCACCACCGGACGGTGGCGGCCCACCGACCCCGGCGGACGAGGAGACCCACCATGCCCTGGGCCAAGGCGAACGGCGTCGAACTCTTCTACAAGACAGCCGGGTCCGGCGACCCCCTGGTCCTGGTGCACGGCTCCTGGGGCGACCACCACAACTGGATCCCGGTCCTCCCCGCCCTCACCGAACGCTTCCGTGTCCTGGTCTACGACCGCCGCGGCCACAGCCGCAGCGAGCGTCCCGCGGGACAGGGCACGCGACGTGAGGACGAGGAGGACCTGGCCGCCCTGATGGAGACCCTGGACTTCGCCCCGGCGTACGTCGCGGGCAACTCCTTCGGCGCCTCCACCACGCTGGGCCTGGCGACCCACCGCCCCGACCTGTTCCTGGGCCTGGTCGCCCACGATCCCCCGCTGACGGGCATCGTGGCCGACGGTTCCCCGCTCACGGGCCTCGTGTCCGACGGCCCTCGCGCACGGTCGCTCCTGACGGACATCGCCGTGAGGTTCGCCTCCGTCCTCGCCCACCTCCGCGCGGACGACTTCCCGGCGGCGGCCCGCCAGTTCACGGACGAGATCGCCCTCGGCCCCGGCACCTGGGACCAGCTGCCCCCTCCCGTCCAGCAGACCTTCCTGGCCAACGCCCCCACGTTCCTCGACGAACACCGCGACCCGCACGGGGCCGACCTGGACCTCCCCCGTCTCGCCGCCTACACCGGCCCGGCCCTCCTCACCAGCGGCACAGCCGGCCTGCCGTGGTTCGCCCCGATCACGGCCCGCCTCGTCGAGACCCTCCCCCAGGCGGCCACCCACACCTTCGAGGGCGCGGGCCACATCCCCCACGTCACCCACCCCGAGGCGTACGCCCGGGTGTTGGCGGCCTTCGTCGACGGCACCGGCCCGACAGGGGAAGACCCCCGCCCGTGACGGCGAACCGCCGCGAGCGGGGGTGACGAGTCCCTGTCCTCTCACCCGAAGGTGACGTCGAGACTGCCGTCGCTCCCGAACGACCAGTGCAGGCCGCCGGAGTACGAGGAGCAGCGGGACCCGTTGGCCCCGGACCAGAACTGGTTGGAGCTGTCGGAGCTGCCGATGATCCGGTCGTTCGTACCGCTGCCACCACGGCACGAGGTGTTGTCGCGGAACACCGACGTACCGCCGTCGAAGTTGAAGTTCCGCTCGGTGTTGTCGATGCTCACGTTGCCCGAGACGGCCATCGTGCCCGGGTTGCTGTTCCACGTGAAACCGTGCTTGCCGTTGTCGTAGGCGATGCTGCGCCGGACGACGTGGTTGACGGCGATGTCGTCGCCGCCGAGCTTGTAGCCGTTGCGGTCGCCGTTCCCGGCCTGCGACCCGTCGCTGAGGGTGCCGTTCTCGTAGGCGAGCGAGTCCTCGACGGTCACCGGCCCGATGGCCCCGGTGTCCGTCTTGGTGTAGAGGTCCCAGCCGTCGTCGATGTTGTTGTGGGCGACGGCGTACCGGAAGACGTTCCCGGTCCCGGTGGTGAGCTTCGCGGCGAAGCCGTCCGCGTCCTCCCCGTCGGAGTCGGCGTTGTCGTGCGACTCGGCGCTCAGGACGAGGTTGTCCGAAGGCCAGTCGGCGGCGGGGGTGCTGGAGGCGATCCGCCCCAACTGCAACCCCGTGTCCCGGTTGAACCGCGTCACGGTCCGCTCGATGACGTTGTCGCTGCCGCCGACGTAGATCCCGTTGTCCCCGGCACGCTCGACGACGAGGCCGTGGACGTGCCAGTAGGAGCCGTTGATCTGCAGCCCCCGGTTCGACGAACTCTCGCTCTGCGCCGCGAAGTTGAGGACCGGCGTCTCCCCCGGGTACGCCGACAGCTTCGTACGGGCGGCGGCGGTCCCCGAGTTGCCGACCGGGATGGTGACGGTGGACGCGTGGGCGTAGGTGCCGCCGCGCAGGTAGATGGTGCCGCCGGGGGTGATCCGGCTGATCGCGGAGGTGAGGGTGGTGGGGGCCGAGATCGTGCCTGTCGCGCCGTCCGTCCCGCTCGGCGCGACGTACAGCGTGGAGCCGGCCGGCGGCGGTGTGGTGGTGCCGTCGGGGACGACGGCGTCGAGGCGGTCGATGTTGGGCAGGCCGGTGGCGGCGGTGGGGCTGATCCGGATGACGTTGCCGCCCGAGGTCACCGGCACGGTCAGCGTCTTGGTGGTCCACGCCGTCCAGGTGCCGGTGCCCTCGAAGGACGTGGTCGCGGCGGTCGTACCGTTCACCGTGATGTTCGCGGCCCGCGCCCCGGTGGTGCCGTTGGCGAAGCGGACGGACAGGGTCGCCGTGCCCGATGCGGGTGCGGTCACGGTGAACTGCGCGTACGCGCCGACGGCGTTGGTGCCGTTGCAGAATCCGCTGCCCGAGTATCCGGTCCAGTCGGAGTCGATGGTGCCGGTGCAGACGGCCGGTGACGTCTCGGCCTCGTAGCGGGCGGTCGCGGCCTGCGCCGTCGTACCGGACAACGCGACCAGCAGGCCCGCGACGAGACTTGCGCTCGCCATGGCCATGACAGGTCTGATATGGGTCGATTTCATCGCTCGGTCTCCAGGGTCGTGGTCCAGAATCCGACACGGAAAGCGCTTTCCCTTTGGCGAGTGTCGGGGGGCGCCCTGGGCGCGTCAATACACCGGAGCGAGGAAAGTGTTCACATGGATGAACTCGTGAAGGGTGAAAGTGGCCATCTAACCCGGATGGAAGGTCGGTGCACTGAAGATCATCCGAGGATGTGAACAGAGCGGCCAACAATAAAGGCAAGGAGGTAACCCCACTCCTTGCCACTCTCAACGTATAGCGCACCGGGGGGCTTGCGGCAAGACCCCCGTCGTGCCGCAGAATCTCCGGCCTGAGCCAGTATCGATCGACCAGACCCGTCCAGCAGAGCCCATGGAGAAGAGCCCATTGAGCAGAGCCCGTGGAGCAGGCCCCATGGTGGTAAGTGACCTCATCTTCGGAGCGTTCGGAGCGAATGCAGTGACCCCCCCGACCACCCCCCGCGCGTTCGACCTCCCCGACCGCCTCTCCGCCAAGGCCGACCCGGCCCTGATCGCCGCCGACGAGCGGCACTTCGCGGCGCTCGCGCGGTGCCTCGAGGAGTCGATCGCCGAGGTGTCCGCCCAGCTCGACGCCGTACGCAGGGCCCCCGGCGGTCTGGGCCGCCACGCGATGGACCGGGACACGGAGATCCACCGCCTGACCGCCCGGCTGCGCACCCTGCGCCGCTTCGGCCTGGACCTGTGCCTCGGCCACATGGTGAGCACGGACGACCCCGGGAACCCCGTCTACATCGGCCGCCTGGGTCTCACGGACAGCACCACGGGCCGCCGCCTGCTGATCGACTGGCGCTCCCCCGCCGCCGAGCCCTTCTTCGGCGCGACGCACGCCAACCCGATGGGCCTGACGAGCCGCCGCCGCTACCGCTGGACCAACGGCCGTATCAGCGACTACTGGGACGAGGTCTTCTCCCCGGCCGACCTGGACGGCCTCACCGACCACCACGCCGCCGCCCTCGACGACCAGTCCGCGTTCATCGCCAGCCTGGGCACCAACAGGTCGGAGCGTATGCGGGACGTCCTCGGCACCATCCAGGCCGACCAGGACGCGATCATCCGCGCGAGTTCCCGGGGCGCCCTGGTCGTGGACGGCGGCCCCGGCACCGGCAAGACGGTCGTGGCCCTGCACCGCTCCGCCTACCTCCTCCACTCCGACCCCCGCCTCGGTCACCGCCGGGGCGGCGTCCTCTTCGTCGGCCCGCACCGCCCGTACCTCTCCTACGTCGCCGATGTCCTCCCGAGCCTCGGCGAGGAGGGCGTACAGACCTGCATCCTGCGGGACCTGGTCGAGGAGGGGGCGACGGCCGGTACGGAGTCCGATCCGGAGGTGGCGCGTCTGAAGGCGTCGGCGGCCCTGGTGGGCGGGATCGAGAAGGCCGTCCGCTTCTACGAGGAACCGCCCGCCGAGGGCATGACGGTCACGACCCCCTGGTCCGACATCCGGCTGAGCCCCGCCGACTGGGCCGCCGCCTTCGACGCGGCGGAACCGGGCACCCCGCACAACGAGGCCCGTCACCAGGTCTGGGAGGAACTCCTCACGATCCTGAACGACAAACACGAGGCCGCGGCCGAAGCCGATGCCGACCACGGCGCCGACCCGGACGCGGACACGCCCGTCTCCCCCGCCCTGCTCCGCAGGTCCTTCCTCCAGAACAGGGACCTGGTGGCGACCTTCAACCGGGCATGGCCCCTCCTGGAGGCGGCGGACCTGGTCGGGGACCTGTGGACGGTACCGGCGTATCTGCGGCTGTGCGCGCCCTGGCTGACCCGGGACGAGGTACGACGCCTCCAGCGCGAGGACCCCCGGGCCTGGACGACGTCCGACCTGCCCCTCCTGGACGCGGCCCGTCAACGCCTCGGCGACCCGGAGACGGCCCGCCGCAAGCGCCGGCACGCGGCCACCCTCGCCGCGCAGCGCGAGCGTATGACCCAGGTCGTGGACAACCTGATCGAGGCGGTGTCCAACTCCGGCGCGGACGCGGACGACGGCGAAGGCCTGGTGACGATGCTCCGGGGCGAGGACGCCCAGGTCAGCCTGGTGGACAACTCCGAACTCCCCATCCTGTCCCCGGATCTCCTGGCGGGCCCGTTCGCCCATGTCGTCGTGGACGAGGCGCAGGAACTGACGGACGCGGAGTGGCAGATGCTGCTCCTGCGCTGCCCGTCGCGCAGCTTCACGATCGTCGGCGACCGCGCCCAGGCCAGGCACGGCTTCACGGAGTCCTGGCAGGACCGGCTGAAGCGGGTGGGCCTGGACCGCGTCACCCTGTCCTCCCTGACCATCAACTACCGCACACCGGAAGAGATCATGACGGAGGCGGAGCCGGTGATCCGGGCCGCGCTCCCGGACGCGAACGTCCCGACGTCGATCCGCAGCGGCGGCGTCCCGGTCACCTACGGCCCGGCGTCGGACCTGGACGGGACCCTGGACGCGTGGCTGGCCGCCGACGCCGACGGGATCGCCGACGGGATCGCCTGCGTGATCGCCGCCCCGGGCTCCGACCCCCTCTCCGCTTCGCGCTTCCGCGCGACGCCCCGCATCCGTTCCCTCACCCCCGAACTGTCGAAGGGCCTCGAATTCGACCTCGTCGTCCTCATCGACCCGGAGGACTTCGGCGAGGGCATCGAGGGAGCGGTGGACCACTATGTGGCGATGACCCGGGCGACGCAGCGGCTGGTCGTCCTGACGACCGGCTGAGGCGGAGTCCGGGCCGGGGGGCGGGGGCGGCGCACGCGAGAGCCGGCGAGCGATCAGCCGCACCGGCTTGATCGCGTCGCCCGCCCGCTGTCGGCCTCTCCTCACAGACAACCCTCAGACACTCCTCCACCGTCCTAGGTGACGCGAGAGGCACCCGGGACCGACGGGACGTCTGCGCACAGGGTGTTGAGGAGAGGATCATTGATCCGTGCCCGGCGAATATGTGTGACCGCCGTGGCGGTGCTGGCGGCCCTGGCGGGCTCGCCCGGACTGGCACAGGCTGAACAGCCGCACGAATCGCGGCTGTTGAGCGCGTCGGACGACGACCCGCTTCCGCCGGGGTGGCGGATCGACGGGAGCAGGGGGGCGCCCGAGCTGGTCTGGCGTGCGCCGAAGGCGGTGCCCGTGGGGGACGCGCGGGTCGAGTTCCGCACCGGGGGCCGGCCGCTCGGGGTGCCGAAGCAGGCGAGGGACGGGCGGACCTTCCGGCTCGCCCTCGGCGAGACGCGGCCCGAGCAGCTGGCGGACCTTCAGGTGACGGCCGGGGGCCGCCGGCTGGACGCGGCGGCCGACGACGCGGGCGGGTCCGGCTCGCGCGCGCCCCGCATACCCGCGCAGGCGCCGGCGAACGGCGTCGATCCTGGCCGGCCCGGCTCGTACCGCACGGTCAGCGGGAAGTACGACCTCGCCCCGGTGCGGCTGCCCGGGTTCGACACCCCGGTGGAGATGACCGCCGAGGTGGTGGCGCCGAAGGGCGCCACCGGCAGCCGGCCGCTCGCGCTGTTCCTGCACGGCCGCCACGGCACCTGCTACAAGCCGGGCTCCAAGGACGACGTCACCATCGACTGGCCCTGTGCGAAGGGCTACAAGCCGATCCCGAGCCACCGGGGCTATCTGCGCGACCAGCGACTGCTGGCCTCCCAGGGCTATGTGACGGTGTCGATCTCGGCGAACGGCATCAACGCCCAGGACGGGGACGCCGAGGACGCCGGCGCGCAGGCGCGCTCCTCGCTGGTACGGCAGCACCTCGCCCGCTGGGCCGACTGGACAGCCCGTCCCTCCTCCGCCCCGGCCGTCGTACGCGAGGCCCCCAAGGCGGACCTCTCCAAGGTCCTGCTCGTCGGCCACTCGCGCGGTGGTGAGGGCGTCAACCGGGCCGCCATGGACAGCCTCTACCCGCCGCCGGCCGCCGAGGACGGCTACCGGGGCCCGGTGCGCTGGAAGGTGCGCGGGACCGTGCTCGTCGGACCGACGATCTTCGGCCAGAACCCGGTCGCCGACGTGCCGTCCGTGACACTGCTGCCGGGCTGCGACGGCGACGTGTCGGACCTGCAGGGCGAGGACTTCGTCGACGGGACGCGCGGGATCAGCCGGGGCACGGCACTGCACAGCGCGGTCTACATGGTCGGCGCCAACCACAACTACTTCAACAGCGAGTGGACCCCGGGCGAGGCCGTCGCCCCGGCCCAGGACGACTTCGGGACCGACCCGGAGGAGGGACCGGACCCGGTGTGCGCGCCGGGTGCCGCGACCCGGCTGACCGCCGCCCAGCAGCACAAGGCGGGCGCCACGTACATCGCCGCCGCGGCCCGGCTCTTCCTCGCCGGGGACGACCGGGTGCGTCCGCTGCTCGACGGTTCGGGCAGGCGCGCCCCGTCCGCGGACCCGGCCCGGGTGCTGACCCACGCGGTCGGCGGCCGGCGCGGCGCCGGTTTCCTGCCGGACGGCGGGGTGAAGGTGACCGGCGCCCGGCTGTGCTCGGCGGTCGACCCCGACCCGGCCGTGGCCTGTCTGTCCCCGGAGACCCCCGGATCGTCACCGCACTTCGCGTCGTGGGAGACGGACAAGGAGACCGGCCGCGGCGCGGTGGCCCTGAAGTGGTCGGCGCCGGGCAAGGCCGCGCGTGTCACTCCGGCCAAGCCGCTCTCCCTGCGCGGCTCCCAGAAGCTCGCGCTCCGGGTCTTCGTACCCCCGAACACGACCGGCACGAAGTTCGACGTGTCCGTCACCGACTCCGCCAACCGCCGGGTGAAGCTGGGCTCGGTCCGGGTGGACGGGCTCCCGGGCTCCGCGAACACCTCCTCCTACTGGGCTCAGGAGCTGCGCGTCCCGCTGTCGGCCGCGACCCGGGCCAAGCTCGATCTCAGGCATGTCAAGTCCCTTGAGCTGACGCCCCGTTCGCGGTCCGGGCGGGCCTGGCTGATGGACGCGTGGGGCTGGGCGCCCGGCACTCCGGCGGTGAAGGCTGCCGCACTGCCGCGGGTCGACGTGGGCCGCACGACCGTCAAGGAGGGCGACACGGGCACCCGCACCTACCGGATCCCGGTCCAGATCTCCGGGCACGGCAGCGGGCAGGTCCGCGTGTACGTCTTCGACCCGGACAGCGGCCGGGCCAAGAGCCGCCTCGTGACCGTACGGCCCGGCAGCGGCGCGATCGACGTACCGGTCAAGGTGAAGGGCGACACGGCCTACAACTACGACGTGCAGCACGACATCGCCGTCAAGGCCGTCCGCAGCGCCGTCGTCGGCAAGTACCGGGGCGGGGTCGTCGTCGAGAACGACGACCCCGAGCAGGTGGTCACCCTGTCGCCGGTCGTGGACCGGGTGACCGAGGGAGAGTCGCTGACCTGGCGGATGTCCGTGGACACGCCCACGGCGGTGGACATCTGGGAGCCGGTGCGGGTGCTTCCGGTCACCGAGGGCGCCGAGCTGTCCACCAAGGACGTGGACCCGCAGTGGCTCAAGGACTCGTCCGGTGACGTGCCCGACCCCGAGCGGCCGCTGTCCGACGCGAGCCTGTGGGTGTGGCTGAACATCCCGCCCGGGAGCACCAGCGTGGACTTCGTCGTACCGACCGTGCGGGACCAGGTGGCCGAGCCGGCCGAGTCGCTGCGCCTGGCACTGACCGACAGGAACACCGAGCCGCTGCCCGACGGGCCGGTGCTGACGGGGACGGTGCTCGACAGGCCGTGAGCACGCGGTACGGCGTAAGAGGTACGGCGTAAGAGGTACGGCGTAAGAGGTACGGCGTAAGAGGTACGACGTCAGAGGGATCGTGAGCGCCCTCTTGTGCTTGTGCGGGGTCCGGTTCGTCCGGGCCCCGTGGTCGTCGGTGGGTCACGCCCCGACATGTCAGGCCACTGCCGCGGCCTCGGCCAATCGGTGGAACGCCCGCGTGGTTCCGGGGTGGGCCATCTCGTCCAGCAGATGCCGCCAATCGGGGTCGGCGACGGGGGTGGGATGCGCCAGATCCCATGCGTCGAGCAGCGGCCCGAACCCGCCCTCGTCCCGCGTCTCGCCGGCGCTCGTCTCTTCTGAAGGCCGCATCGACTTCATGGGAATCTCCCTCCGTCCGGGAACCCTGCTTGTCCGAATGTCCGACATTCGCCTACCCCAAGGATCCCGCTCCCCACTCCCTCACACCATGCAGTTCCCTACCGAACCCGGGGTGGAGCCAGCCGCACCCCTCGCCCCCGGCCCCCTCACCCCTCAGCCTCGCCGGGCGGCCCCGGCCGGCCACACCACGTCCACGGGGACACCGGCCGCGCGCGCTTCGAGGACGGCGTCGGCGGTGCCGCCGCCCTCGCCGGTGGGCGGTGTGCCGTCCCATACGGCGACGAGACGGTGGGCCCGCTCGACGAGTACGGCGTTGGCGGCCTCGTACGCCTTCCTGCCGGCCGTCTCGTAGGGCAGGACGAGCACCTCTTCGGCGGCTTCGACGAGCCGGTCGTAGGAGGCCCCGTGCTCGGGCTCGACCGTGTTGCGGCGATAGTCCCGGGACGGGGTGACGACGACCAGCCGCCCGCCGAGGGCGAGAACCACTTCGGCGAAGAGGGTGTCGGCCCCCTTGGCGATACAGGACACCCCGACGAGCCGCCCGCCCTCGGCGTACGGCCGAAGCGACTCCTCCAGGGCGCGGCGTACCAGGGTAACGGTGCCCTCGCTCAGGTCCAGGTGCCCGGTCACCGCGATGGTCGTCATACGGACCCGCCGCCCCCGTAGCTGTCGAGCGGGACCCAGGCCCGCTCTCCCGCGTCGTTCGTGCCGTACCAGTAGTGCGGCATTCTCTCGATGCCGGTGGTGTGGAACGGGCGACCGTCGTCGTCGACGCGGATCGTGCCGGTACGGCCCTGGGAGGACCATTCCAGTTCGAGGTACCAGCGGGCGTCGTAGGTCTGTGTCGTCGCGTCGACCAGCAGCTCCTCCGGGTCCTCGGCGGAGACGCGGTACGGGAAGTGCACGGCCGGGATGGCGCGTTGGCCGTCGGCGCCGTCCTTCGGGCGGGCGATGGGGCGGTCCGCGTCGAGGTTCACCGCGAAGCGGCGGGGCGTGAGATCGCTGCCGCAGCCCTGGCCCATGGCGTACGCGCTCCCGGCGCCCGGGGTGCCGCGGCTGACGACGCGGACGCGGAGCGCCTTCAGGACCACGGCCGTGGACGACCGCCCCTGCACCGAGATCCGCACCTTCGTCTGCCGCCCGTGCACCGCGCCCTGAGTCGCCGCCCACAGCCCGGCGTCCTGCTCGACGGGCGGCGGCGGTACCTGTGTGGGTGGCTTGCCGATGACGTAGTCGTGGTCGCACCCCTTGTCCCAGACCAGGGAGTCGACGCTCCAGGTGAGGGGCAGGTCGGCGGCCGGTTGCGTGCCCGACGGCTCCGCCGAGCGGCCGGGTGCGCCGGCGGCGGTCGTCCGGGGGCTCGTGGGGCGGGAGGCGTCCGCCGCCTCGGAGGAGCGGTCGTCCGGGAGGGCGGAGATCCCGCCGACCGTGGCGAGCAGCGCGCAGGCGACGGCTGTGGGGGCCAGGACGCGGGGGCGGCGGTACCAGGGGCGGGGAGGGGAGGAGGCGTCCGGAGGGGAGGAGGCGGGGGGAGGGGAGGAGGGGGGAGGGGAGGAGGGGGAGTGCTTGTCCGGTGCGGGTGCCGGAGTCGCGTACTCCGGTGCATCGGCCGTACGCACCCGCTGCCGGGCCGCCACTGCCGACAGCCACAGTCGGTGCAGGTCGAGCCGCTCCTGCGGTGTCGCGCCGCAGAAGGTCGCGAGCCGCTCCAGGGGCGCGAAGTCCTGCGGCACCGCCTCGCCCGCGCAGTACCGGTGCAGGGTGGAGGTGTTCATGTCGACGCGGCGGGCCAGGGAGCCGTAGCTCCGGTCGGTGCGGTCCTTCAACCGGCGCAGCAACGCCGCGAAGTCGTCGGCATCGGCTTGGGCATTGGCATTGGCATCGTCCCGAATCGGCATCGTTCCCCCCGTCGCCGCCCGCGATTCCGTATCCCGATCCCAGGCCCTGTTATCACTGCACGTCAGGTGGGCGGGGGATGGTTCCACCAGGGGCGGCCGGGCTGCCTGCCCGTCCGCCCCGCCCGCCCAGCCGGCATCGACGACGTCCGATACGCACACGCCTACGGGTGCATTCATGGCCGCCGCTCCGCCGTCCCGGCCGAGCACCGGTGGGAGGGGGCGGGGCGGGAGGGCGGGACGGGGGGACAGGACGGGGGACGGGGGGGCGGGCTATGCCGTCAGCCGGCGCTCGTGGTCTGGATGTCGGAGACGCGGTTGTACCGCTCCACCATCACGAACAGCTTGATCTTCTGTGTCGTCGTCCCGCTGCCGAAGGTCAGGGTGACGGTGACCTCACGACCCATGCCCACGGCGCCGTTGTCGGCCACCGTCCACCGCGCCGGGATGTTCTGGGCTCGCAGGACGCCGTCCGCCCCGTTCTTCTTCTCCCAGGCCGCGAGCCGCTTGGCGAAGTCGGGCGTCAGGTAGTGCTTGCGCAGCGCCTTGGCCAGCGTGACGTCCGGGTCCGTGTAGTCGCCCTTCGCGTCGATGTACGCGCCGTAGAAGTCGGCGACCCGGGTCACGGCCTGGCCGGGCGTACCGGTGACCGACTTCGCCGTACCGGTGACCGACTTCGCCGCGGCGGTGGGTGCCTTCGCGGGGGCCTGGACGGACGCCTGCGCCGGCAGCTGCGCCGACACACCCAGTCCGACAGCGAGCACGAGACCGGCGGCGGCCGCGCGGAGGCCCGGACGACGGCGTGCGGGAGACTTGCTGTTCATGTGCGTCTTCCTTCTCTGATCCGTATGTCGCATGTAGTTGCTCTCGGCAGACCCCGGCCTACGTGGCGAAGACGCCTGCCGCACAGAGCTGTCCCGGTACGCGGGTGCCGGGCGAGTGTCGTCGCCCTACCGCTGCCGGGGCGGTCGTAGTGCCTCGGCCGGGGCGACACCCAGAGCTTCGAGGACGACGAGGACCACCACAACAGCCACCGCCCCATCCCCGACGACGGAACGAACCCATCCCTGTTGACCTGCGGAAACGGGAGTTTCTGGGATGCCTTGGGATGCCGCGCCGCCTGTTCGCCGCAGGCGGCCCGACGGGGACCCGGACGCCCCGTCAGCGGTGGGGAACCGGCGTGCGGCTTCCCCTGGTTCAGCCGACGGAGTCAGACGGGGCGAGTTCCCGGCCCGCGCCGACACCCGGCCCCTCACGGACTCGCGGGATCACGGACTTACGGACTTACGGACTTACGGGATCACGGACTCGCGGGATCACGGACTCGCGAGATCAGGCCGCCGGCGAGGGCTTCTCTGCGCGGGGCCGGGTGATGGCGTAGCCGAAGGCCGTCGCCAGGACGTACATGAGAACCGAGTAGACAGCGCTGGGGACCGCCACCTCGGTGCTGTCGAGGATGCTCAGGGCGATGGTGAGGGCCACGGTGGTGTTGTGGATCCCGACCTCCATGGCGCTGGCGACGGCCTGCGGCTCACTCAGGCGGAGGGCTCTGGCACCGCCGTAGCCGATGCTGAGGCTCGCCAGACAGAAGAGGCCGGTGACCAGGCCGACCTGGCGAAGGTAGTCCGCGAGGTTCTCCCGCTCTCCCAGCAGCGCCGCCAGGGACACCGCGACCAGGACGGCGATGGAGAACACCCGGACAGGGCGGTCCGCCCGGGCGGCGAAGTCGGCGGAGCGCTTCCGGACGAGCATGCCGAGCCCGACCGGGATGAGCACGATGGCGATCACTTGCAGCACTTTGCCGAACTGGAGTCCCAGGTCGCCTTCGGCATCGAAGTGGCTGATGGCCAGGTTGGTGATGAGCGGGATGGTGACGGCCGCCAGCACGGAATTGATCGCGGTGAGGGTGATGTTGAACGCCACGTCGCCGCGGAACAGGTGGCTGAAGAGATTGGCGGTGGTGCCACCCGGGGAAGCGGCCAGCAGCATCACGCCCACCGCGAGCAGCGGGTCCACGTCGAATATCTTGACCAGGCCGAAGGCGACCAGCGGCAGCACCACGATCTGCACGGTCAGGGCGAAGACGACCGCCATCGGGGAACGGGCCACACGCTTGAAGTCGTCCGTGGTCAGCGAGAGCCCGAGACCGAACATGATGATGGCGAGCGCGACGGGCAAGCCGACCGTGATCAGCGCTGAATCCTTCATGCCTCACGCTTCCTCGATGACGGCATGACAGCAGCGGAGCTGCGAAGACCGCCGCACGGCCCGTAGGTCGCCACAGTGAAGCAGTTGCCGGGTCCTGTCACAAGGTTTGTGCTGGTCCAGCGTGATCGGAGATCTGAAGCTCCATGACATCGCACAACGTCGAGTCAGGGAACGGCAGTTCCTCCCCCGAAGTCGAACTGTGCGCTCTGTGAGCCGCCAGGTCGGTCACCGGACTTTCTTGTTGAACCATCCGGCCGACTGGGCGACGGTCGAGCCGCCGACGAGGATGCCGAGAGGAACGATCTTGAACCAGATCGCATCGGCATCCATGGCCAGGAGGAGGGCGGTGGCGCCGATGACCAGCGCCACGAGCACGAGCATGCCCAGAAGGACCCGAGTCTTGGAAACCAACGGAGGACTCTCCAATGTTCGGCCGGGCTCTATCAACTGGACAGCGTTCGCCACCCGTTGGACCGCCGACGACGGTTGCCAGTAGGGAGACAGCAAGCTCCCCGGCGCGACACCACGGCTCCGCCAGGAAGCCCATGGGGCGAGTCTCGCAACGCCGCCTTCCCAAGGCGCCAGTAGGACTACGTAATCGCCTACGTAGCCTCACCGGCCGGGCCGGGGCCTCTCGCGGCACACGTTCTTCAGGGCAAGCACCATCACGTCGTACAGCGGCGAGTCAGGGAACGGCAGCTTCTCCCCCACCTGCTCATATCCCCAGCCCTCATACACGGCCCGCAGCCTCGGCCGCTCCCGCCGAACTTGGCCGTCGTCGCGTCATCGCGAGCCGTGAACCCGTAGGTGAAGCCGCCCACTTCACCACCGACCTCAAGGAGAAGAACGGGTTGGTAGCGATGTCCTCCGCGTACACATCGGCGTACACGTCCAGGAGGACCCCGCGGATCTCCGCCAGCCGTTCGCCGGTGCAGTAGCTGGTCGTCAGCGGGTACGCCGGCCAAGCGCAGTCATGGCGCGGGCTGCTCGATCGGGATCTCGTAGGCGATCTCCCAACGCACGTCGGGCACGGTGATGTCCGCCGTCTCCACGGGACGTCCGTCGCTGTCGTAGTAGGTGCGCTCGATGCGGGTCAGCAACTCACCGACGCTGACGCCCAACAGGTTGGCCTCTTCCTGGGTGGCCCGGCCCGGACGTGGAACCTCTACGGCGGTCTCGATGACGACGCCGATGGAACGCATCCTCTCCACGACACCCGTACCGGCGAGCGGCCCCATCTCGGGGAGGACGATCGGGGTGCCGTCGGTGATGGTCATCGGCTCCCACGACTCGGACAACTGAACCGACTGACCATCGGCGAGGAATTCGTACCGGGTGACGACGCAGGGGGCGCCCGGGTCGACGGCCAGGCGCTCGGCGATGCGCTCCGGCGCGGGGACGCGAGCCTGGCTGTGCGACTCCCAAGTGCCGCGCCGCCCCTGCTCCTTCATGTCGGCACGGAATGGCGAGCCGCCCCGGTGCTCACGGTGCCGGGACCGGATCATGCGCAGCCGCTCGCGCGGCGCACGGACGTAGGTACCTGATCCGGCCCTGCCTTCCAGGACGCCCTCGATGATCAGCCGCTCCATGGCACGTTGCGTGACATTGCGGCCCACCCCGTACTCCTCGGCGAGCTGCGCTCGCGACGGCAGGCGTTCGCCGACGGCCCACTCGCCCGCCCTTACCCGGCGGCGCAGGTCGTCCGCGACATCGAGGTACGGGGCCTCTCGCGGCATACGGCTCTCCGTGCTGCCCTGAACGCGCAGGGCTGGTGGTGCGGTTGACGACGACATTGACAAGCTACTGCATCAGGTGGAAGCTACTGGAGTAGAAGCACGGTATGTGATCGCGCGCTTACTTAGGAGACCCGTGCGTCCGAAGGCCGAGAGCATTGCCGCACGACTGGCCGACGCCACGGGGGCCGAGGTGCGCCGCGAGGCAGTCCCGGGCGGCATCCGACTCAGAGTGGAGCTGCCCCGGGACCTGAGCGAGACCACACGCAGAGCCGTCCTGGCCGCCATCGCGGACGCCGACGCCTACGGGCATGGGCGCACTGCCGAAGGCGACTACCTCTGGGCGCTCGTGACCGACAAGGCCGAACAAAGCCCCGGCGACCGCTGACACGGCCCCGAGGCATGGCCGACCCAACCAGGAGATCGACAATGCACCTTGTATCACAGGCACTTGCCTGGGCCAGGGCAGTGCTCTTCGGGCTGCCTGAGACCGACGACCACCGCCCACCGCCCGACCTCCGCAACGGCACCTCCACCGAGACCACCCCGAACCTCCCGGCACGCTGCCCGTCACCGGAGATGTGCGCCGCCTTCCGCACGAGCGCGCGACATCGCCGAACCTCGCCTCCGCGTTCGCTCGCAGCACTGCCTGTCATCACCGCCGACGACATCGACAGCACGCTCGTGGGTGCCTATCTCCTACCGGCCGAGGCGCACCAACGCATCCGCCAGGCCCGACAGTTCGCGGAGGCGAGCTGATGACCAACGGACAGGACATCGCGACTTCGCCGCGCACGGAGATCCCCATGCTCCGCGCCTACCGCCTGTGGTTCGAGCACACCCGCAAGTGCGGCGACGGCTGCAAGGGCGCGCCCAGGGCTCAGGACGGTTGCGAGGACGGACGGCAGTTGTGGGGCACGTACCGCCTCGTACGCATCGGGAAGGCGGCCTCATGAGCTGGACGATCGAGCGCCCGGCCGGGCGCCCCGTACGCCGCACCGACGACAATCGCCTCGCCGTACCGCTCCGTCTGTCCCTCGCCGACGGACACGCCACGGACACCGAGCTGACCCTCACCCTCGCCGAGGCCGAGCATCTGCACGCCGCGCTGTGCCGGGCGCTCGACGGCGAGCCGGCGCCTCCGGCCGGGCCGGACTGTCGTCAGTCGGTTCAGGCCTCGCCCGGGACGGCGCGCATCGTGGGGCGCGCGTAGGACGCCCCACGACTAGAGGCAGGCGTCTGGCCTCCCTCCGCCCCTCCCCTCCTCCCCCGGCAGGCCCCTCGCTGGTCCTGTCGGGGCGCGGCTCGGGTCGATGAGCGGAGCGGAAGGTCACGCAGAAGCGACCCACTGTGTGTGGGTCGTGGCGGGCGGGATGGGAGCTGCGGTGAGTGGTAGATCGGCCGACGTGCGCTACGCAGGGGTGGCGAAGGAGGCGAGGAGCAGTGCTCCCGCTCCCAGGACGACTAGTTGCACGATGCCGGGGATGCGCCACCGCAGTGCGAGAAGGGCGCCGCCCGTGACGACCGCGCAGCCGGTCAGGATCCACATGCCCCGCAACGCCTCCTTGGGCGCGCTGGGCGGGTTCCCGGAGTCGTAGGCGTCGGCCCAGCCCGTCATCCCGTAGGCGAACACCAACCAGGCGATGACCATCAGATCGATGATGAGCAGTGCCACGCCGACCCCGACCTGCCGGCCGGTCGACGGCCCACTCTCACGACTCATGTCCACCCCGTTCCGCCTGCGGCCGACGACTTGTTGGCCACACGCCTCCCAGCATGGTGTCGGGGCAGGTGCCGCACATGAGTACGGCTACTCAGGCCGGACCGGACCTCCCAGGGCGCGCCCGCCTCGCTAGCATCGCGCCTCATGATCGCAGTGGTCGTCACCATCGGGCTGGCGTTCGTCGGCTATGTCGTCACCTACCTCAACGGCCTGCGCCTGTCGCAGCGGCAGGAACGTCTGGCCCGCGTGAACCGCCAGCTCAGCGACTTCTACGGGCCCCTGTTCGCCCTCACGGAGACCAACAGCCGCACCTTCGGCGCGTTCGTGGAACGTCACGCCCGCCCCGGCGGAACGTCACCGTTCGCCCATGAGACGCCGCCCACTCCGGAGGAACTCACCGAGTGGCGGCTGTGGGTGAGCACCGTCTTCCTGCCGAACATCCAGGCCATGCGCGACCTGGTCATCAAGCACGCGGACCTGTTGAACGAACCGGAGATGCCGCCGCTTCTGCTCCAGCTGTGCGCGCATGTGTCGGGCTACGAGATCACAGCCGCCCGGTGGGCGCAGGGAAACCACGACGAGCACCTCTCGGTGGTGTCGTTCCCCAGCGAGGAACTCGCCGCCTACGCACGCCAGGGATTCACCGCGCTGAAGAAGGAGCAGGCCCGCCTGCTGGGGCAACGGCAGCAGGGCTGAGCGGTCACAACGACGTCGGACGCGGTGGTCGGCAGTGATCACGCTGGTCATGTTGGCGTCGAGGCCGGCAACACCGCTGGTGACTGGCGTGGTACTACGGCAGTGCACACCTCGGAGGCGGTCAGAGGGGAGGGGGAAGGACGATGGCGGGTGGGATACGTGACCTGCTGTGCTGGCGAGGTCCGGCCTCGGTGAACGTGTTCGTCATCGGCTCTGGCAACACCCCATTGCCGGAGGAGGCTTTTCACCTCGCCGGGATGGTCCCTGACGCCTTCCTGCCGTTCCCTCTGCTGGGCCAACCCGAAGCCGTCGAGCGGCTCGGTCTGGTGTCATACGACATCGACTTCGATGACGTCTCGCTCGATCTGCGCGAGTACACGCGAGCGGTACTTCGGCGTGTCTGCGCAGACACGCGGGCAGTGGCCTGGGCAGCTTTCGAGGGGTCGTTCCACTACGACGAACTCCTCACCGCCCAGGTGGCCCACCAGGTCTACGGCTACTGCACGACCGGCGCCGAGCCGATGGTCGAGTGGGACACTGCGGCCCTGCGAGGCGAAGAGTGGCGCCACCGAATTGCCGAGGTCCGAGCGGCTTTGGACGCCTTGTTGTCCCCTTCGGAGATACGAGACGGGAAGAGCCACACCGACTGACTGTCCAACTGCGTGACAACGCCGACGAACACCGGCGAACGAGCACGGACGTCTGCGGACCGTCAGCACGGCTCAGTGTTCAGAACCGCGACGCGCCACGCGTCAGTCTTCTCCGACTTGGGGCAGGGTCACGACAAACCCATTGCCCGTGCCTACGACCCCTCCGTCAAAGGAAAGCCCGCGACGCCACCAGCCGAGGCAGTTAGGTTCAGGTCGTGGACGATGAAGAGATCACCATCAGGCTCACACGCGATCAGGCGTTCGCGCTGTCGCACTGGTTGTACCAAGTGATGTTCCAGTCCGACGACCTTGAGGGGATCATTCGTGATCGAGCGGTCTGGTCACCGATCTACACGGTCTCAGGAACGCTGGACGGGACGCTGACCGAGATCTTCATGCCCGACTACACCCAGCGGCTCGAGGCCGCCCAGAAGCGCCTCCGGGTCAGCATGTACGGAGAAGCCGACGAGTCAGCGGCGTCGAACGATGACGCGGACACCGCACCACAAGCGCACCGGACAGAGCCGGGAACCACGGGGAACGACGGTGAAAGCGGCCAAGGACGATGAGACCTGTGCACGAAGAAGCCCCAGGCCAGCGCCTGGGGCTTCCTTGTGGGACGTAGGTCCCTAGCTGTTCTGTTGGGGAGGGTTACCAGTTCCTCCGGCTGCTTCCGTCAGTCACGAACCGTCGGCGTCCTTCGTAGCCGCAGTCGCCGTCACATCCGTCAGCTTCCACCGCTGGTTCGAGCCCGAGTTGGGCCACCAGACGCCGACGCCCGCGCCGTCGTTCGTGGACTGGCCGTACACGTCCGGGAGTTGGCCCGTGCCCGCGTTGACCAGGGTCCAGGTGCTGTCGCCCGTGGTCGACAGGATCCACTGGGCGGCGTCGTCGCGGCGGCCCGTGTCGGGCTCGGCCACCAGCGACCCGTCACGGATGGCGAGGCGCTTGTCGGAGGTGGGCTCCGTCAGGGCGTAGCGGGTGCGGTTGTCCACCTTGCCGTGGCCGATGCGGTCCAGGGTCCACTGCTGGCCCGAACCGGACGTGGCGTTGGGGGTCTTGATGACCAGGCTCTTGCCGTCGGGGCCGACCGCCAGGTTCTTGCCGCTCTGGACGCCCGTCAGGGTGTACGCGTGGTCGTCCTGGAGCTCGGCCTGCGACTTCGCCACACCCGAGACGCCCTTGACCAGGAACGAGGTCACCGACTGGGCCGGGACCGTGATCGTCGCCTGCTTGTCCGTGACCTCGACCGCCTTCTGGCGGATCAGCTTGCCGGCCGCGTCCGTGATCACCGGGGTCACCGTCGCGTGCCTGGAGACCTTGCCGAACTTCGACAGGTCGACCGTGACCGCGCGGGACTCCGTCGTGCTGTTGACGTGGACGACCGTGGCCCTGTCGCCCCTCTTCGCGACCGCCGCCGTGCTGGAGGTGTCGTTGGTCTTGATCAGGCGGTCGCCCGGCTTGATGTAGTGGGTGAAGTTACGGGCCGTGTCGAACTTGGTGTTCGTGTAGATGGGGCAGGTCTTCAGGGTGTCCGTCGACTTGCAGGCGAAGGAGAGCTGGATCGAGCCCCAGTTGCCGCCCTTGGCGGACTCGCCGCCCGGCTTCATGTTGTCGTAGTCCTCGACCGGCTGCCAGAACACCCAGGCCTCGGGCTCCAGTTCGCGCAGGTCGTCCACCATGCGCTGGGCCAGGCCCAGGCCGGGACGCATGTCGGTGAAGCTCTGCCCGTCGCCCCAGTCGCCCTCCACCTCGCTCATCCACAGCGGCTTGTCGGCGGCCTTGGCGAGGTCGCGGACCGTGGTGCGCTGGCTGGTGCCGTAGGTGTGGACGTTCATCTGGGCGACGAGGTCGCGGACGTCCTGGGGGTAGGAGTTCCAGTTCGTGGCGAAGGTGCCGGGGTTCGTCTCGTCCATCGCGGAGATCTCCGCGTGGGTGCGGGAGTCCTCCAGGACCGGGCCCAGCGCCTTGATGACCTTCTGCTGGAGCTCCGGGCCTATGTGGGCGCCCTCCTGGCGGCCCCCGGTGGGCTGGCCGTCGGCGCCGAGCTTGGTGCCCCAGTAGTTGGTGTTGGGCTCGTTGAAGGGGTCGAGGGTGTCGACCTTGATGCCGTGGGCCTTCTCCAGGCGCTCGGTCGCGCCGACCAGGTACTCGGCGAAGTCCTCGACCGAGTCGGCCTTCAGCTGGTCCTTCGAGGCGTCGAAGCCGCCGGAGACGTAGCCGCTCTCCGTCATGAACCACGGCGGGGAGTTGCTGAAGGTCTCCCAGTGGGTGATGTCGTGCTTGATGCGGTCGACCCACCAGCGCTGGGTGGCGTCGGCCTTGTTGTTCCAGTCCTTCTTGTCGTCGGCGCTCCACCAGTCGACGTCCTCGCGGGTGGTGCCCGCCGGGGCCTTCCACCAGCCCTCCACCGCGCCGCCGGCCCGCAGATAGTCCTTGACGTCGGGGGCGTTGCCGCCGCCGATGTTGTAGCGGGCGATGTTGAGGTTGAGGCCGTCCTCGCCGAAGAGGAGGTTCGCGAGCTTCTCCCGGATCGGCTTCGGGTAGTCGCCGGTGGCGTTGGCGAACCAGACCAGGCTGGTGCCCCAGCCCTCGAAGGCCTGGCTCTTGTACGAGGGATCGGGGCGGACCGTCACCGCGGCGGCCGCGGCCGTCGTGTCGGCGTGCGCCATCGGCAGGGAGGTCGCGGCCATGGCCGTGCCGGTCGCCAGGGCCGTGATGCCGATGGCCCCGAAAAGCCGTCTCGTACGGGTGCGGTGTGCCATTCGAGTACTCCAACTCTTCCGTGTGCCGCGTCCCGGCGGAACATAGAGATCGGGGCCCGCGTGGTGCGGTTCAGCGTGGTGCTTCTGGCGTGGTGCTTCTGGTGCGGCGCGCTTCTGGTGCGGTTCGATGCGCTCTCGTACGATTTGTCTCAGTGGATGTTTACGTAAACATCCACTGAGCCGGATGTCTACACTGTCCGAATCGCGGCGGTCAAGGACTCGTCAAAGATCAACAAGTTGTTCCGGAAGAGCCGGACGCGCCGGAAGAGCTGGAAGAGCTGGAAGCGTTCGAAGAGCCGGAAGCGCGGGAAGAGTCGGGGGACCAGGTGGACACGACCGACGGGCGTACTACGAGACGACGTGCCGTCCGGCCCCGGCAAGGGCCCTCCATGGGGGACGTCGCCCGGCTCGCCGGTGTCTCGGCCCAGACCGTCTCCCGGGTCTCCAACGGGTTCGCCGGGGTCAACGAGGACACCCGGCGCCAGGTGCTCGCCGCGATGCGGGAGCTGGGGTACCGGCCCAACAGCGCCGCGCGGGCTCTGCGGCGCGGGGAGTTCCGGACGCTCGGCGTGATCACCTTCTCCCTCTCCACCCTCGGGAACATCCGCACGCTCGACGCGATCGCCACGTCCGCCGCGCGGGAGGGGTACGCGGTCACGCTGCTGCCCGTCGCCGTGCCGACGCAGGACGAGGTGAACGGGGCGTTCTCCCGGCTCGGCGAGCTGGCCGTGGACGCGGTCATCGTGATCATGGAGGTCCATCTGCTGGACGCCGCGACCGTGTCGGTGCCGCCCGGGGTGCAGGTCGTGGTGGCCGACTCCGACGCCGGGGACCGGTACACCGTCGTCGACACCGACCAGGCGGGCGGCGCGCGGGACGCCGTACGGCATCTGCTGGAGCTGGGGCACCGGACGGTGTGGCATCTGGCCGGGCCCGAGGACTCGTTCGCGGCGCAGCGGCGGGCGAACGCGTGGCGGGCCACCCTGGGTGAGGCGGGTGTCGGGGAGGCGCCGCCCCTCGTACGCGGGGACTGGTCGGCGGAGTCCGGGTACCGGGCCGGGCTGCGGATCGCCGAGGAGGCGGACTGCACGGCCGTGTTCGTCGCGAACGACCAGATGGCGCTGGGGTTGCTGCGTGCCCTCGACGAGCGCGGGCGCCGGGTGCCCGAGGACGTCAGCGTCGTCGGCTTCGACGACATCCCCGAGTCCGCGTCCTTCCTGCCGCCCCTCACCACCGTCCACCAGGACTTCGCGGAGGTGGGGCGGCTGTGTGTGGAGGGGGTGCTGCGCAAGATGCGGGAGGGCGGGGAGGAGCATGGGACGACTCTCGTGCCCACGCGGCTCGTGCGGCGGCTGAGTACGGCAGCACCGCCGCCTCCCGCTCACTGAGCGCGCTCAGCGCCCGAGAGGCTCGCTGCGGGCCGGCTCCTCCCGCCGCTCGTACTGCTCGTTCCAGAGGTCGGCGAGCTCGCCCAGTGCGCTGTTGACGCGGCCGAGTTCCCAGAGCAGGTAGACGCCGGCTCCGGCGAACGGGATCCACGCACCCCAGTGGAAGAGGAGAGCCGGCATGTAGAGCAGGCCGACCAGGACCAGGAACTTCAGGAGGATGGCTCTGTACGCCTGTTTGGGTTCCACGACGACGCGCTCTCCGCGACCGTGGCTCCACTGTAGGTGCGACCTCATGACTGCCCCCTCGGTCTCCGGGTGGCCATCATGCCGTCCGCCGCGCCACCCGTACCAGGGAGCGCCGGTACGGGTTTCTTCACACACGTTCACGCGAAATCCAGGGACACCCGTACGGTGAGGAACCGTGAAGGACATACGGGGTCTGCCGGAGGTGCGGGGCGCGCGGGGGTGGTGGGAACGGGGGCGGGTGCTCGCGGATTCCCATCCGTGGGCCGTCGATGTCGGGGTCGCGCTGCTGGTGCAGGGGGCCATGACGATGCCGTTCGTGGTGCCGCGGGCGGCCGGGCTGGCGCCGGCGACCTGGGCGGCGTACGGACTGACGACGCTCACCGTGGTGCCGCTGGTGTGGCGGCGGCGGGCGCCGTTCGCCGTGCTGCTGGCGATTCTGGTGACCAGCATGGTGTACAAGCTGGCGCTGGACGGGCCCGGACAGCCGTTGCCGTACAACGGGCTCGTCATCGTCTACACGATCGCCGTGCTGTCGCCGCCGCGGACCCGGCTGGTCAGCGGGGTGCTGGTGAGCGTCGCGGTGCCCGTGGGGGTGGGGCTCAACACCCGGTCGGCGCGTGAACTGACCTTCTCCGCCTTCGTGTTCGCGGCGGCCTATGTCTTCGGGCGGCACACCGACGCCCGCCGGCGCGCCCACCGCGTCGAGGCCGAGCGAGCCGCCGCGCGTGAACGGGCCCGGATCGCGCGGGAGATGCACGACATCCTCTCCCACGCCGTCAGCCTGATGATCGTGCAGGCGGAGGCCGGGCCCGTGGCGGTCCGTACGGCTCCGGAGCGCGCCGAGGCCGCCTTCGACGCGATCTCCGAGACCGGGCGGGACGCCATGCTCCAGCTGCGGCGGATGCTGGGCGTCCTGCGGGAGGAGGAGGCGCGGGAGGGGGAGGCGAAGGAAGGGGAGGCGAAGGAGGGGGAGGCTCTCCACGGGGATCGCCAAGGGTACGGGGACGGGCTCGCGCCTCGTGAACCTCTGCCGGGGGTCGGGGAGTTGCCCGCGCTGCTCGACCGGGTGCGGGGCAGCGGGGTCGAGGTCGGGTACGAGGTGGTGGGTGTGGAGCGGGGGCTGCCGGCGGCCGTCGGGACGACCGTCTTCCGGGTCGTCCAGGAGGCGCTGACCAACACCGTCAGGCATGCGGACGCCCGTACGGTGTCCGTACAACTCACCTATGGGGAAGCCGACTTGGCGGTACGGGTGCTCGATGACGGGCGGGGGCCGCAAACCGGGTACGGCAGAGGTGGGCACGGGCACGGGCTCGTCGGGGTGCGGGAGCGGGCCGCCGCGCACGGGGGTACGGCCGAGGTCGGTGCGGGGCCGGGCGGGCGCGGGTTCGAGGTGCGGGTGCGGATACCCGTACCGGCTGTGGTGCCTACTGCGGAGGTGGGGCGGTGACGGTGACGGTGGCCGGTCAGGTGATCCGGGTGGTCGTGGCCGATGACCAGGAGCTGGTACGCAGTGGGTTCGCGATGATCCTCGACGCCCAGCCGGACATCGAGGTGGTCGCGGAGGTGGGTGACGGGGCCGAGGCCGTGGCGGCGGTGCGGGAGCATCGCGCCGACGTGGCGCTGCTCGACATCCGGATGCCCCGGATGGACGGGATCGAGGCCTGCCGCGCCATCGGCGCGAGCGGGACGAGCGGGACGAGCGGCGGCTGCCGGGTCGTGATGCTGACGACCTTCGACTCCGACGAGTACGTGTACGAGGCGCTGCACGCGGGGGCGAGCGGGTTTCTGCTGAAGGATGTCCGGCGGGACGATCTCGTGCACGCCGTACGGGTGGTGGCGCGGGGTGACTCGCTGCTGGCGCCGTCCGTGGCCCGGCGGCTGGTGGAGCAGTACACACGGCCCGCGCCCACCCCGGCCCGGCGGCCCGACCCCCGGCTCGACTCGCTGACCGGACGGGAGCGGGAGACGCTGTTGCTGCTCGCGCGGGGGCTGTCGAACGCCGAGATCGCCGCCGAGCTGGTCGTCAGCGATCACACGGTCAAGACCCATGTCGGCAACGTGCTCTCCAAACTCGGGCTGCGGGACCGCATCCAGGCGGTGATCTGCGCGTACGAGACCGGGCTGATCGCGGCGGGCGACGCGCCGCCGGGTCCGCCCGGCCCCCTGCCCGGTCCGCCCGGCTCCCCGTCCGGCCCCCCGCCCGGTCCTGCGGGTCCCCCGGCCGGGGGAGTTCGCCGGCGTGGTTCCTCCCCCGCGTCGGCGAGGGACTGACCGCGCCGGGCGCCCGAAGACCGCCTGTGCGGGCGATCCGTGCGAAGCCGCCGGTCAGAAGGATGGAGCCGACCACAACACCGGCTCGTATCCACGGAGTTGACCATGCGGACCATGCCGACCATCAAGAGTTCCACCGCCCGCACGCTGCTCGCCGCCGCCCTCGTCCTGGGTGTGGCCGCGGGGCCGACGGTCCTGCCGGCCACCGCGTCCACCCCGACCCCCGCCGGCGCTTCCGCGCGGCCACGGACGGACCCCGACCTGGCCACCGCCATGAGGACCGCCATCGCCGGGCTGCCCTCCGCCGACGCGACCGCCGCGCTCGTACGGGTCGGGGGCACCGAGGGGGTGTGGCGGGGCAGTTCGGGGGTGCGCGACCTGGAGACCGGCCGGGCGGCCGATCCGAAGGCCCGTTTCCGGGCCGGGTCCGTGACCAAGCTGTTCACGGCGGCCGTGGTGCTGCAGCTGGCCGCCGAGGGGAAGGTCGACCTCGACCGGAGCGCCCGTTCGTATCTGCCGGAGCTGATTCCGGCGTCGTACGGCGGTGTCACCGTCCGGCAGTTGCTCAACCACACGCACGGCATCCCGGCGGCGCACTTCCCGTGGACGACCGTCGAGGGGGCGTACGCGAACCGCTTCCGGATCCACGACCCGGCGGAGATGGTGCGGGCGGCGACCGCGCAGGAGCGGGAGTTCGCGCCGGGTGAGCGACAGCACTACCTCAACATCGGGTACACGATCGCCGGGTTGCTGGTGGAGCGGGTGACCGGGGAGTCGTACGAGAAGCAGGTCGCCCGGCGGGTGACGAAGCCGCTCGGGCTGCGGGACACGTATCTGCCGGGGACCGATCCGCGGATCGTCGGCCCGCACAACCACGGGTACCAGCGGATGACGCTGGACGACGGGACGACCGGGCTGCGGGACGTGACCGTGTGGGGCAGCACGGACGGGTGGGCGGCCGGTGACCTCATCTCGACCACGGCCGATCTGGAGCGGTTCACGAAGGCGCTGTTCCGGGGGCGGGTCGTGCCGCGCGGGCCGCTGCTGGAGGAGATGTTCACGGTGCCGGACGTCGCGGACTTCACGACCGGCGAGCGGGCCGAGTACGCCGTCGGGCTCGCCAGGAAGGTGCTCGGCGGGCGGGAGGTCTGGGGCAAGACGGGCGGCCGCTGGGGCTACAACACGGCCGTCGCCTCCACCCGTGACGGCTCCCGCACGCTCGTCTACAGCGTCAACTCGACCGACGCCAAGGGCAGGGACATGAACAAGGTGGCCATGAACGTGATGGTGGCGGCGTACGGCATGCCGTCGCAGTGAGCGCGCTTACCGGTCAACTATCGCCCGGGGGACGCGAGTTGGGGGTCATCGATGACAGTGGTCGTTAGCATCGGCCTCATGCGAATCTGGCGCAGCCATGACAACAGGGTCAACAGGGACCTCGGTCCGACGGCCGCCCTCCCCCGTGATCCGCGCGCCGACGCGTATCCGATGCCGAGCGTGCCGTACGGCTGGTACGCGGTGCTGCGGAGCGGGGAGTTGCGGGCCGGGAAGGTCGTCAGCCTGCACTACTTCGGGCGGGCGCTGATCGCGTTCCGTGGCGCGGACGGGCGGGCGGCCGTACGGGACGCGCACTGTCCGCACTACGGCGCGCATCTGGGCGTCGGCGGGAAGGTCGTGGACGGGACGGTTCAGTGCCCGTTCCACGGCTGGCGGTTCGGGCCGGACGGGCGGTGCGTGGAGGCGCCGTTCGCCGCCCGGACCCCGAAGGTGTCGATCGGCGGGCTGCCGGTGCGCGAGCACAGCGGGCTGGTCTTCGTGTACGTCGGGCCGGGCGAGCCCGCGTGGGAGGTGCCGGAGATCGAGGAGACCGGGTCCCGGGCCTTCGCCGCGCCCATCGACGATGTCTGCCGCGCCCGGATCCACATCCAGGAGATGCGGGAGAACATCGTCGACGAGTCCCACTTCCACTTCATCCACGGCCAGAGCGAACCGCCGGTCCAGGAGTGGCGGGAGGACGGGCCGTTCGCCGAGGCGCGGGGAACCATCAGCCGGCGGGTGTTCGGCTGGGACATCCACAACACGTTCGACGCGTTCATGTACGGGCCCGGGGTGATGGTCGTGCGGGCCCATGGGCCGGTGCTGTCGGTGACCGCCGTCGCGCTCAGCACGCCCGTCGACGACCGTACGAGTGAGCTGCGGATGCTGTACTACCTCCGCAAACCGGCCCGACTCCCGTTCCTGACCCCCTTGTTCAAGCTCGTCTTCCGGGCGGAGGCGCTGGGTGAGGTGAGGGAGGAGGTGCGGATCTGGGACCACAAGATCCATCAGGCGCGGCCGGTGCTGCTTCCCCACGAGAAGGGGATCAGGGCGTTGCGGCGGTGGTACGCGCAGTTCTATCCGGCGGGGGGCGCGGGCGAGGTTCGAGAAGGCGAGCCGGGCGCGCTGAGGAAACCGTTCGAGAAGGCGAGCCGGGCGCGCTGAGGAAACCGTTCGAGGAGGCGAGCCGGGCGCGCTGAGGAAGCCGTAGAACCCGGTCGCGCAGACGAACCCGGCGTATTCACCGTGCTCGGCGGCGCGACCGCTCCTAGGCTCCCCCCATGGAGCAATCCGAGATCATGCAGCGAGTCGTCGGCATCCTCACCGAAGCGATCGAGATGCGGCGGCAGGCTCGCGAGAACCCGGGCGCCGAAGTGGCGTTGACCGGGGCCATCTCCGCGTTGCTCGCGGAGACCCTGCCCAAGATCGAACTGCCCGCCGAGGCCAGCGCCCAGGAAGCCGCCGGCATCATCACGGAGGCCCTGGGACCGGCCATCGCGAGCCTCGCCAACTGCTTCTCCTACGCCTTCGTCCACCTCGCCGAGGTGCACGACCAGGGGCGGCCCGACACGACGGCGACCGACGTCCTGCGGTCCCTCTCCCTGCAGTTCGCACGGCGGGACGGGCAGTAGGCACGCCCGCCGGATCCAGCGGGCACGCCCGGGCCCACCCACCCCTTCGTTCCCGGGATTTAACCTACGGCCCCTTGGCGACTCCCCCTCTACGCGCGTAACTTGAGCCGACTCCCCCCACACCGTCGCTTCGACGTACCGATGCCGGATGCCCGATGTACGAGGAGACCCTCAGCGTGTCCATATCCGACAGAACCGCAGGAAGCGGGGCCCGTCGCCGCCGCGTCGCCTCTCCGCTGATATCCGTGGGCGCGGCCGGGGCGCTCACGTTCGGGGTGCTGCCCGCCGCGTTCGCCGCGCCGTCGGCGAGTGCGGTGATCGCCGAGGTGTACGGCGGCGGAGGCAACTCGGGGGCGACCCTGGTCCGGGACTTCGTCGAGCTCGGGAACGCCGGTTCGGCCGCCTACGACCTGTCGGGTTACAGCGTGCAGTACCTGCCCGGCTCGCCGTCGTCGTCCTCGCAGTGGCAGGTGACCGCGCTGAGCGGTTCGGTCGCGCCCGGCGGCCGGTATCTGGTCGCCGAGGCGGCGGGCAGCGGCGGTACGACGGCCCTGCCGACCGCCGACGCGACCGGCGCCGTCGCGATGAGCGCGACGAGCGGGACGATCGCGCTGGTCGCCGGGACCACCGCGCTGACCTGCAAGACGGCCGCCGACTGCGCGGCCGACGCCAGTGTCGTCGACCTCGTCGGGTACGGCAGCGCGGTCGTCCGGGAGGGCGGCGGGCCTGCCACCGGCGCCTCCAACACCGCCTCCGTCGCCCGCGCCGCCTCCCTCGCGGACACCGACGACAACGCGGCCGACCTCGCGTCCGGCGCTCCGTCCCCGGTCAACTCGGCCGGCCAGACGCCGGGTTCGGGCGACGGTGACGGCGATGGCGACGGTGGTGGCTCCACCGAGCCCGGCCCCCTCCGCGTCCACGACATCCAGGGCACCACCCGGCTGTCCCCGCTCACCGGGCAGACGGTCACCCGTGTTCCCGGCGTCGTCACCGGCGTACGGAAGTCCGGGTCGAAGGGGTACTGGATCCAGGACCCGGGGGCCGACAGCGATCCCCGTACGAGCGAGGGTGTCTTCGTCTACACCGGGTCGGCGGATCCGGCCGTCGCCGTCGGGGACTCCGTGCTGGTGAGCGGCAAGGTCACCGAGTACTACCCGAGCACCACCAGCCAGTCGGTCACCGAGATCACCGGGCCGACCGCGACCGTGCTGTCGAGCGGCAACGCGCTGCCGACGGCCGTGACGCTGGACGCGTCGAGCGTGCCGGACGCCTATGTGCCGACGGCCGGCGGGGGCAGCGTCGACGCGCTGCCGCTCGAACCTGCCGTGTACGCCCTCGACTTCTACGAGTCGCTGGAGGGCGCGCGGGTGCAGGCCTCCGACACCCGGGTGGTCGGCGCGACCACGGAGTACGACGAGGTGTGGGTGACCGTGAAGCCGGAGGAGAGCCCGACCCCGCGCGGCGGCACGCTCTACTCCGCCTACGACCAGCTGGGCACCGGCCGGATGAAGGTGATGTCGCTCGACACCACCACCGCCTTCCCCGAGGCGAACGTCGGTGACGAGCTGTCCGGCACCACCGGCGGACCGCTCGACTACTCCTCCTTCGGCGGCTACAACCTCCAGGCCACCCAGCTCGGCACCCTCGTCGACAACGGGCTGAAGGCCGAGCGGACCCGGCGGCAGAAGGGCGACGAGCTGGCGGTCGCCACGTACAACGTGGAGAACCTGGACGCGCTCGACGGGCAGGAGAAGTTCGACCGGCTCGCCGAGGGCGTCGCGGTCAGCCTCAGCTCACCCGACATCGTCGCCCTGGAGGAGATCCAGGACGACAACGGCGCCACCAACGACGGCACGGTCACCTCCGAGGCCACGCTGACCCGGTTCACCGACGCCATCCGCGCGGCCGGCGGCCCCCGCTACCAGTGGCGCTATGTCGCCCCCGAGAACAACCAGGACGGCGGCGAGCCCGGCGGCAACATCCGCCAGGTCTTCCTGTTCAACCCCAAGCGGGTCTCCTTCACCGACCGGACCGGCGCCGACGCCGCCACGCCCACCACGGCCACGGGCGTCGTGAAGACCCGCAAGGGCGTCCGGCTCAGCTACTCCCCGGGCCGGATCAACCCCACCAGCGACGCCTGGGGCAGCAGCCGCAAGCCGCTGGTCGGCGAGTTCGTCTTCCACGGCGAGCAGGTCTTCGTCATCGCCAACCACTTCGGCTCCAAGGGCGGCGACCAGCCCCTGCACGGCCGCTACCAGGAGCCGAGCCGCAGCTCCGAGACCAAGCGCCACCAGCAGGCCGCCGAGGTCAACACCTTCGTCAAGGACCTGCTCAAGGCCGACCGCGACGCCAAGGCCGTCGTCCTCGGCGACCTCAACGACTTCGAGTTCTCCGAGACCATGACCGCGCTCACCGCAGGCAAGGTCCTGAACCCGCTGATCAAGACGCTCCCGGCCGCCCAGCGCTACACCTACGTCTACGAGGGCAACTCGCAGACCCTGGACCACATCCTGACCAGCCCGGCCGTCACGCACTTCGACTACGACGTCGTGCACATCAACGCCGAGTTCGCGGACCAGGCCAGTGACCACGACCCGCAGATCGTGCGCATCGACGTGGGCAGGTGCCGCCGCCACTGACCAGTGGCCGACCGCTCGACCACGGAGAAACCCCCAGGTCCGTCCATGGCCTGGGGGTTTCTCATGTCGGGCGGTGCGCCGGTCAGTGGAGCATGCCCACCCGGTAGTCGCCGGCCGGCTGGCGCACCATCACGTTCAGCCGGTTGAAGGTGTTGATGAGGGCGATGAGGGCCACCAGGGCGAAGAGCTGGTCCTCGTCGAAGTGCTTGGCCGCGTTCTCCCAGACCTCGTCCGGGACACCGCCGGCCGCGTCGGCGATCCGGGTGCCCTGCTCGGCCAGCTCCAGGGCGGCGCGCTCGGCCTCCGTGAAGACCTTCGCCTCCCGCCAGGCGGCGACCAGGTGCAGCCGCTGCGCGGTCTCCCCGGCGTGCTCGGCCTCCTTGGTGTGCATGTCGAGGCAGTAGCCGCAGCCGTTGATCTGGCTGGCCCGGATGCGTACCAACTCCTGGGTGGCGACCGGCAGTCCCGTCTCGTCGACCACCTTGCTCGCCGCGACGAGGTGCTTCACGAGCTTGCCGGTGAGGGGATTGGCGAGCAGGTTCAGGCGCGCTTCCATGACGGGCTCCTTGTGTCGTCGTCGTATGTCGTCGTCGTATGCGGTGACAACACAGGGACGGATGCCGCCGGGCGGGATGTGACATGGGCGGATGTGACGCCCGTCACTCGCAGGGAATCTCGCGCCGGTCCACGCGACCAGGGCCGGGCCCGCTCCGAGGAACTGGGCCCGGCCCTGGTCGTGGGCGGTGCGGGAGGGTCAGTAGAGGGCGATCCTCGGGTGGACCGTGCCCTGGGCCGCCGGGTCGGTGACGGTGACGCGGTAGACCTCGGCGAGGGTGGCGCCGGCCGGCAGGGTGCGCTGGGTGGTCGTCAGGTCGGTGAAGAGCGTGCCGGTCTGGCTGCCCAGGGCGACGGGCTCCCAGCAGCCGCGGGCGGTGCGGCGCTCGACCTTGACGTCCGAGGCGTCGAGGAACGGGCCCGCGTCCGGCGACTCCACCAGGAGCTGCGGGGCGACGGTCCGGTCCGCCCCCGAGTCGTTGCGGTAGGTGAAGGTGACCTTGTGGCTCGCACCGTCCGCGACGAGCGGAGTGGTGGCGAGGTCGACGAAGTCGACGGGTATGGCGGGCGCCTGCTCGGCCGTGGACACGGTGGCGGCGGCCTGCGGCGTGGCCGCCGCGGCGGGCCCCGCCAGGGCGAGCCCGGCGGCGGCCACGGCCAAGGCGAGGAAGGCGACCCGGAAACGGCTGTTCTTGGATGTCACGTGCGCGGATCCTTCGTGATCGTGGGGGGGTCCGGCCGGGTCCCATCACTGGATACCGGCCAGGGACGTTCCAAGATTACGAAGGGATGCTCGAAGACGGTAACTACCGCCGGGTATTGACATCCTCCCCCTCCGAGAAGAGGGGGATTTCAACCATGGTGGGTTGGGGTTCACGGACGTTCGACCGCTGTGTGGGCGGTGTCGTCCCTCCGGCACGGGCCGAGTACCCGGGGCTCGCGCCCTGTCCTGCCGCGACATTGACTGCTGCGTTCTCATCCGCGTTGCAGATGAAGCCACAGGACACGCAGACGAAGTCGGCTTGGCTCTTGCGCGACTTCTTCTCGATCCACCCGCATCGACTGCAACGCAGGCTGGTGTAACGGGCGGGGACGTCCTGAACGCGGCCAGGGGCCTTGTGTCCGGTGCGCCGGCGCAGAAGGCCCCAGCCCTGGGCAAGGACGGCCCGGTTGAGTCCGGACTTGGCGCGGACGTTCCTTCCGGGCTGCTCGGTGCTCCCTTTCGCCGAGCGGGTCATGTTCCTGATGTTCAGCTTCTCGAACCGGATCACATCGCAGGTCCGGGCGAGCATGGTCGAGGTCTTCTCGCACCAGTCCTTGCGTCTGTCGGCCTCCCGCCCTTTGAGCCGGGCGACCTTGGCGTACTCGGCCGACTTCCGCGCAGTGCCCTTGACGGCGCGTGCGGCGCGGCGCTGGTGCTTGCGGATCTGTGCCCGCTCCTTGACCGTGAGCTGGGGGCAGTTCAGCTTCCGCCCGTCCGACAGGGCGGCGGTGATCGTGACACCCCGGTCGATGCCGATGGTGTCGCCCGTGCCCGGTGCCGGGATGGGCCCGGGAATGACGGCGAACGCCACGTGCCACTGCCCGTTGCGGTAGGTGATGCGGAAGGTCTTCGCCTTCGGCAGCCCCGGCCGGGTGAGACGGAAGCGGACCCAGCCACAGCCGGGCACCTTTACCTGCGCCCATCTGCGGTTCAGCTTGCGCACCACGACGGAGCGGCTCATGGCCTGCTTGCCGGTCTTCTGGTTCAGTCTCGGTGAACCGTCATCGTCGAACTCAGGGACACGGTCGGTGCCGATGACGCGGAAACCTTCATCGACGAACTTCTTGCGCCAGGTCGGCTCCCCGAACCCGGAGGTGAAGCGCGCGGCCTTGGCCCTGGCGAAGTCCTTCAGCGCCTGCTGCTGCACATCCGCATTGCCCTCACGCAACCACTCGCTCTCTGCCCGCGCCTCGGTCAGCTGACGGCACTGCTCCGCGAAGCCGGGCGCCGGCTTCCCCCCGCGCCTCCAGTGCGAGTGCTGTTCCACGGCGAGATTCCACACGTACCGGGCATGCGCACAGTGCAGCAGCATCTGCTGCTCCTGCGCGCCTGCGGGATACATCCGAAACCTCGACATGGGACCATTTTTCGCGTGACACGCCGTCTCCGCAGGCGAAACGCCGGATCTCGTGGAAGGCGATCCGCTTGTCTCCGACTCCCCATGTGAGAACAGGCGTTCACCCCGTCGCTGAAAGACCGGCGCCCCACTCCCGATGGCAAGTGGAGAGATTGCGTGGAAAGTCGGCCACGGTGGCACCACCCTGGCCATTTTCCCCTCTCTTCCGTTAGACATTCTCCGACCCCGCATTGACCAGTGGGGCCGCAGGGGATCGACAGCCCAGGGGGGCACACCCATGACCACGTATCACCAGGCACCGAGACGCGTCTCGCGTCTCAGACTCGCCGGGGCAGCGGTGACCGCGCTCGTCCTCGCGGCGACGGGGACGGCGACGCAGGCGATGGCCGCGCAGGGCGCGGAGGGGAAGCCGCAGTCGGCGAGGACGAAGACTCCGCCGCCGCCCGTGCCGACGCTCGCCTGGACCGACTGTCAGGGCGGCTACGAGTGCGCCAACGCCGATGTGCCGCTGGACTACCGGGAGCCGCAGGGCCGCAAGATCACGCTCGCGGTGGTCCGCAAGAAGGCCGCCGACCCGGCGAAGCGCAAGGGCACGCTGTTCATGCAGCCCGGCGGTCCCGGCAACTCCGGTGTGGACTTCGTCCGTAACAACTACGACGACCTCCCGGCGGCCCTGCGCGACTCGTTCGACGTCTTCGGCTACGACGTCCGCGGTGTCGGCCGGAGTTCGGCGCTCACCTGTTTCGACGACGCCCGCTACACCAAGGCCGTCACCGACGCCAAGGGCGCCCCGGGTCCGGACGCGTTCGGTCCGGCGCTGCGCGAGGCCGCCGAGTTCAACCAGGCCTGCCTCGACAACTCCGGCGGCCTGCTGCCGTACGTCGGCACCGAGTACGTCGCCCGTGACATCGACCTGCTGCGCCAGGCGCTCGGTGAGGAGCAACTGACGTACTACGGCCGGTCGTTCGGCTCGTACATCGGTACCGTCTACGCCGCGCTGTTCCCGAAGCGGGTGCGGGCGCTGACGCTCGACGGGGCGTACGACCCGGAGAAGTACGCGGACCGGCCGTACGCCTACGACCGGGCCCAGTACCTGGCGCTGGACGGCGCGATGAGCCGCTTCCTCGACTGGTGCGCCGCCGACCAGGCGACCTGCGGCTTCGGCGACGGGGACCCCCGCGGGGCGTTCGAGAAGCTGAAGAAGGACCTCGACGCGAACCCCGTGACGACCGCGAACGGCGGCAAGGCCAACGGCTACACCGTCGTCTACCGGCTGATGTTCAACATCAACGAGGGCAAGGTCATCTGGCCCTCGCTCGGCGCGGCGCTGAAGAAGGCGCAGCTGCGGGACAACACCTCGTTCCTGCTGCGGCCGCCGTCCCCGGCGAGCTTCGACTTCCTCGGCCCGAACGTGGTCGTCGAGTGCGTCGACAAGGAGTACCCGAAGAGCCTGCGCAAGCTGCGGCGGAACGTCACGGCCAACGCGAAGGACGCGCCGCTGCTGGGCCCGGCCATGGCGTTCGGTCCGCCGACGTACGACCACCAGCACGCCACCGCGTGTGTGCAGTGGCCGGCCGAGAAGACCAGCCGCTACGACGGGTCCTTCCGGGCCCGGGGTTCGGCGCCGATCCTGGTCATGGGCACCACCGGTGACCCGGACACCCCGTACCAGGACGCGGTCGCGCTGTCCCGGGAGCTGGACAACGCCTCGCTGCTGACGTTCGACGCCGAGGGCCACACCGCGTTCGGCCGCAGCGCCTGCGCGACGGACGCGGTCGTGAACTACCTGGTCGACCTGAAGGTGCCGGCCTCCGGCACGACCTGCGCGGACGAGACCCAGCCGCCGTCCTCCGCCCCGAAGACGGCGCCTCCCGGCACGACCCTGGGCGAGCTCCGCAACGGCGTCAACGAGCGCGTCGAGCGCATCGGCGACGTCAGCTGACCGACCGACACGCTCGATGAGCCGGTGACCGACCGGCCGAGAACCGACCGGTCGAGAACCGACCGGTCGAGAACCGACCGGTCGAGAGCTGACCGACCGACACGGACCCCGGGGCGCCCGCCCCTCCACGGCGAGCGCCCCGGGGTTTCGCACGTCCGCGACGCGCCCGCGGCATGTCCGGCCGCGTGCATCTGGGGGGAGAGGGGCCGGTGGGGCTGCGGATCCATTTCACGTACGAGGACCTGGCCCGGGTGGTCCTCGCGGAGGAGCCCGATCCGTTGTGGGAGGGGCTGCTCAGTCTGCATCTGCTGCAGAACCGGGACGGCGCCCTGGTCTTCGGGCGCTGGCGGCGGGCGACCCGTGGTCTCTTCGACCCGGAGCTGCCGCGGTTGCGTCATCTCGCGCCGCCGCGCGGCTACTCGGCGGACTTCCTGACCCCGTCCGGCGCGGCCGGCGGCCTCGACGCGGGCCTGGACGCGCTGCTCGCCACGCCCCGCGCCCGGCTGCGGACCGACCTGACGGAGCTGGCCCTCGCCCGCCCCCTGCCCGGCTGGGCGCGCCCCCTCGCCGACGGCGACACCCAGGCGCTGCGCGGGCTGTCCGGCCTGGTCCGCCGCCATCACGAGCGGTTCGTCGCCCCGTACTGGACCCATGTCCGGGCCCGCTTCGACGAGGCCCGGTCGGTGGCGTCCCGGGCCCTGCTGCGGTCCGGTTTCGCCGGTCTCGCGGAGGGGCTGCACCCCAGCGTGCGCTGGTCGGCGCCGGTGCTGCACATCGCGGGACCGCATCTGCGGGGCGACCTGTATCTCGACGGCCGGGGGCTGCGGATCATCCCGTCCTTCTTCTGCTGGCCCGGACCGATCGTGCTGAAGGACGGTTCCCTGCCGCCGGTGCTGGTGCATCCGGTGGCCCACGACCCCCGCTGGCTGGCACCCCCGCCGCCCGCCGCCCCCGGCACCCACCAGGCCCTCGCCGCACTGCTCGGCCGGGCCCGGGCCGCCGTTCTGGAGGAGGTCGCCGAGGGCCGCACCACGAGCGAGCTCGCGGCCCGGGTGGGGCTCAGCCCGGCGACCGTCAGCCACCATGTGGCCGTGCTCCGGGAGTCGGGCCTCCTGACCAGCCGGCGCATCGGCGGGGCCGTCCTGCACACCCTTACCGCTCTGGGCGCCGGCCTCCTCGAAGGCGGTACGGCCTGCGGCATCCGGCCCCCTGCGAAAGCGGTGGTGCGGGCCGAGCGGTGACGGTCACCACTCGTCGTCGCCGAAGGGCAGCGCGTCGAGGTCTCCGTCGAAGTCGTCCGAGACCAGGAGCGTGTGGGCCTGCGGGTCGGCCGGCGGCGCCTGGTGCGGGTCGGGGCCGGTGAGGGACTGTTCGGTCCAGATGCACTTGCCGGTGGGCGTGTAGCGGGTGCCCCAGCGCTGGGAGAGGGCGGTGATGAGCTGCAGGCCCCGGCCGCCCTCGTCGGTGTCGGCGGCGCGGCGTATACGGGGCATGGTGAGGCTGCCGTCGAAGACCTCGCAGACCAGCGCGGAGCCGTGCAACAGGCGCAGCCGGACGGGGCCCTTGGCGTGGCGTACGACGTTGCCGACGAGTTCGCTGGCGAGGAGTTCGGTGGTCGGGGCGAGGTCGGCGAGGCCCCAGGCGGTGAGCTGGTCGCGAACGTGGCGGCGGGCCTGGCCTGCGGCCTTCGGGTCGTCGAGGAGGGACCAGGACGCCATCCGGTCGTCGGTGAGGGCGTGCAGACGGGCGACGAGGAAGGCCGCGTCGTCCGCCGCCGCCTGATCGGCGGGCAGGAGGCCGTGGGTGAGGGTGTCGCAGAGGCGTTCCAGGTCGGCGGCGGTGCCGTCGCGGTGGGCGGTGCGCAGGAGCCGGGCGAGGTCGGCCATGCCCTCGTCGACGCCGCGTTTCGCCGACTCGACGAGGCCGTCGGTGTAGAGCACGATCAGGCTGCCCTCGGGCACGCTCAGCTCGACCGTCTCGAACGGCGGCTCGGCCGCGCCGAGCGGCGGGTCGGCGGTCCACTCCGGGAAGCGCACGGTGCCGTCGGGGCGGACCAGGGCCGGTGGCGGGTGCCCGGCGCGGGCTATGGAGCAGACCTGGGTGGTGGAGTCGTAGAGGGCGTACAGGCAGGTGACGTAGGAGTCCTCGCCCATGGAGCCGACGATGTCGTTGAGGTGGCTCATTATCTCGTCGGGGGGCAGTTCGAGGTCGGCGAGGGTGTGGACGGCGGTGCGCAGCCGGCCCATGGTGGCGGCCTCGGACAGGCCGTGGCCCATGACGTCGCCGACGACGAGGGCGACCTGGCCGCTGGAGAGCGGGATGACGTCGTACCAGTCGCCGCCGACGTCCATGCCCTGCCCGGCGGGGAGGTAGCGGGCGGCGGACTCGCAGGCGGCGAGGACGGGCAGGTCCTGGGGGAGCAGGGCGCGCTGGAGTTCGCGGGACCGGGTGTGTTCGAGGTCGTAGAGGCGGGCGCGTTCCAGGGCCTGGGCGAGGAGTGCGCTGATCGCGGTGAGGAGGGTGCGTTCCTCGTCGGTGAGGCGGCGCGGCCGGTCGAAGGAGACGACGCACACGCCGAAGGTGTGGTCGGACGCGGTCAGCGGCAGGAACGCCCAGGCCTGTTTGCCCGCGCGGACGGGCAGATCGGCGTGCTGGGGGGCGTACGCGGCGTACTCCTCGGGTGAGGAGAGGAAGATCGGGGTGCCGGTGTTGATGGCGTCCCAGGCGGGCCCGTACGGCGTTCTGGGGCGGTGGTTGACGAGGTCGATGAACTCGGGCGAGTAGCCGACGGCGCCGACGTTGTGGAGCCGGCCGCCCTCGACGGCCTGGACGAGGAGGCCGGTGGCGGCGAACGGCGGCAGCACCCGCAGGGCGACCGCGTCGACGACGTCCTCGGAGGTGGTGGCCTTGGCGAGCGCGGTGGTCAGCGCGGCGATGCGGTGGGCCCGTTCGGAGGAGGCGCGCTCGGCCTCCCGGCGCTCCCGCTCGTGCCGTCGTCTCTCGGTGACGTCGGTGAAGTAGATGGTGCGTCCGTCGGGTCCGGGGACCAGCCGCAGGTGGTAGACGAGGTCGTTGTCGGGCACGGGGACGTCGAACCCGGCGGGTCGCTCCTGGGCGGCGGCCTCCCGGCAGCGGCTCTCCAGGCAGGGGGTCTCGCGCACGGAGGGCAGCTCCCACAGCAGGCGCCCGAACAGTTCCTCCTCGGAGAGGCCGAGGGTGCGTTCCGCCTCCAGGTTGGCGAAGGTGATCCGCCAGTCGTCGTCGACGGCGAGGAAGCCGTCGCTCATGTGCCGCAGGGCCCGGCTGAGCGCGTCCCGGGCGGAGCGCGACTCGTTGCTCTCCCAGCCGACGCCGATCATCCGCTGGGGTTCGCCGCGCTCGTCGTAGGTGGCCCGGCCGCGGGCCCGGGTCCAGCCCCAGGTGCCGTCGAACCGCCGTACGCGGTACTCGGCCTCGTACACGCCGTGCTCGCGGATGGCGCGCTCCGCCGCGGCCAGGGTCGGGGCGAGGTCGTCGGGGTGGACGATCCGCATCCAGTTCTCGATCTGGCCGGTGAACTCGGCGGGCCGGGTGCCGTAGAGCTCCAGGGCGGCCTCGTCCCAGATCAGGTCGCCGGTGCGGATGTCCCAGTCCCAGGAGCCGACGCTGACCTCCTTCAGGGCCTGCCGCAGCCGCTCGCCGTTCGGTTCGGTCTGCGGGGGCCCGGACGGCGGGGGCGCCTGCGCCATGCGGTCCTCGGTCCAGTCGACGACCGCCCGCAGGAAGTCCCATTCCAGGCCGGTGGGTTCGCCCCGGTCGCCGGTGAGGACGGTGAGCGCGCCGATCGTACGGTCGGGGCTGGAGACAGGTAACGCGGCGAGGCCGGTGCCGGGCCAGGCGAGGGCCATGGAGCCCAGCGGCTGCCACACTCCGCTGCCCCGGTGCAGGGCGCGGGCCGGGGGCAGCGGGCCCTCCTGGTCGATGATCTCCCAGGGGCGGGTGAGGGCGGGCGGGAGGCCGGTCACCGACACCAGACGCAGGGCGGACATGGGGCCCCTCAGGTGGACCATTCCCCCGAGGGCGCCGAGTTCGCCGACCGCGTGCTGGAGTGCCAGCCGGAAGACCTCGCTCTCCGCGATGCCGGGATCCACCGTGCTGAGCAGGGCCAGCCGAGCGTTCATACGGCTGACCCTAACGTTCTACTCACACGTAAGGCAGTCCGCCACAGTAATTCCACAGTGGCTCCCCCGTGCCGTCCCCATGTCGCCCCCGACAACCGGTCGTCACATCAACAACACATGTTCCAGGGCGAGTTGACGGACGGATCGTGGATCATGGGCGTCATGGACATCGGCGTATTCATCCCCATCGGCAACAACGGCTGGCTCATATCGAAGAGTTCGCCGCAGTACGCCCCCAGCTTCGAACTGAACAAGGCGATCGTGCGGAAGGCCGAGGAGCACGGTCTCGACTTCGCCCTGTCCATGATCAAGCTCAAGGGCTTCGGCGGCGAGACCGAGTTCTGGGACCACAACCTGGAGTCGTTCACGCTGATGGCGGGCCTGGCCGCCGTCACCGAACGCATCAGGCTGTACGCCTCCACCCCGATCCTCGCGCTGCCCCCGGCGATCGTCGCGCGCATGGCGGTGACCGTCGACTCGATCGCCCCCGGGCGCTTCGGCGTCAACATCGTCACCGGCTGGGCGCCCGGCGAGTACTCCCAGATGGGCCTGTGGCCGGGCGAGGAGCACTTCGGCAACCGCTATGCCCGCGCCGCCGAATACGTCACCGTCATGCGGGAGTTGTGGACCGAAGGGGTCAGCAACTTCAAGGGCGAGTTCTACGAGATGGACGACTGCGTGCTGTCCCCGCGCCCGGCGGACGGCCACATCGACATCGTCGCCGCCGGCCAGAGCGGTACGGGGATGCGTTTCGCCGCCGAGCACGCCGACTACAGCTTCATCCTGGGCAGCGGTGTCAACACCCCGCTCGCCCTCGCCGGTTCCACGGCCACGCTGGTCGAGGCGGCGGAGCGGACCGGGCGCGATGTGGGTGCCCTCTCCCTGTTCATGGTGATCGCCGACGAGACGGACGAGGCCGCGCGGGCGAAGTGGCGGGACTACCACGACCACGCGGACCACGCGGCGTTGGCGTACATGGCCGGCGAGTCGGCGTCGGACACCACGGCCGACGACTCCTCCACCGCCCGCACGATCGTCCTGCCCGAGGGCGCGGTCAACTTCAACATGGGCACGCTGGTCGGCTCCTACGAGAGCGTCGCGAGGATGCTCGACGAGGTGGCCGAGGTCGCCGGCACCAAGGGGATCATGCTGGTCTTCGACGACTTCCTGGCCGGCCTGGAGAACTTCGGCACGCGCATCCAGCCGCTGATGCGGTCGAGGGCGGGGCGGTCGGGGCAGGAACGGCCGGGGCAGGAGCGGCCGGAGGAGGGCCGGCCGGAGGCGGGGAAGCCGGAGGCGGGGAAGCCTGGCCATTGATACATAAATAGGACGGTCGGCGTGACCAAGATCTGCCGAGCGTCGTTGGGCCGCTGCGACACCAGGATGTCGCGACACCCGCATGTCCGGCCCGACCCCAGCAGGCGCCATGTTCACCATGTTCAAGACGTTGGCCAAGACGTTCGTCGAGCAGTACGCGAAGAACCAGCAGCTCAAACGGGATCTGAAGGCACAGCGCGGTGAGCAGGAGCGGCGCTGGCGGGAGGAGGACCGGGTGGTCCTCCAGGCCGCCCTCGCCGCGAACCGGGTCGCCCTCGAACAGCACAACGGCACGCTCCAGCGCGCGGCCGGCGTCTCGTACCTCACCCTGCGCTGCCACGAGGACACCTGGACCTTCCTGGCCCGTACGGCGTTCGGCGTGTGGGAGCCCGGCTGGACCCAGAGCACACGCGACCCGTACGACCGTGTCGGCCCGACCGCGACGAGGGCGGCGCACTTCACCGCCGACCCCAATCTGCCGCCGGGCCGGGTCACCAAGGGGGACGGCGGGATGCAGGACGTGCAGCTCTCCGGCCACAACCTGGTCCTCGTCCTCGACGCCCTGCGCGAGGCCGCGGGGTCGGAGCTCACCGCCACCGGGGCCCGCGCCAGGACCCTCTACGACCGGCTGGCCTCCTTCACCGCCAAACTCGACGCGGCGGCGCCGACGGGCCGGACGACGGGCATCCTCTGGCGGATCGACGACAGCCTGCACAGCCAATACGTGAGCCGTCCGCCCGGCCCCGGGTCCGGCTCCGGCTCCGGGTCCGGCCCCGGGAGGTCCGCCGCCGCGCCCCTGCTCCACAAGGTCCCCTCCCCCACCCCCACGGCCCGCCGCCGCCACCCGGACCGCAACGGCTCACCGACGCCCGTGGCCCAGAAGTAGACGGCTCCGGAGTACAACCTTCCGCCATAAGCGGTCGTCTCATCCGATACCAGCGCTACAGAAGCGTTGTGTGAACAAGGGGGACGGCATGCGACGAATCGGAGCGACGGTCCTGGCGCTCGCGCTCGCGGGGACCGCGATAGCGACGACGGCGATCACCGCGAGTGCCGCGCCGGGGGGTGCCGCGCGGGCCGCGGCGGCCTGTCCCACGGGCTGGGGCAGTGGCGTCAAGGGCAGCCCCGACAGCGGCGCGGTGCCGCTGTCGGACATCAGGACCGGCCGGCACGACTGCTTCGACCGCATCGTGCTCGACGTCCCCGGCGGCGGCGACCGCCTCGGCTACTGGGTCCAGTACGTCGACCGCCTCCACCAGTCCGGCTCCGGCGACCCCATCCCGGTGACCGGCGGGGCCATCCTCGAGATCCGGGTCGCCGCGCCGAGCTACGACCCCGAGACGGGCGGGGTCGTCTACCCGGGCAAGGTGGGCAAGCCCCTGCCCGGCGTGAACATCTCCGGCTACCGCACCTTCCGTGACACCCGCTTCGCCGGCAGCTTCGAGGGCGAGACCCAGATCGGCCTCGGCGTCCGCGCCCGGCTGCCGTTCCGGGTGCTGCAACTGCCCGACCGGCTGGTGGTGGACGTGGCCCACAGCTGGACTTAGGCGGGGGGCCGACGGCGGGCCCGGGCACGCGGGCGTCAGGCCCCGATCAGGCGGGCGTCCGGTGGCGGGCCCGGACACACGGGCATCCGGCGGCGACGGCGCTCTGTGCGGACCGGCTTGTAGGGTCCGCACGGTGGAGAGATCACGGGTGGGTGTGAACGGCGCGGCGGCGTCGACGTTGCTGGATGTGCTGCTCGGGGCGGTGCGGGAGGCGCCCGGCCAGACCGTCGTGCATGTCCGGGGGGACGGCGGCGAGCACACGGTCACCTTCGCCGAACTCCACGACGACGCCCTGCGCGTGGCGGGCGGCCTGCTCGCGGCGGGCGTGACACCGGGCACCCCGCTGCCGCTGGTCGCCGACCGGGGCGACGCCTTTCAGCCCATGTTCTGGGGCGCGCTGGCGGCCGGGGCGATACCCGTCCCGCTCGCCCCGGAGCCGCGCCGCATCGGCCCGGTGTGGGAGCTGCTGGGCCGCCCGCCCGTCGTGGTGGACGAGACCACGGCCGCCGTGGTGACGGGGGCGAGCGACGAACCCGAGCATGAACTCGCCCGTGATGTACGGGTGTTGAGGCTCGACGAGCTCCGTCGCGGGCGCCCGCTGCGGCACCTCGCCCAGCCCGACCCGCAGGACATCGCCTTCCTCCAGTTCTCCTCCGGCAGCACCGGCGCACCCAAGGGCGTGGAGCTGACCCACGCCGGTGTCCTCGCCAACCTGCGCCAGATCCGTACCGCGATGGCGATCACCGAGGACGACGTGATCGCGACCTGGATGCCGTACTTCCACGACATGGGGCTCATCGGCACGCATCTCGTCCCCATGGCCGCCCGCCTGAAGCAGATACGGATCGAGCCGCTGTCCTTCGCGAAGCGGCCCGCCCTGTGGTTCGAGGCCGCCGCCCGCCACCGCGCGACCCTCCTCTCGGCCGCGAACTTCGCGCTCGCCCTCGCGGTACGCCGCGTCCCGGCCACCGCGCTCACCGGCCTCGACCTCGGCCGCGTACGCCTGCTGCTCGTCGGCGCCGAGCCCATCGCTCCGCGTGTCTGGCGGGAGTTCACGGCCCTCACGGCTCCGGCGGGGCTGGACCCGCGCGCCCCGCTGCCGGTGTACGGGCTGGCCGAGGCCACGCTCGCGGTGACCGTACCGCCGCTGGGCGAGACGGCGGTGCCGCTGGTCCTGGACCGGGCCGCGCTCGGCCGGGGGCGGGTGGAGGAGACCGAACCGGGGCCGCACGCCGTGGAGTTGATGGATCTGGGGCGGCCGGTGGAGGGGTGCGAGGTCCGCGTCACCGGTGATTCCGGGGGCCTGTTGGGGGATCTGCGGGTCGGGCATGTGGAGGTGCGGGGGCCGCAGTTGGGGCGGGGGTACCACCGGGCGCCCGGGGCGAGCGCGGAGGCGTTCGGGGGTGACGGCTGGCTGCGTACCGGTGACGTCGGGTTCCTGCGGGGCGGGCGGCTGTGTGTCACCGGGCGCCACAAGGACGTGGTGTTCGTCAACGGCCGTACGTTCCACGCGTCCGACCTGGAGGAGACCGTCGCCGCGACGCCGGGGCTGCCGCCGGGGGCCGTGGCGGTCGTGGGGTCCACCGATCCGGAGGACGGGGGTGAGCGGGTCGTCGCCTTCGTGCAGTGGGCTCGGCCGGAGCCCTCGGTCGCGGCTCCGGTGCTGCGGGCCGCCGCGGGGCGGCTGCGGGAGGTTCTCGGGCACGACGACGTACGGGTGCTGCCGTTGCCGCCGGGGGGCTTCGCCCGGACGACCAGCGGGAAGCTGCGGCGGGGGGTGCTGCGGGGGCGGTTCGAGGCCGGGGGGTACGCGGGGGTCGAGGAGCGGTGGGGGGATGTCCCGCGTGCGGTGGCCGTTGGCGTCGGCGTTGGCGTTGGCGTTGGCGTCGAGGAAGAGGGTGTTCCCCGGTCGTTGCGGGAGGTTCAGGAGGGGGTGCGGGGGGTGTGGGCGCGGGTGTTGGGGGTGCCCGTGGCCGAGGTGGGGGTTCGGGAGCGGTTCTTCGACCTCGGGGGGTCCTCGCTCAAGGCGATGGCTGTGCTGGCCGGGTTGGAGGACGTGCTCGGGGTGACTGTGGAGCCGGGGGTTCTGCGGGATCACGACACGGTGGTGGGGTTGGCCGGGTATGTGTGGGGGGTTTTGCGGGAGGGGCGCCTATTGGGGCGGGGGGAGCGGGCTGGGGGCGACTGCGGGTGCGTTGTGGCTGGTCGCGCAGTTCCCCGCGCCCCTGAAGACGGGCCTGCGGCCCTGTCTCAGGGGGTGGGTGCGGATGGTGGTGTGGGTGGGCGCCTCATAGCTCGGGGGGAGGTGTCTGAGGGCGACTGCGGGTGCGTTGTGGCTGGTCGCGCAGTTCCCCGCGCCCCTGAGGACGGGCCTGCGGCCCTGTCTCAGGGGGCGGGTGTGCTTGCTGTTCTCTCCGTCGCCTGTCGGTTTCCCGGGGTTGGGACTCCTGAGGGGTTTTGGGAGTTGCTCGTCGGTGGGGGTGGGGCCGTCGGCGGGCTGGCCGAGCCCGGGGCGTTCGATGCCGGGTTCTTCGGGATGGACGACTCGGAGGCGCGGGCCACCGATCCGCAGGCGCGGGTCTTTCTGGAGCTGGCCCATGAGGCGCTGGAGCGGGCCGGGTACGCGGGGCCCCGGCGGGCCGGCCGCCGGGTCGGGGTGTTCGCGGCGGCCGGGGACAGCGGATACCGCGAGATCCTCGCCGAGGCCGCCGACGGGGACCTCGCCCGCCACCCGGCCGCCCTCACCGGCAACCTCCCCAACCTGATCGCCGCCCGCGTCTCCCAGGTCCTGGACCTGAACGGCCCCGCCCTGGCCGTCGACACCGCCTGCTCCTCCGCCCTCGTCGCCCTGCATCTGGCCCGCCGCAGCCTGCTGTCCGGCGAGTGCGACCTCGCGGTCGTCGGCGGCGTCAACCTGGGCCTGACCCCGACCGGCCACCGCCTCCTCGACGCCACGGGCGCCCTGTCGCCGAGCGGCCGGTGCCGCGCGTTCGCCGCCGACGCGGACGGCTTCGTACCGGGCGAGGGCGGCGCCGCCCTCGTCCTCGCCCGCCTCGACGACGCCCGCACCGCAGACGACCCGGTCCTCGCCCTCGTACGCGGTACGGCGGTGAACAACGACGGCCGCTCGCTCGGCCTCCTCGCCCCCACCCCGCGCGGACAGCGCGAGGTGATCGCCCGGGCGTACGCGGAGTGCGGCGTCGACCCGGCCGACGTGTCCTACGTCGAGGCGCACGGCACGGGTACGCCGATAGGCGACCCCGTCGAGGCGCGGTCCCTCGGGCAGGCGTTCCCGCCCCGCGCCGACGGCGGCCCGCGCCGGCTCGGCTCGGTCAAGACGAACGTCGGGCACCTCCTCAACGCGGCCGGTATGCCCGCCCTCGTCAAGGTCGCCCTCGCCCTCTCCCACCGCCGTCTCCCGCCCTCCCCCGGCTCCACCCCGCCGGCCCCCTTCCTCGCGGACACCGCCCCCGGCTTCCGTCTGGTCACCGAGTACGAGGAATGGACCGGCACGGAGGGGCGCCCCCTCACCGCCGGCGTCAACTCCTTCGGCTTCGGCGGCACCAACGCCCACGCGGTGCTGGAGGAGGCGCCGAGAGAGGCGAGGGGGACGGCGGGGGCGCGGGGCGCCGACGCGACCGGGGCGCCCCCGGCCACCGACGGCCCTCACCTCCTGACCCTGTCCGCCCGTACCGCCGACGCCCTGCGCGTCGCCGCCGCCGAGCTGGCCGCGCATCTGCGGGCCCACCCCGAACTGGACGAGGGCGACGTCTGCGCCACCGTCAACACCGCCCGGGACGAGGGGCCGTACCGGCTGGCCGTCGTGACGGAGGGCAGGGGTGGGGGTGGGCGTGGGGGCGACGGCAGCCTCGCGGAGCGGCTCGAACTCGAAGCGGGCGGGAGGCCTGGTTCTGCGAGTTCCACGGGTTCAGTGAGTTCCGCGGGTTCCACCGGTTCCGCGGGTTCAGTGAGTTCCGCGGCGACCGGGCCCGTACGCGCCCGGCCCCGTACCGTGTTCGTCCTGCCCGGCCAAGGGGCCCAACGGCCCGGTCTCGGAAGGGGGTTGTACCACTCCGCGCCCGTGTTCCGTGACGTGCTGGACGAGGTCTCGTCCCTCACCGGGCCGGTTCGCGGTCGCGGTCTGGCCGCCTGGTGTCTGGACGAGGACGCCGACCCCGCCGACCTGGCCCGGACGGAGGTGACGCAGCCGCTGCTGGTGGCGTTCGGAGTGGCGTTGGCCGGGCAGTTGGCGGCGTGGGGGGTGACGCCGGACGCGGTCGTGGGGCACAGCGTCGGCGAGATCACCGCCGCGTGTGTCGCCGGGGCCCTGACCCCGGCCGAGGCGGTCGGCTTCGCCGCCGAGCGCGGGCGTCTGGTCGGCGGGCTCGTCGCGCCCGGCGCCATGGCGGCCGTACGGGGTGACGAGGACACCGTCGCCGCCGTGATCGCCGAGTCCGAGGGCACGCTCTGCCTGGCCGCCGTCAACTCACCCACGCAGGTGGTGCTGGCGGGCGAGGCGGAGGCCGTCGACCGGGCGGTCGCGGCCCTCACCGCGCGGGGCGTGGCCGCCCGCCGCCTCCGGGTCTCGCACGCCTTCCACTCCCCGATGCTGAACCCCGTCCTCGACCCCCTCCACAACGCGGCGAAGGCCCTGACCGTCCACCCGGCCACCGTCCCGATGCTGAGCACCGTCACCGGCCGGTGGAACCCCGACCTGACCCCCGGCACCGACCCCGACGTCACCCCCGACACCGGCTACTGGCGCGCCCACGCGATCCGCCCCGTCCGCTTCGGCACCGCCGTCGCCCGGCTCCTCGACGAGGGCTACGACACGTTCGTCGAACTCGGCCCCGGCGCCTCCCTCTCCGCCCCGATCCACGCGACGGCCGCCGCGTCGTCTTCCGGCATCACACCGTCCGAGGTGACGGTCCTGCCCGCGCTGCCCGCCGCCTCGGACGGCCGGGAGTCGGGCTCCGGAGCAGCGGCGTTGCTCGAAACCGTGGGCCGGCTCTGGACCCTCGGGGCCCGGCTGTCCCCGACGGCTCCTGCCCGGAGCGGGACACGGCGACGGGTGCCCGTCCCCACGTACCCGTTCCAGCGCGCCCACTACTGGCCGGAACGCCTCGACAGGACACCCGCGCCCGGTACGCCCAGTGCCCCCACTACGCCCACAACGCTCGGTACGCCCGGTACGGCATCCGCGCCGCGTACGCCGTCCTCCTCGTCCGACGGCATACCCACCCCCCGGCCCCTCCTCTGGCACGACGCCCCGCTGACCGTCGCCCCCGGGCCCCGTGTCGTACGCCTGACCGGCGCCGACACACCGCTCCGCCAGGCCCTCCACGACCGGCTCACCGGGCGCGGAGTGACGGTGCTGGGGCCGATGCCGGAGCCGGGCCGGTCCGAGGCCCAGGCGGAAGCGGAAGCCGTGCTGTGGTTCGCGGCCGATGACGCCACGGGCGCGGAGCCGGACCTGGAGCCGACGCCGGTGGCGAAGCCGGAGCCGGAGATTCGCACCACCACCGCCACCACCGTTGCCGTCGCCGCCCTCCGCGAGCTGCTGCCCTCGCTCGGCACGACCCCCACCCGCCTGCTGCTCGTCACGGAGAACGCGTACAGCACCGGCGACGACGACTCCGCGCCCCGCCCCCGCCCCGCACAGGCCCTCCTGCACGGTTTCGCCCTGGCCCTCCCCGAGGAACTCCCGGGGCTCTCCTCCCTGAGCGTCGACCTGTCAGCCGAGGACCCGCTCGACACACAACTCGACGCACTTATACGGGAGTTGGGCACCGTCGCCCCTCCCACCCCCAGCGCGGCCGGCACCGTCGCCTGGCGGGCGGGCCGCCGACTCGCCCGTACGGCCGTGCCCCCCACCCCTCCGCCCTCCTCCCCCACCCCACTCCCCCTGAACGGCACCTACCTGATCACCGGCGGCGCGGGCGGCCTCGGCTCCGCGCTCGCCCGTGACCTCGCGGAACGCGGCACCCCCACCCTGGTCCTCACCAGCCGTACGGCCACCCCGCCCCGCGCCCTGCTCGCCGACCTGCGGGCCCTCGGCGCCCGTGCCCGCTACCAGGCGGCCGACATCACCGACGCGGCCGACATCGACGAACTCGTCGCCGGACTGCCGCCCCTGGACGCGGTGTTCCACGCGGCGGGTACGGCAAGCCCCGGCAGCCTGCGCGCCAAGCGGGACGACGAGATCGAGGCCGTACTCGCCGCGAAGGTGCGCGGCACGACCCTCCTGGCCGAGGCCCTGCGCCGGCACGGCCACGAGAACGCCGTGTGCGTCGCCTTCTCGTCCGTCTCCGCCGTACTGCCCGGCCTCGCCGGCGCCCTCGGCGACTACGCCGCCGCCAACTCCTTCCTCGACGCCTTCGCCACCGCCCAACGCGCCGCCGGCCGCCCCTGGCAGTCCATCGCCCTGGGCCCCGTCACCGACACAGGCCTGACAAGCGGAGCCACCCCCCACACCCGCCTCCACCCCCACGGCCTCGCCCCCATGACCGCCCAGGCCACCCTCGCAGGCCTCCACACGGCGATCACCCTGGACGCGGCACACATACTGCTGACGGGCACGACCGCCACAGCTCCCGAGCCAAGCGAGGGCCGCCCCGTCGAGGGCCGCAGGCCCTCCAGGGGCGCGGGGAACGGCGCGACCAGCCACAACCCACCCGCAGCCGCCAGCGAACAACCCCTCCCGAGCCCTGAGGCGCCCGCCCACATCACCACCCTCATCCGCCACCTCCTCGCGGACGCCCTGCACCGCTCCCCCCAGGACATAGGCGCCGACGAACCGTTCCTCACCCTCGGCCTGGACTCCCTCAGCGCCGTCGACCTCGCCCGCCGCCTGGAACGCGAACTCGGCCGCCCCCTCCCGGCCACCCTCCTCTTCGAACACCGCACGATCGGCGAACTGGCCACCCACCTGGCCACCGACACACCGGTGTCACAAGCGACGCAGCCGGCCCCACCCACGACCTCGGCCGGAGCCCCCCACCCCCTCACCCCCCTCCAACTCGCCTTCCACACCACCGAAACCCTCCACGAGGGCACCACCGCCTACGGCTACGTACGCCAAACCATCAGCGGCCCCCTCGACACCACCCTCCTCGGCCACGCACTCGCCCACCTCGCCGCCCGCCACCCCATGCTGCGGCTGCGGTTCACCGGCGACGACGGCACCCGCCCGCGCCAGTACGCGACCCCCGCCGGGCCCGTGGACACCCCACCCCGCTGGTACGAGGTCCACGAGTTCCAGGAGGTCCACGAGGTCCCGGAACCGCACGATCCGCAGCAGCTGGAAAGGTTGGAACACCTCGAACAGGCCCTCTGCAACCGCCCGTTCGACCTGACGACAGAGGACCCCGTACGAGCCGTCCTCGTCCACGACCGAGCCCGCGACCACGAACACGACCGCGACGGCGCCCACCTCGCCCACCTGCTCCTGGTCGTCCACCACGCCGCCGCCGACGGCTTCAGCCTCAAGCTCCTCGCCGAGGAACTCTGGTCGCTCTACACGGCCCTGGCACACGGCGTGGAACCCCCTCAGCTCCCCACCCTCCAGGCCGAGTTCACCGACTACGCGGCCGCCCTGACCGCCGAGCGCCGCTCCCCGGCTTACACGGACGACCAGCGGTACTGGCGCGCCCGCCTGGCCGAGCACACCACCCCCGCCCCCTCCCTCCCCTACGACGGCGACCCCGAGGCACCCCCCACCCCACCCCTCACCCACCACCGCACCGGCATCGACGAGGCCCTGACCACCGCCCTCCGCGAGACGGCCGCGCGGCACGGGGTCTCGTTGTTCCATCTGCTGCTGGCGGTGTACGGGCGCTGTCTGGCTCGGTGGAGCGGACGCGAGGCCGTGGCGGTCAATGTGGCGCGGGCCCGGCGGGAGTTGCCGGTCCCGGGCATAGACCGGCTGGTGGGTCCGCTGGCCGACACCCTGCCGGTGTTCGTGGACGTCACCCCCGACGAACCGGTCACCGCGCTCGCCGAACGGCTGCGGCGGATCTGGGGCGAGGCCGAGGCCCACGCGACCCTGAGCAGCACCGACTTCGCCCGACTGCTGTCCGAGGTACGCCCCGCCACCGGCCCGGCGCCGCGCACGGCGGCCGAGGCGGGATTCAGCTTCGCCCGTTTCCCGGTGGTCCACGGCCCCGACTGGCCGGTCACCGTCACCCCGACAGCCGCGGCCACGGCCTCCGCCGCCACCCGCCTCGGCCTCCTCTGCTGGGAGGCCGACGCCGCCCTGCGCCTCTCATGGAACTACCCGGCCCGGCTCTTCCGCCCCGAGACGGTACGCCGCCTCGCCGACGAGTACGTCACGGAACTCCGCGCCGCCGCTGCCCTACAGGGAGATGAGCAGCCCCTCGGAGGGCCGAAGGCCCTACAGGGGCGCGGGGAACTGCGCGACCAGCCACAACGAACCCGCACCCGCCCAAGCACGACACCCCCACCCCCTGAGGCGCCCCTCACCCCTGAGGCACCCCCCGCCACACCCCACGTCACCCACGACGGAATCGTGCCCCGCCTACTCACCCGGTTCCGCACCACCCCCCACGCCATCGCCGTCGACACCGGCGAAACCGACGGCCGGCGGACGACACTCACCTACGCCGCTCTCGACACCGCCTCCGCCACCCTCGCCACCCGCCTGCGCGCCCACGGCGTACGCCCCGGCGACCTCGTCGGACTCCTCACCGAACCCGGCGGCACGGACACGGTCACCGGAGTCGTCGGCATCCTGCGGGCGGGCGCCGGCTGGGTGCCGCTGGACGCCACCCACCCCACCGCCCGGCACCGGGATCAGCTGTCCCGTACGGGAGTGCGCGTACTGGTCTGCGACCGGGCGACCCACGAGGCGGCCACCGGCCTGGACGGCGTCACCCCGGTCCAGGTGTCCGAACCGGCCGCCACCCCACCGACGACCGTCCCGGAGAGCGGCACCCTCGCCCCCGAAACCGACCCCGAAACCGCTCCCGAAACCGACCCCGGAACCGACCCCTACGCCGTTCCCCATGCCGACCCCGAAGCCATCGCCTACGTCATCTTCACCTCCGGCTCGACGGGCCGCCCCAAGGCCGTCCCCATCACCCACCGGTCGATGACGAACTACCTCGACTGGTCCCTGGCCACCTTCGGCTACGGCCCCGGCGACCGGCTGGCGCAGACCGCTTCGGTCTGTTTCGACGCCTCCGTACGGCAGTTGCTGGCCCCGCTGCTGGTCGGCGCCACCGTGCACACCCTCTCCCGCGATCTGCTGCGCGACCCCGAGGCCCTGCTCGACCGTGTCGTGGCGGACCGGATCACGGTGTGGAGCTCGGTCCCGACCCTGTGGGAACGCCTGCTGACCGCCGCCGAGGAACGCACCGCCCGCCAGAACGGCACACCCCCCGACCTCTCCGCCCTGCGCTGGGTCCACGTGGGCGGCGAGGCCCTGCCCGCGGCCCATGTCCGCCGCTGGTTCGACCTGCTGAAGCCCGGCACCGGGCACCACCGGATCGCCAACCTCTACGGCCCCACCGAGGCCACCATCAACGCCACCTGCCACATCATCGACACCCGCCCGGCCGACGACGTACGCCACCTCCCCATCGGCCGCCCGATCTCCGGCACCGAACTGGCCGTGATCGGCGAGGACGGACACGAACGCGCCCCCGGCGAACCCGGCGAACTCCTCATCGCCGGCACCGGTCTCACCCCCGGCTACCTCGGCGACCCCCACCTCACGGCCGCCGCCTTCACCGAACGGGACGGTCGCCGCTGGTACCGCAGCGGCGACCGCGTCCGCCGTACGGCCGACGGGGTGCTGGAGTTCCTGGGCCGGCTCGACGACCAGGTCAAGGTCCGGGGCCACCGCGTGGAACTCGGCGAGATCGAGGCCGCCCTGCTCACCCACCCGAGCGTGAGCCGCGCGGCCGTACTGCTGCGCGACGGACGGCTGGAGGCGTACGTCGAACCCCGGACCGGCGCGCCGACCCCGGACCCCCGCGAACGCGACCACCGCGAACTCGCCCCCCACGCCGCCCACACGCTCGACCCCCGCGAGGTGCGCGCCTTCCTCGCCCGCACCCTCCCCCCGTACATGCTCCCCGCCCGCGTCCACTCCCTTCCGGCCCTCCCCCTGACCGGCACGGGCAAGATCGACCGCAACCGCCTCGCTCCCCCCGGCGAAGCCACGTCCCTCGAAGCCACGCCCGCCGAACCCCCGCACACACCCGGCGGCCCTCCGCACACACCTCCCGCCACCCCGACCGAACTCCTGCTGGCGCGCACCTGGTCCGCGCTGCTGGACGTACCGGAGTCCGAGATCAGCCGCCAGGACGACTTCTTCGCGCTCGGCGGCGACTCCATCACCGTGCTGGAACTGTTCTCCCGCCTACGCCACGAACGCCCGACCCTCCCCCGCCCGACCGCCGTCTACACACACCGCACGCTGACGGCCCTGGCGACAGCCATCGACACCACACCCGCCGCACCCACCACGCCCTCCACCCCCGCCATCACCGCTCCACCCGAGAGCCGCCGGACCACCGAAGACCTCCTCACCCCCTATCCCCTCACCCCCTCCCAACAGGGCTTCCTCCTCGCCGACGCCCTCGCATCCGGCACTACCGGCGCGCCCGGCACATCCGGTACCCCCGTCGCCAACCCCGCCTGGCTGGCCCGCTTCCGGGTCCAAGGCCCCCTGGACCCGGACCTGTTCCAGCGCGCCGTGGACGTCCTCATGGCCCGGCACCCCATGCTCCGCACGGTCTTCCCGGCGGGCGCCCGCCCACCCGTGCAGCAGGAACTCCCGGCCTCGCTGCGCCTCCCCGTCGAGACGGAGACCCTCGCCCACCCCGACCTGCTGGAACAGCGGGTCGCGCAGGAGGCGGGCCGCCGCTTCGAGCCCTGGGCCTGGCCCCTGCTCCGCCTCCGCCTGTTCACCCTCGCGCCGGACGACCACGTCCTCCTCGTCCACGCCCACCACCTCATCGGCGACGGCTACAGCGCGGCCCTCCTCACCCGCGAACTCCTCACCGTGTACGGCCGTTTCGCACGCGGCCTCCCCCACGGTCTGGAACCCCCGCGCTCCACCTTCCGCGAGCACGCGCTCCACCGCTCCACGGGGGCCCAGCAACCCACGTCCCCGGAGGCCGAGGCGTACCGCGCCCGCCACCACACCCCCTACACCCCACCCGTCCTCCGCACACCCCACCCGGGCGGCAGCGCCCCCGCCTTCCACACCACCACCCTCACCCTCGACGCCGACCGCACCCACGCCCTGCGCCGCCTCGCCCGGACCGCCGGCACCACGCTCCACGCCCCGGTCCTCACCGCGTACTACCGCGCCCTCACCACCCTCACCGGCCGCCGCGACCTGGTCCTCGGCCTGGCCGTCACCGGCAGGGACGAGACCACCCGGGACACACACGGAGTCTTCGGCCCGTTCGCGGAGGCAGTGGCCCTACGCCCTGCCCCCGAGCCCCACTCCCACTCCCACTCCGACTCCCACTCCGAGTCCGAGTCCAAGTCCGGAGACCGACTCGTGGCGCCCCCCGACTTCGCCGAGGACCTCCGCCGTATCGCCATGGAGTCGACCGCGGCCCGCACCGCCGGCCCCCTGGACCTCCGTACGCCCCAAGGCCTCCCCCGTACCGCCCAGTTCTTCTTCACCTTCCTCGACTTCACCGCCCTCGGCGCACCCCCGGACACCCCCCTGACCCTCCGGCCCGACGACGCCGACACCGAACTCGCCCCACCGCCCCTGGGCACCGACGTCTTCCTCGCCGTACGCCCCACCCCGAACGGCGAGGGCCTGCACATCACGGCACGCGCGTCGGCGACCGCCGTCACGCCCGACGAACTCGCGTCTTTCGCAGGGGAGTTGAGCCGACAGCTGAGACAGGCACCGCACGAGAAACGCACCCCCACCACCCCACCCCTCGACGCCGCCCTCATCGGCTACCTCCCCGCCCCGCACCACCTCGCCGCCTTCGCCGGACTCCCCCCGGACGCGGCGCCGAGCCGTGAGGCGATGCGTGGCCTGCTCTTCCCGGACGGCCGGGCCAGGCTCCTGGAGAGCATCACCACGCCCCTCGGCAGGTCGGGCTTCGTGTCGCTCCCCCTCTTCGCCGATGAGCTGACCGGCGCGCTCCCCACCGGCGACCTCCCCACCCACACCGCACAGGCCGTGGCGCACGCCGCGTCCCTCGGCGCGCGCTGCGTCTCGCTGGCCGGCATGATCCCGTCCCTCACCGGCTACGGCTACGACGTCCTGCGCGCGGCCTCCGCGACGACCACGGACCTCGCCACGGCCCTCGCCACACCCCACCCCGCCCCCCACCCCACGCCTCTCACCGCCACCCTCACCACCGGCCACGCGGCCACGACCGTCGCCGTGGTCAAGACCGTCCGCACGGCCCTCGACGCGACCGGCCGCGACCTCGCCGACCTCACCCTCGCCGTCGTCGGCTGCGGTTCCATCGGCACATCGTCGCTCCGTCTGCTCCTGGCCCGCAGCCCCCACCCCCCGGCCCGGCTCCTGCTCTGCGACGTCCCCGGCAGCGCCCCCCGCCTCCGCCGGCTCGCCACCGAACTGTCGGCCGAGCACCCCGCCATGGCCGTACAGGTCGTCGAGCCGTCCGACACCCGGACCCTGCCCGCCGAGGTCTACGGGACGGCCGATGTCATCGTCACGGCGGTCAGCGGCGGCCCGACGACCCTGCTGGACGTCGACCGGCTGCGGCCCGGCACGATCGTCGTGGACGACTCCTTCCCGCACTGTTTCGACACCGCGCGGGCCCTGGACCGTATGCGGCGCGAGCAGGACGTACTGATCGTCGGAGGCGGTCTGCTGGCCCTGGACTCCACCGAGACCCACCTGTCACCGGACCTCCCGACCGCCGCCCTCACGGCCCTCACCGCCTTCACCGCCCCGACCGCTCTCCCCGGCCAGGCCACCCCCCGGCCCCAGCAGCATCTGGCACTCCACCTCCCCGGCACCCTCGCCTCCTGCCGCCTGGAATCCCTCCTCCACGCCCACGCCTCGGGTACGGAACTGCCCCTGATCCACGGTCTGGTGGACCTCCCCCGCGCCCTGGCCCACTGGGACGCCGCCGAAGCCGCCGGAGTGCGCCCGGCGCCGCTCCACCTCCTCGACCACACCGTCCCGCCGGAGGCCCTGGGCGCCCTGCCCCCGCCACCCTCCCGGCCCACCGGCACGCCAGGGCGTGGGGATGCCCGCCGGGCGGGCGGGGCGGCCGAAGCGGGCCGGGACGCCGGGTGAGTACAGGACGCTGACCGGTGGTCCGGCGGGTGCCGGGAGCCCCGCCGCGACCACGAGGTCCTCCTCGCACCGCACCAGCTCGGCCCGGTGCAACGGCCAGCGCGGATGGGCGTTGGGCAGGAACACCGAGCGCCCGAAGAACGCACCGTGCATGCCCCAGCGCGCGGTGAGGAAGTGTTCGAGACCGGTCGGTTCGTCGATGCGCTCCCCCGCCCGCACGACGATCCGGCTCCGCGCCCCACGCGGCCCGGGCCACCGCCGGGAACTGGTGTAGGTGACCAGGTCACCCACGCCACCGCCCCCACCACCCCTGGTGTCGATGTCCATCCGGGACCACAGGTACGGCATCCGGAAACCGATCCGCCCCACCGCCACCGGCAGCAGCCGCGACGCGTCGAGCGAAAGGAAGACGACCCCGCGCCGCCCGTGCCCGTCCACCGAGTAGAGCCGCACATTGGTCTCCGGAAAACTCCCCAGATACGGCACACCCGGCAGCCTCAGCCACCCCACCTTGTGCATCCGGAACGCGACCAGCCCGACATACGTCACCCCGTCCAACGTGTCGGGCACGGTCCCCACCGGCAGCAGCCCGGCCACCACCTCCGGCGCGACGGCCCAGTGCACAAAGGTCAGATCGAGCCAGGACTGCGTGAGCAGGGGGCGCGGGATCGCCTCGGGCGCGTCGGCGGTTATGGGGTTCAGGGGGCTTCTGGGGGCAGCGGCCTGTGACTGTGGCTGCCCCGGCTTCGGCTCCGGCTTCGGCTGCTGTGACTGCGGCTGCTCGGTCGGCGGCATCGCGTCAGTGTCCCAGGGGCCAGGAGGACTCATCGGGTACGGGTCGGACGGGCGGCCGAGAAGCCGGGGCTCCGCCCTGGAGAAGCAAGGGGCGCAGCCCCTGCTTCTCCAGGGGCGCGGGGAACTGCGCGACCAGCCCCCACCGACCCGCACCCGCCGAACCCACAGAACCCCCCGAGCTACTGGGCGCCCAACTGCCCCACCAGCTCCCGCGCGAACACCTCCGCAGCCGGCGCCACCCACCGTCGCCGATGCCGGGCCAACCGCACGGAAACGTCATCGAAGCCCGGCCCCCGAACCCGCGCCAACCGCCCCTGCCCCAGAAAATCCTCCACGGTCGTCAGCGGCAACAACGCCAGCCCCAGCCCGGCGGCGACACACGACCGCGCCGCGTCCACACTGCCGAACCGGGTGAGCCGGGGACTCGCCCCGGGCACGGCGAGGAGCCGCCGCTCCAACTCGTCGCTGTACGAGCACCCCTGCTCCAGCAGGAAGAACGTCTCCGTGGCCAGCCGCGCCCAGCCGACCGTGCCGGGACGCGTCGCGAGCGGATGGCGGGGCGCACACACGAGGGCGAGCGGCTCGCGCGCGACCGGTTCGGTCGTCACATCCGGGAAGTCGGCCTCGTCCTCCAGCAGCAGTGCCAGATCCAGTCGCCCGGCCCGCAGCCCCGCGACGCACTCCGCCGTACCGGCCGCGTGCAGGTCGACGTCCACCTCGGGATGGCGGGTGCGCAGGGCCGCGATCACGCCCGGCAGCCGGGTCGCGCACAGGGACTCCGGGGTGCCGACCCGCACCCGTCCCCGTACGACGCCGTCCCCGTCGCCCCCGCCCCCGCCCGCCCGCAGCCGGGCCACGGCGTCGAGGACCTCCTCCGCCCCTTCGAGCAACCGCCGGCCCGACTCGGTGAGCAGGGTGCCCGTGGGCAGCCGGTCGAAGAGCCGGGTGTCCAACTCCCGTTCCAGGGTGCGGATATGGACGGTCACGGTGGACTGGGCGAGGTGCAGCTCGGCCGCGGCGGCGGTGAAGCTGCCGGTCCGGGCGAGGGTGGTGAAGGTGTGCAGCAGTCGGGTGTCCACCGGCCCAGGCTATGCCGTACGCCGATGGATGGGATCGAAACCAATCGTTGGACTCGATCGCCCCGCGATGACAGCGTGGACCCATGACCGAGACCCCGCACCCCACGACTCCCCACCCCACAACCCCCCGCCCCGAAACCCTGCGCTACTCGTCCTTCACCCACGACCCGGCGGGCGGGAACCCGGCCGGCGTGGTGCTCGACGCCGCCGGGCTCGACGACGCGACGATGCTGGCGATCGCCGCCGAGGTGGGCTACTCCGAGACGGCCTTCGTCACCGCCGCCGACGAGTCCGCGCGACGGTTCCGGGTGCGCTACTTCAGCCCGCTCGCCGAGGTGGCCTTCTGCGGGCACGCGACCGTGGCCCTGGCCGTGGCGCTCGCCGAGCGGCTGGGCCCCGGCGAGGTCCTCCTCGACACCCTCGCGGGCGAGATCCCCGTAGCCACCACGGTCGACGCCACCGACGGCACGGTCCGCGCCACCCTCACCAGCGTGCCGACCCGCTCCCGCCCCACCACGGCCCCCGAACTGGACGCGGCCCTCAAGACCCTCGGCTGGTCCCCCGACGACCTGGACCCGGACCTCCCGCCGCACGTGGCCTTCGGCGGCAACGACCACCTGGTCCTGGCCGCCGGCTCCCGTGCCCGTCTCGCGGACCTGGAGTACGACTTCGAGGGCCTCGCCGAGGTGATGCGGCGCCACGACTGGACGACCGTGCACCTGGTGTGGCGCGAGTCCCCGGGACACTTCCACGCCCGGGACCCGTTCCCCGTGGGCGGTGTCGTGGAGGACCCGGCGACGGGCGCGGCGGCGGCGGCCTTCGGCGGGTACCTCCGCACCCTCGGCCTGGTCACCGCCCCGACCACCGTCACGATCCGCCAGGGCGAGGACATGGGCCGCCCCAGCGACCTGCGGATCGACGTGTCCCCCCAGGACCCCCGCACCAGGGTCACGGGCCAGGCGGTCCCGATCGACTAGCCCCCAGGGCCCCAGGGGTGTGCGCCCGGCCTGCTACCTGGGCGACGAGGCCCTCGCCCCCGGCACCCCGCTGGCCGCCACCCGGCT